>NZ_NWSW01000025.1:0-112349 GCF_002531805.1 Rhizobium sp. M1 | reverse complement strand
GGTGGCCCGAAGGGTCGGATGAGGGGGCCTCACGGCACAGCACCAACGACGATGAAGCAGCGTCGCGACAATTAGGCACTTTTCGACGGTCAGTGCAGGCTGACCGTCTTCAGTTCGTCCTCGGCGGCCTTGAAGAAGGTGCTGGAGCGGTTGTCCGTCAAGAGGATCGGCGTGCCGTCGGCGCCGAAGAGTGCCCAGAGATCGACGTTCGGATCGATATCCGGCGCCTCGGGGAAACACTTGGCGACCTCTTCGGTGCGCATTTTTCTGATGTAGGCGACCTCGCCGTTGCCGATGTGGGCAAGCTCGGATTTGGTCAAGTGAGACGTGGCTTCTTTCATCAACATTCCTGTTCCTCCGGAAGAAGGGACCAACGGTTCGACAAACCGTTGTGCTACTGTGAAACCGAAATGTTAATTTTCTTGACCATGCGCGCGGGTTCCGGACGAATTAGATCGACGGAGAGCAGGCCGTTCTTCAGGCCGGCGCCGAGCACCTGCATGCCGTCGGCAAGAACGAAGGTGCGCTGGAACTGGCGGGCGGCAATGCCGCGATAGAGATAATCCCGCTCGCCCTGCTCCACCTGGCGGCCGCGGATCACAAGCTGGTTCTCCTCGGTGGAGACGTCGAGTTCCTCCTCGCTGAAGCCGGCCACCGCAAGGGTGATGCGCAGACGTTCCGGCGCGCCGCTGTCGGCGGCGATGCGTTCGATATTATAGGGCGGATATCCGTCGCTCGCCTTGGAAATGCGCTCCAGCGTCTTTTCCATGGCATCGAAGCCCAGAAGCAGCGGGCTGGCGAAAGGGGTAATGCGGCTCATCTCTTTTCAAGTCCTTGATGCAAGCGACCATCCCGGACCTCAAGCGCAGCATCCGGATGCCGCTAATATGGGGACAGGACCCCGGCGCTGCAAGGCACAGGCGGGTTGTCGGGGACGCCGCCCCGATTTTAAGCCCTCCCAAGTTTAAGATGGCCGGCGCCCGCCTGCTTGCTTGACAAAGCGGCCATCGCCTCGCATCAAAACGTGCCCCGTGCGAAATGTGCTGATTTGTGACGGGAAATGAACAAGTGGTGCATGCCGCAGCAACCGGCATGGCGAGGACGGGACGGTCGCAATGGCAAGTGCAAGAAAAATCATCATCGACACGGATCCCGGCCAGGACGACGCGGCCGCCATCATGCTGGCCTTCGGCAGCCCCGATGAGCTGGAGGTACTGGGGATCACGACGGTCGCCGGCAACGTGCCGCTTTCGCTGACCAGCCGCAATGCGCGCATCGTCTGTGAGCTCTGCGGCCGGCCGGAGACGAAGGTTTTCGCCGGCGCCGACAGGCCGATCGCCCGCAAGCTGGTGACTGCGGAGCACGTGCACGGCAAGACCGGCCTCGACGGCCCCGAACTCACCGAACCGACGATGGCGCTGCAGCCGGGCCATTCCGTCGACTTCATCATCGAGACGCTGCGCCGCGAGCCGGAAGGCACCGTGACGCTCTGCACGCTCGGGCCGCTCACCAATATCGGCATGGCCTTGCAGAAGGCGCCGGATATCGCACCCCGCATCCGCGAGCTGGTGATGATGGGCGGCGGCTTCTTCGAGGGCGGCAACATCACGCCGGCGGCCGAGTTCAACATCTATGTCGATCCTGAGGCCGCCGACATCGTCTTCCGCTCGGGCGTGCCGATCGTGATGATGCCGCTCGACGTGACGCATCAATTGCTGACCCGCAAGGACCGGGTGAAGCGCATGGCCGAGATCGGCACGGCGCCGGCACAGGCGATGGTCGAGATGCTGGAATTCTTCGAACGCTTCGATATCGAGAAATACGGCTCCGACGGCGGGCCGCTGCATGACCCGACGGTCGTCGCCTATCTGTTGAAGCCGGAGCTTTTCCAGGGCCGGGACTGCAATGTCGAGATCGAGGTCCGCTCTGAACTCACCGTCGGCATGACCGTCGTCGACTGGTGGCATGTGACGGATCGCAAGCCCAATGCCAAGGTGATGCGCCATGTCGATGCGGACGGTTTCTTCGATCTTCTGATCGAACGCTTCGCCCGCATCTGATCTTTGGTTTTCCTTCTCTCACAAGAGAGAAGGAAAACGACTTCAGGCGTCCTTCTCGTCGAAGACGGAATTGGTTTCGGCTTCGGCCGGCTTCGGGCCGCCCTTGGCGACACCGACCATGGCTGGGCGCAGCACGCGCTCGCCGATGGTGAAGCCCGCCTGCACGACCTGGACGACCGTGTTGTTCGGCACTTCCGGGTTCGGCACCTCGAACATCGCCTGATGGAAATTCGGATCGAACTTCTGGCCGACCGGCTCCAGCTTGCGCACACCATGGCGCTCGAGCGCCGACAGCATGGCACGTTCGGTCATCTCGACACCTTCGATCAGCGTGGTCAGGCCGGCATCGGCAGTGGCCTTGGCCTCCGGAGAGATGGCATCCAGCGCCCGGCGCAGATTATCGGAGACGGCGAGCATATCGCGGGCGAAACCGGCGACGGAATAGGACTTGGCGTCCTTGACCTCGCGCTCGGTGCGGCGGCGCAGATTGTCCATCTCGGCGGCAAGGCGCAGATAGCGGTCGCGCAGGTCGCTGTTTTCGGCTTTCAGAAGCTCAAGCGGGTCTGGCTGGGCGGTCTCTTCCTGCACTGTATCGTTCTCGACGTAGGCGGCGGCGTCGGCTGCGGCATCGGCCGCAGTTGCGTCAGGTCCGTTTTTCGTCGTTTCATCGGTCATGACGGTCTCCGGTTGGTGTCTTCAGATGCGCCCGATATCGAGGTTTGACCGAAAAAAATCAAGTCTGCGTGACAAAGAAGAGAAAATTCCGCGCCTTCTTCGGCGACGTTCTTAAAGCGGATTGCGCGAAAGGCGGGAGACGAGCTGGGCGGTGTAATCCACCATCGGCACGATGCGGGAATAATTGAGCCGCGTCGGGCCGATGACGCCGACGGCGCCGACGATCCGGTCGTCCTCGTCGCGATAGGGCGCGACGATCAGCGACGAGCCGGACAGCGAGAAGAGCTTGTTTTCCGAGCCGATGAAGATGCGCACGCCCGAGCCGCTTTCGGCCAGATTGAGGATCTCAATCAAGCTGTCCTTCTTTTCGAGATCGTCGAACAACATGCGCAGCCGGTCGAGATCCTCGGCGCCGCCAAGGCCTTCGAGCAGGTTGGCGCGGCCGCGAATGATCAGCTGGGCGGGCTTACCCTCATCAGGGCTGCCGGCCCAGACGGCAATGCCGCGCTCGACGAGATCGCGCGACAGCGCATCGAGCTCGTGTCGGACATCGTCCTTGAGCCTGCTCAATTGTTTGCGCAGCTCCGGCAGGGTCTGGCCGGACATGTGCGCATTGAGGAAATTCGCCGCCTCCGTCAGCTGCGAGGAGGTGACGCCGGCCGGCAGCTCGATGATACGGTTTTCCACCTGGTCATGATCGCCGACGAGCACGGCGAGCGCCTTTGTCGGCTCGAGCCGGATGAACTCGACATGCTTCAGCACTGGATCGCTTTTCGAGGTGATGACGAGGCCGGCGCCGCGCGAAATGCCCGACAGCATGCGGCTCGCCTCGTTCATCATCGATTCCACCGGATTGCCGCCGCTTTCCGCCCGCACCTGGCGGTCGATATTGGCGCGGTCCTCGGCGGAGAGATCGCCGACCTGCATGAAGGCATCGACGAAGAAGCGCAGGCCGATCTGGGTCGGCAGCCGGCCGGCGCTGATATGCGGCGAATAGATCAGGCCGAGCTCTTCGAGATCGCTCATGACGTTGCGCACCGAGGCCGGCGACAGCGACATCGGCAGGAGGCGTGACAGATTGCGCGAGCCGAGCGGTTCGCCGCTTTCCAGATACCCTTCGACGATGCGGCGAAAGATTTCCCGGGAGCGCTCGTCCAGCACGGCAACGGCATCCGAAACCGACGTCGACCTGATGCCCATGAACCTCTCGAACCCAAACTGATGATGCTTCCGAAAATATAGTCAAACTCGCCGCCGTGGCAAAAGGGAATTTGCAAATGGGCGCCGCCAATCGTAGAAGCGGTCAGCAACTCCAGGAGATAAGAATGCGGCCTTCAGGCAGAAAAACCGACCAGATGCGCAAGGTCTCGTTCGAGCGCAACTTTTCCAAGCATGCGGAAGGCTCCTGCCTGGTGAAGTTCGGCGATACGCATGTGCTCTGCACCGCAAGCCTCGAGGACAAGACGCCGCCGTGGCTGCGCAATACCGGCAAGGGCTGGGTGACGGCCGAATACGGCATGCTGCCGCGGGCGACCGGCGAACGCATGAAGCGCGAGGCCGCGGCCGGCAAGCAGGGCGGCCGCACCCAGGAAATCCAGCGGCTGATCGGCCGGTCGCTGCGCGCCGTCGTCGATCTGCAGGCGCTCGGCGAACGGCAGATCACCCTCGATTGCGATGTCATCCAGGCCGATGGCGGCACGCGGACCGCATCGATCACCGGCGGTTGGATCGCGCTTTACGATTGCCTGAAATGGATGGAAAGCCGCAACATGATCAAGGTCGACCGGGTCCTGAAGGATCATGTCGCCGCCATCTCCTGCGGCGTCTTCGCCAGCCAGGCGGTGATCGACCTCGATTACCTCGAGGATTCCTCGGCTGAGACCGATGCCAATTTCGTCATGACCGGCGCCGGCGGCATCGTCGAGATCCAGGGCACGGCCGAAGGCACGCCGTTTACCGAAGAGGAATTCACCTCGCTGATGGGTCTTGCCAAGAACGGCATCGGCGAACTCGTCGCCCTGCAGAAGCAGGCGATTGCGGGATGAACCCCATGCTGGAAGGCATGCTGGAAACGGCGCTCTATGCGCGGGATCTCGATGCGGCGGAGGTCTTCTACGAAGACGTTCTCGGACTTGAAAAGATCACCCGTGCGGCCAACCGGCATGTCTTCTTCCGCTGCGGCCCCGGCGTGCTGCTGATCTTCAACCCCGAGGAAACGGTAAAGCCGCCGGCGCCCAATGCCCTGCAGGTGCCGCCGCACGGCACGAGCGGCGAGGGCCATGCCTGCTTCCGGGTCGCCGGCCGCAATATCGATGCGATGGCCGAACGGCTGAAAGCGGCAGGTGTGGCGATCGAATCCGAGGTGCATTGGCCGAACGGCGGCCGCTCGATCTATTTCCGCGATCCGGCCGGCAACAGCCTGGAATGCGCGGAGGCCAAAATCTGGGGCATCGAACAGGATATCTGAATGCGCAAGCTTGAAACGAAGACCATCGTCGTCGCCAGCCACAATGCCGGCAAGATCCGCGAGATCCAGGAACTGATCGGGCCGCTCGGCTTCACCGCCAAATCGGCGGCCGAGCTGAATTTCGTCGAGCCCGACGAGACCGGCACCAGCTTCGAGGAGAATGCGACGATCAAGGCGGTCGCCTCGGCCAGTGCCGCCGGCATGCCGGCGCTGTCGGACGATTCCGGCCTGGTGGTCGACGCGCTCGGCGGCGATCCCGGCGTCTACACCGCCAATTGGGCGGAAAGAGCCGACGGCACGCGTGATTTCGACATGGCGATGGCGAAGGTGGAAAAGGCGCTGCAGGAAGCAGGCGCCACGACGCCTGAACAGCGCACCGCGCGTTTCGTCAGCGTGCTCTGCCTCGCCTGGCCGGACGGGCATACCGAACTCTTCCGCGGCGAAGTGGAGGGCAATGTCGTCTGGCCGCCGCGCGGCACGCAGGGCTTCGGCTACGATCCGGTCTTCCAGCCGGAGGGCTACGGCGTTACCTTCGGCGAGATGAGCGGCGAGGAAAAACACGGCTGGAATTTCGGCAAGCCGCAGGCGCTGTCGCACCGGGCGCGCGCCTTCAAACTCTTCGTCGAAACCTGCCTGGAGGCATAAGATCTGTTCGTGGGCAATTTCGATACGCCAGGCTCCTCGCGCGATGCGACGCTGCTGCCCGATACCGGCGAGCCCGGCTTCGGCGTCTATGTCCATTGGCCCTTCTGCGCGGCGAAGTGTCCCTATTGCGACTTCAACAGCCATGTGCGCCACCAGCCGGTGGATCAGGAGCGCTTTGCCGCCGCCTTCCTGAAGGAGACGGCGGCGGTGCGGGCGATGAGCGGGCCGAAGACGGTGACGAGCATCTTCCTCGGCGGCGGCACACCCTCGCTGATGCAGCCGGAAACGGTTGCCGCCATTCTCGACGGCATTGCCCGGCACTGGCACGTGCCTGATGGTATCGAGATCACCATGGAGGCCAATCCTTCCAGCGTCGAGGCCGAGCGCTTCCGCGGCTACCGGGCGGCCGGCGTCAATCGCGTCTCGCTCGGCGTGCAGGCGCTGAACGACCGGGACCTGAAATTTCTCGGCAGGCTGCATGACGTCGCCGATGCGCTGAAGGCGATCGTCCTCGCGCGCGACATTTTCCCGCGCATGTCCTTCGATCTCATCTATGCCCGGCCGGACCAGACGGTCGAGGACTGGGAAAGGGAGCTGAAGCAGGCGATCGCCTATGCGGTCGATCATCTGTCGCTCTATCAGCTGACCATCGAGGAAGGCACGCCCTTCTACGGCCTGCACAAGGCGGGCAAGCTGATCGTGCCGGATGGCGAGCAATCGGCCGTGCTCTATGAGGCGACGCAGGAGATCACCGCGGGTGAGGGCATGCCCGCCTATGAGGTTTCCAACCACGCCCGGCCGGGTGCGGAAAGCCGGCACAATCTGACCTACTGGCGTTACGGCGATTATGCCGGCATCGGGCCGGGCGCGCAAGGCCGGCTGACGCGCGGCCGCGAAAAAATCGCGACGGCGACCGGGCGCAAGCCGGAAGCCTGGCTCGACATGGTCGAGCGCGACGGCCACGGCATTCTCGACGAGGAGCGGTTAGGCTACGAGGAACAGTCCGACGAATTGCTGCTGATGGGGCTGCGGCTCAGGGAAGGTGTCGATCTCGCCCGCTGGCAGCAGCTTTCCGGCCGCGAGCTCGATCCGAAGCGGGAAGAGTTTCTGCTCGAACATAAATTCATCGAGCGGATCGGCAATTCACGGCTGCGCTGCACACCGGCGGGCATGCTGATCCTCGATTCCGTCGTCGCCGATCTCGCCTGCTGATATCGGACAACGGATTGTTTCCGGCGCGGCGATGACCTTACCGCCGCGCCGAAATCATCTTCAGCCGTGATTGGTAGCACCCGCCTTGAACAGGCTGCCGGTCGGCGTCTTCAGGAACATCTCCAGCGGAATATGCTCCTGATGCAGGAAGCCGGTCGCCGGCAGCAGCCCGTCACGGACCATCTCGATGACGGCGACGACGGAGGCCGACGTCGTCCAGGCGATCGCCGTGCGGCGCGCGCCGGCAATCTCGATCGGATAATAGGCGCGCACGAATTCCTTGCGGCGCAGGCTGCCATTCTCCGTCCCCTCGGCGGCGACGTGGACATAGACGACGTCGTCTTCGACGGGCGGCTTGGCATTGGTCAGAATCTCGCCGGCGAGTGCGCGCTTGTCGCGCATCAGAAGCTCATGGAAGAAGAAGTTCATCAGCTCCATATGGCCGGGATAACGCATGGTCTTGTAGTCGAGATTGTCGATCTTGCCGAGCATGGTGTCGCACATGGTGCCGAGGCCGCCCGAGGTGGTGAAGGCTTCGAGCTTGACGCCGCCGACATAGATGGTCTCGTGCCATTCCATCGGCGAGACCAGCTTGCGCACACCGCCCTCGATGACCTCGCAATCGTTCAGATATTCGTTGACGACGCCTTCCGGCGACCAGTTGAAGGCATAACCGAGAAGGCCGGTCGGATGCTGCGGCAGGGCGCCGACGCGCATGCGGATCGAGCGGCAGCGCTCGAAGCCGTCGGCAAGGCTTGCGCCGACGATGCCGACGAAACCCGGCGCCAAGCCGCATTGCGGCGCCATCAGGCCGCGGGCCGTCTTCGACAGTTCGATGATGAAGTTGGTTGTGGGAACGTCTTCGGTCAGATCGAAATAATGGATGCCGGCAAGATGGGCGGCGCGGGCCAGTTCGATGTTCAGATGGTAAGGAAGGCAGGAGAGCACCGCCTCGACAGTGGAGAGCAGTTCGCCAATCACCTGAGCGTCGGAAATATCGCCGGTGCGGCACTTGAACGGCAGATCGCCCAGCGGCAATTGCGCATCGACGCCGATGACGTCGAAGCCGCCTTCATGCAACAGCGTCGCCGCCAGCCGTCCGACCTTGCCCAGGCCGACAACGGCAATCTTTTTGAAACTCATGCATATCCTCCCACGCGCCCGCTTCGGCGCTTTCATTTTGTCCGATGCGCGCCGCTCCAAATCGGACGTGCACGGCATGGCCGGAGGTATAGAATAAAAAGCTTATAAAGGAAAACGGCCGGAATCGCTCCCGGCCGCCGAATGTCCTCGAAAATCCACCGCTTATTCGTTGATCAGCCGCTTCAGCAGCTCGATTTCGTGCGAAAGCTTGGTGTCTCCCGATATCAGCTCCTCGATCTTGCGCACGGCGTGCAGCACGGTCGTGTGATCACGCCCGCCGAAACGGCGGCCGATCTCGGGGAAGGAGCGCGGCGTCAGCGTCTTCGACAGATACATGGCGATCTGGCGCGGCTTGACGATGACACGGGTGCGGCGATTGGAGACCAGTTCCTGGCGCGAGACATTGTAGTGCCTGGCGACGATGCGCTGGATATCCTCGATGCGCACACGGCGCGGCTCGCCGGAGCCGACGAGATGGGCGAGTAGTTCGTCGACGCGCTCGATCGACAGGTTCGGCTCGAAGGAGCGGCGGAAGATCAGCTGGTTGAAGGCGCCTTCGAGTTCGCGGCCGCTGGCCGTGATGTTGCGGGCGACGTGCTGCAGCAGATCGGCCGGAATTTCGAGCGACGGATCCTCCAGGCGGGCGGCCGCAAGGCGCCGCTTGAGGATTTCGAGACGCATTTCGTAATCCGGCGCATCGAGTTCGATCGCCACACCGCCCTGCAGGCGCGAGCGGACGCGGGGGTCGAGCGATTCCAGCTCCCAGGGCGCGCGGTCGGCAGCGACGACCACCTGCTTGGCGCTGTCGAGCAGCATGTTGAGGAGATGGCAGAATTCGTGCTGGATCATCTTGCCCTGCAGGAACTGCATGTCGTCGATGATCAAGAGGTCGATGTTGCGCAGCGAATCCTTCAGCGTCAGCGCGTCGTTGTCGCGGATCGCGGTGGCGAAGCGCCACATGAAATATTCCGCCGTCAGATAGACGACGCGCAGAGCCCGCGGGTTCTGCACCGCCGCATTGGCGATCGCCTGCAGCAGGTGCGTCTTGCCGAGCCCGACGGTCGAATGGACGAAGAGCGGATTGAAGCGCACGGCGCCCGAACCGGCCTCAGCAATCGTCTTGGCAGCCGCAAGCGCGACGCGATTGGAGCTGCCTTCCACGAAGGTTTCGAAGGTGAAACGGCTATCGAGCGGCGAACCAAAGAGCGGCGAACCAAAGCTTGCCGGCCTTGCGGCGGCAACAGCCGAAACCGTCTGCTGGACGGCCTGGCCGGCCGGCTGGGCGCTTGGCTGGCGGCGCATCTGCGCGGGAGCAGCCGGCTCGGGCTGGACCACCTCGTCGGCGGCCTTCATGCCGCTGCGCGTCGCCGTGCGCACCAGGATTTCGATCTTCAAGATTTCCGGATCTTCGGCCTGGAACAGACCGGTGATGAGATCGAGATAACGATTGTTGATCCACGACTTCAGGAAGGTCGTGGGAACCGACAGGCGAACGACGCTCTTCGATACCGAATGCAGCTTCAACCTGGCAAACCAGCTGGCATAGACATCAGGGCCGACCTGGGCCTTCAAGCGCGCGCTGACGCGCTCGAACAAAATGCTCTGCTTCATTTCCGCCTTTGCTTCCCCCATTTCCAGGCGAATGGAGCCGAATGCCTGCGGTGCCGCATCCCCGTTGTCGTGCCCGCCTGCCGTCATCGTATTCATCTGCATAATGCCGCCTTTCAATTCCACCGGGCGGCCTCCGCTAAAACAGCCGCCCGAGCATTCCCCGCCTTTGACGGGCTGGCGGCATCCTCATGAAGCCACTCGCCTGCCGGTTCACTCAAACATGGCGCAGAACACCGGTGCAGGTACCGCGTTCATGCGGCAACCTTCATCGGCTTCCGTGCCAGGCTGGCGGTCGATCCTCGTTTTCGGCCGACCAGCCCGAACGCAATATTACTATCCCTATCCGGCAGCCTCACGTTAAACGTGTGGTTGCCATAGGCACAAAACATCCCTGCCCCGTAACAGCCACGTTACGGCTCAAATCCGTCGAGTGCTTGAAAAAACGGAAGCGCAAGGCTCCGTAACAAATGGCACAAACTTATCGCCCTGCCGACGTGGCAGTTAAGACCGAGCCTCTGCAGGTGATGTCCGCGCCCTTTGTTGGAAGCCATTTAGGCAGGATCAAATGGCAAGATCAACGATGAATTTTACGCAAAATTAAGATGCGGCCATTGACTCCGCCCGGCCTTTTCGGGCGTCACACCAGCGTCAAAAAAGAATCGCTTTTGAATCAAGGAGATTCCCCGTTCGGGCTATTTTGACACGCAAAGAAAGAAAAAAAATAAAAATCTTCTTGACTCGCCCAGGGTCCCCGGAGCGCAGGCCAGAGTCGCGCAGCGCGAAAGCATCCTTGCGCAAGCCATTGTTTTTTAAGGACTTTTCCTGTCATGGCGCTGACACGAAACAGTCGTGCGATTAACCATGAAGACGCCAATCAGCGGAATCGAAAAAGCCCGGTAAAATTACCGGGCTAATCATAACGAGGAGGTCGTTAACGGAAGATTACGCGGTCGCGGTGACCGAAAGAGCCTTCACACGAGCGGCCAGGCGAGAGACCTTGCGCGATGCCGTGTTGGAGTGCAGCACGCCCTTGCTGGCGGCGCGGGCAAGCTCCGGCTGAGCGGCCAGGAAAGCGGCCTTCGCCTTGTCGGCGTCACCGGATGCGATAGCCTCTTCGACCTGGCGAACGAAAGTGCGAACGCGCGAGCGACGAGCCTTATTGACGTCGGTACGGCGGGCGATCTTGCGGGTCGCTTTTTTCGCCGAAGTTGTATTGGCCATGGATGCCTCTCTCAAGAATTCGAACAAACTCCGCCATTACCGCGGGCCCTGCGGCCACAAAATCCAGCAATGCGGGAGCAATCGCGGAAAACCAGAGCGGCTTTCCGAACCGTGGGCGGGCATATAACCCTAAAGCCGGCCCACGTCAACGCGGATTTTCAAGCTTTCCAGCCGGAAGCACCGAAAACCATTCAACGGTGCTGAAAGGCAGGTTTGCGCTTCTCGACAAAGGCCGCCATGCCTTCTTTCTGATCATCGGTGGCAAAGAGACTGTGAAACAGGCGGCGCTCGAAGCGAAGCCCCTCCTCCAGCGTCGTCTCGAAGGCACGGTTGACCGCCTCCTTGGCCATCATCACCGAGGGCTGCGAAAGCGAGGCGATCTTTTCGGCTGCGGCAAGAGCCTCGTCGAGAAGACGCTCGGGCGCCACCACACGCGAAACGAGTCCCGATCGTTCGGCCTCCGCCGCATCCATCATCCGGCCGGTCAGGACAAGATCCATCGCCTTCGCCTTGCCGACGGCGCGCGTCAGCCGCTGCGAGCCGCCCATGCCGGGGATGACGCCGAGGGTGATTTCCGGCTGGCCGAACTTCGCCGTCTCCGAGGCGATGATGAAATCGCACATCATCGCCAGCTCGCAGCCGCCGCCGAGGGCAAAGCCGCTGACGGCGGCGATGACCGGCTTGCGCGCCTTGGCGATGTCGTCCCAGCCGCTGATGAAGTCACTCTTATAGATGTCGGCGAACTGGAGCGACTGCATCTCCTTGATATCGGCGCCGGCGGCAAAGGCGCGTTCGGAGCCGGTGATGACGATGGCGCCGACCGCCTCGTCGGCATGGAAGCCGGCGTAGGCCGCCTTCAACTCCTTCAGGACGGTGGAATTCAATGCATTCAGCGCCTGCGGGCGGTTCAGCGTGACGAGGCCGATATTGCCTCGGGTTTCGACGATCAGTGTCTCGTAAGCCATGCTGGTCTCCCGGTTCTCTCTTATTTCTGGCAGGCGGCGCAATAGAAGGTGGAGCGACCCGCCTGGACGATACGGGCGACCGTACCGCCGCAGCCGGGCGTGCCGCAAGCCTGACCTTCGCGATCGTAGACGGAGAAGGAATGCTGGAAATAGCCGAGCGATCCGTCCGTCTGGATATGGTCGCGCAGCGACGATCCGCCGGCGGCGATCGCATCGGCGATGACGTCGCGGATCGAGGCGACGAGCAGGCCGAGCTTTTCCTTCGGCTTGCCGCCCGGCGTCACCAGCGTGCCGGCGGCGCGAATCGGCGAAAGATGCGAACGCCACAGCGCCTCGCAGACGTATATATTGCCGAGACCGGCGATGTTCTTCTGGTCGAGAAGCGCGCTCTTCAAGGGCTGCGCCTTGTCGCGGAAACGGTCGGCGAGATAGGCGGCGCCGAGATCGTTTCCCGTCGGCTCCGGGCCGAGATCGCGGAAGAAGGGGTGGGCGGCAAGATCGGCACGTCTTACCATATCCATGAAGCCGAAACGGCGCGGGTCGTTATAGACGACGCGGCGCGGGCCGCCCGAGCCCTCGAGATGAAAGACGACGTGATCGTGCTTCTCGTCCTTGGTGCGGGCATGGTGGAATTCGCCCGGCATCGCCGAGGCCGCACCCTCCTCGATGCGGAAGGAACCGGACATGCCGAGATGGGAAATCAGCGTATTGCCGTCGTCGAGATCGACCAGCAGATATTTGGCGCGGCGGCCAAGCCCGATAATGGTGCGGCCGGAAACCCTGTCCGCCAAGGCATCGGGAAAGGGGAAGCGCAGATCCCTGCGGCGCAGCTCCAGCCTTGCGACGCGAGCCCCCTCCATCGCCGGCGCCAGCCCGCGTTTGACCGTTTCGACTTCTGGCAATTCCGGCATCTTAACCCATCTATATCGAACGTGTTTCAACCGAGGACGATGTGCGCTATAGCGCCAGTGAGCCGCGGAGAGCGCGGCCCAGTGATAACGTCGCGCGCGGTCTTTCGCTATGGCCGCCGTGTCCGAATCTTGAAGGAACGGAGCAGCCTGATGTCAGAAAGCCGCACTTCCGCCGATGGCGGCATGGAGACCTCCTACGGCTTTCGCGAAGTGCCCGGCGGCGAGAAGCAGGGCATGGTCAACCAGGTGTTCCACAAGGTCGCCAAACGCTACGACATCATGAACGACGTCATGTCGATGGGCATGCACCGGGTCTGGAAAGATGCGATGATCGCCGCGCTCAATCCGCGCAAGGAACCGGGCTACAAGGTGCTCGACGTTGCCGGCGGCACCGGCGACATCGCCTTCCGCATCGTCGAGGCTTCGGGCCGGCAGGCGCATGCCACCGTGCTCGACATCAACGGCTCGATGCTCGGCGTCGGCGCCGAGCGGGCGGAAAAGAAGAAGCTTTCCGGCAATCTGACCTTCGTCGAGGCCAATGCCGAGGAACTGCCGTTCGAGGCCGCCAGCTTCAACGCCTATACGATCGCGTTCGGCATCCGCAACGTGCCGCGGATCGATGTCGCGCTGGCTGAGGCCTATCGCGTGCTGAAGCGCGGCGGCCGGCTGCTGGTGCTCGAATTTTCCGAAGTCGACATGCCGTTGCTCGACAAGATCTATGACGCCTGGTCGTTCAACGCCATTCCGCAATTCGGCAAGGCGATCACCGGCGATGCCGAACCCTACCAGTATCTGGTGGAATCGATCCGCAAGTTCCCGAACCAGGAGAATTTCGCGGCGATGATCCGCCAGGCCGGCTTTTCGCGCGTCAGCTACACCAATTATACCGGCGGCATCGCCGCGCTGCATTCCGGCTGGAAGCTCTGAGGGAATGAAGAAAAAAGAGACGAACCTCCGTCACCGGGGCATTCCTGCATGAGCACTTTCGGAGCCTATTTCCGCCTTTGGCGCGTCGGCTGGGTGCTGGTGCGTGAGGGCGTCGTCTCGGCGCTTCCTTCCGAAGGCCTGCCGCCTTCGGTCGCGCTCGCCAAATCCTTCGTCACGATTTTCGAGCGAAGCAAGGCAAAGCATCAGAAGCGCAGCGACCGATTGGCGCAGGCGGTCGAGCGGCTCGGTCCTTCCTATGTGAAGATCGGGCAGTTCCTGGCGACGCGGCCGGATGTCGTCGGCGTCGAATTCGCCAACGACCTGTCGCAGCTGCAGGACCGGATGGCCTTCTTTCCCTCGGCTGCCGCAAAGGCGAATATCGAAGGCTCGCTCGGGCGGCCGATCGGCGAACTCTATGCAAGCTTCGGCGAGCCGATCGCCGCAGCCTCGATCGCCCAGGTACACCCGGCCGAAGTCGAGACATCGCAGGGCCGCAAGAAGGTCGCCGTCAAGATCGTGCGACCCGGCGTGCGCCAGCGTTTTGCGCACGACATCGAGGCCATGTACCTCGTCGCCCATATGCAGGAGCGCTTCATGCCGTCGAGCCGGCGGTTGCGGCCGGTCGAGGTGACGAAGACGCTCGAACAGACGACGAAGGTGGAGATGGATCTTCGCCTGGAGGCGGCAGCGCTTTCGGAGATCGCCGAAAACACCGACAGCGATCCCGGCTTCCGCGTCCCGAAGGTCGACTGGGAGCGCACGGGCCGCGACGTCATCACCATGGAGTGGATCGACGGCACGAGAATGTCTGACGTCGAGGGGCTGCGCGCGGCCGGCCACGATCTCAACCTGCTCGCCGACACGCTGATCCAGTCGTTCCTGCGCCATACGCTGCGCGACGGCTTCTTCCATGCCGACATGCATCCGGGCAATCTGTTCGTCGATGCCGGTGGCATGATCGTCGCCGTCGACATGGGTATTGTCGGGCGGCTCGGCAAGAAGGAACGGCGGTTCCTCGCCGAAATCCTCTACGGCTTCATCACCCGCGATTACATTCGCGTCGCCGAGGTGCATTTCGAGGCGGGCTATGTGCCCGGCCACCACAATGTCGAGAGCTTCGCCCAGGCGATCCGGGCGATCGGCGAGCCGATCCATGGACAGCCGGCCGAGACGATCTCGATGGGCAAGCTGCTGACGCTGCTTTTCGAAGTGACCGAACTCTTCGACATGGCGACACGGCCGGAATTGGTGATGCTGCAGAAGACCATGGTCGTCGTCGAAGGCGTGTCACGCATGCTCAACCCGCGCTTCAACATGTGGAAGGCCTCCGAGCCCGTCGTCGGCGACTGGATTCGCAACAATCTCGGGCCGAAGCGGATCGCCACCGATCTCAAGGACGGGCTGAAGGCGGCGGTCAAGCTTGCCGAAGCCGTGCCGGAAATTTCGGCGAAGACCGAAAAATTCCACCATCAGCTTCTGCATATGAGCGAGCACGGCCTGCGTTTCGACGAGGAGACGGCCGAGGCGATCGGCAAGGCCGAAGCACGGCACAACCGCTCGGCCAGAATCGCGCTGTGGGTCATCGCATTGACGCTTCTCTATATTGCCTGGATGCTGAGCTGACCGCCTCCCGATAGCATGCTGTGTTCGGCATTTAGGATATCCCATGTGACGGAGGGCTCGCTTAGTCTCACCGTTAGAGCATGATGCCGAAAAGTGTGAGCGGTTTTCGGGCGACATCATGCTCTGGCTCTTTAATTTGGAACAGGATTCAAATTTTCGGCCGAACCGGCCTAAAATCATCCTGTTCTAGGAGATCTGGCACATGCAGCACGAACGCCCCGGCATCGAACTTTCCGGACGACCGCTCGGTTTTGCCGAGATGGTGACCATCGGTGCGGGCAAGGCGGCGATTTCTGCTTCGGCAACCGGCATGGCCCGCATCGCCATCGCCCGCGAGATCGTCGAGGATGCGATTGCTTCGGGCATGCCGGTCTACGGCTCGACCACAGGTGTCGGCGCCATGAAGGATGTGGAGTGGTCGGCCGACGAACTCGACACCTTCAATCTCGGCCTGGTGCGCGCCCATCATTTCGGCACCGGCACGCCGTTTTCCTGCAACGTCGTGCGCAACGCCATGGCGATCCGCGTCAATACGGCGCTGACCGGCCAGGTCGGCTGCACGCCGGAGCTGATCGAGGCCTATATCAGGATGCTCGAGGCCGATCTCATTCCGGTCGTGCGCCGCACCGGCTCGATCGGCTGCGCCGATATCGGCCTGATGGGGCAGATCGGCGCAGTGCTGACCGGCGTCGGCGAAGCGGTCTATCGCGGCCAGCGGATGCAGGCGGCCGACGCCTTCCGGGCGGCAGGGCTGGAACCGGTGCGGATGGCGCCGCGCGACAGCCTCGCCTCGCTCAGCGTCAATGCCGTGAGCTTTGCCGCGGCGGCGGAAACGACACGCAATGCGGCGGCCTCGATCCGCGTCCTGCTGGCGACGGCGATGATGGCGGCCGGCGCGCTCGGTGCCTCCCGCGATCCCTGGAAGGCCGTCCGCCATGTCGGCACAGCGCGCGAGGCGCTGATCGGCGCCTGGCTCTGCAATGCGTCGGAGGACTGGAACTGGCCGGTCGCGACGCACGTGCAGGACCCCCTCAGCCTGCGCATGATCGCCCAGGTGTTCGGTGCCGTCATCGAAAACCTGCTGTCGACCGGCCACAAGATCCTTGCCGCCACCGGCCGCTCGGACGACAATCCCGTGGTGGTGGAAGGCAGGGTGATGACCTCGGGCGGGTCGCTGCCGCTCGACGTGACCATCCTGCTCGAATCGGCGGCGCTGTGCATGGCGCATGCGGCACGCAACGCCTTCAACCGCTGCGTCATTCTCGGCAACGGCCAGCGGCGCGACCTGCCGGTCAATCTGGTGCCGCCGGGTCGGATCGCCACCGGCTTCGGGCCGATCATCAAGCTTGCCGGCGAGATCTTCTCGCGCGTCCTGTCGATGTCCGGTCCCGTTTCGGCGCAGTCGCTGGTCGTGGCGGCCGGCCTGGAGGACGAGGCGGCCTTCCTGCCGCTCGTCATCGAGCGCTTCGAGCGGCAGATGCAGGCGCTGAAGCGGCTTGCGGCACTCGAGGCGCTGCTGTCGGCCCAGGCAATCGACATTCTCGGAGACGAACCGAAGGGCGTCGCCGGCATGCTTTATCAGGTCGTGCGCAAACACGCGGCTTTTTATACCGTCGACCGGCCGCTTTCGGCCGAGGTGGAGGCGATCGAGGAAGAGCTCGGATCGGACGATTTTCTGGCAAAATTGACCGAGCAGGTGCCGATCGCTTCGTTCGACGACTTCTTCGCACTCGGCTCGCCGGAGCCCATCGAGGAGCGGCTGGCCAGCTGAACAGGATGATGTCAGGCGCCAGGGCCTGAAAATTGGGATCCTGTTCTACATTAACCAGTCGGGGCATGAATGCAGTGCGAAAGCAGCTCGCGCTTTTGGCGTCCTGCCCCGGCCGGCAACAGTCTGACTTCATTCTAGGAGGAACGGCATGGACTTCGATCTCGTTCTGCAGGGCAC
Source organism: Rhizobium sp. M1 (assembly GCF_002531805.1). NCBI lineage: Bacteria > Pseudomonadati > Pseudomonadota > Alphaproteobacteria > Hyphomicrobiales > Rhizobiaceae > Rhizobium > Rhizobium sp. M1. Next base: position 94,941 of record NZ_NWSW01000025.1, on the reverse strand, counting down.
GGTGGTGCTGCCGGACTGCATTCTCGAAGAGGGCTATGTCGCCGCCCGCGACGGCAAGATCGCCGAGGTCGGCCTCGGCGTGCCGCCGGCGGCGCGTGAACGGCATCTGCTCGGCAAAGCGCTGATCCTGCCCGGCGCGATCGACGCCCAGGTGCATTCGCTTTCCCAGAAGAACCAGGAAGACTTCATCTGGTCGACGCGGTCGGCAGCGGCCGGCGGCGTGACAACGATCGTCGACATGCCCTATGACGAGGGCGATCTCGTCTGCTCGGCGGCGGCGGTCAAACGCAAGATCGACCATGCCGGGCAGCAGGCGCGCGTCGACTTCGCGCTTTACGGCACCGTCGATCCTGAGGAAGGCCCGGCGCGGATCGGCGAGATGGTCGAGGCGGGCGTCGCCGCCTTCAAATTCTCGACGTTCGGCACCGATCCCAAGCGTTTTCCGCGCATCCCCCCGGCCCTGCTCGACGCCTGCTTTGCCGCCATCGCACCGACGGGGCTGACAGCAGGCGTGCACAATGAGGACGACGAGGCGGTGCGCAGCTATGTCGCGCAGGTGAAGGCGCGCGGCATCACCGACTGGCGGGCGCACGGCCTGTCGCGGCCACCGATCACCGAACTCCTGGCGATGCACACGATCTTCGAAATGGGTGCCGCCACCGGCTGCCCCGCGCATGTGGTGCATTGCTCGCTCGGGCGCGGCTACGATATCGCCCGCGCCTATCGGCGTGACGGCTTTGCGGCGACGGTCGAATGCTGCATCCATTATCTGACGCTCGACGAAGAGAACGACGTCAAGCGCCTCGGCGGCAAGGCGAAGATCAATCCGCCGCTGCGGCCACGCGCCGAGGTGGAGACGCTCTGGCGGAAGGTGGCCGACGGCGATGTCTGGCTGGTTTCGACCGATCACGTCAGCTGGTCGGAGAACCGCAAGACCAATCCCGACATGCTCGCCAACGCATCCGGCGTGCCGGGCCTCGAGGTGATGGTGCCGCTTTTCGTCAAAGGCGCGATCGAGCGCGGCATTCCGCTGACTTGGGCGGCCAGGCTGATGGCGGAGAATCCGGCGAAGCATTTCCGGCTCGACCATATCAAGGGGGCGCTGACGCCGGGCAAAGATGCCGATATCACCGTGCTGGAACCGCGCGACAGCATCTATGATGCATCGGCAAGCGGCAACAATGTCGTCGGCTGGAGCCCCTATAACGGCATTGCCCTGCCCTGGACGGTTGCGGCCACCTACCTGCGCGGCGAAAAGATCGCCGAGGGCGGCAAGGTGCTGGCCAAACCCGGCACCGGCCGGTTCGTCCGACCGCCGTCGCGCCACGTCATTGCGGGAGCCGGTTCATGAGCCGCAATCTTCCCGTCAATGCCAACAGGATCGCTGAGGATATCGAGGCGCTGGCCGCGATCACCGAGCCGGGGCATCCCTGGACGCGGCGGGCCTTCTCGCCGCTCTTTCGCGAAGGCCGCAGCTATCTCGAAGCGCAGATGAAGGCGGCCGGACTGGAAACGCGGATCGACGCGGCCGGCAATCTGATCGGCCGGCGCACCGGCCGTAAACCATGGCTCGGCACGATCATGCTCGGTTCGCATTCCGACACGGTGCCGGACGGCGGCCGCTTCGACGGCATTGCCGGCGTGATCGCGGCGCTTGAGGTGGCACGAGCGCTCAGCGACCAGAGCATCGAACTCGATCACGATCTGGAGGTCGTCGATTTCCTCGCTGAAGAAGTCAGCATCTTCGGCGTCTCCTGCATCGGCAGCCGCGGCATGACCGGGCAATTGCCGGAGGCCTGGCTTTCGCGCGTCAGCGGCGATCTCGATCTTGCCGGGGGCATTGCCCAGGTGGGCGGCGAGCCGGGTGTGCTGGCGCAGCAGAAGAGGCCGGATATTGCCGGCTTTCTCGAGCTGCACATCGAGCAGGGGCCGGTGCTCGAAGCCGAACGGAAGGATATCGGCATCGTCACCGCGATATCAGGCATCACCCGCATCGAAATTGCCGTCGAGGGGCGAGCCGACCATGCCGGCACGACGCCGATGGACCGGCGGGCGGATGCGCTGGTGGCGGCATCGCAGCTGGTGCTCGACATTCGCAACGCCGCCGCCGAACTTGCCAGAACGCCGGGGCATTTTGCGGCGACGGTCGGCGAATTCAGGATCGAGCCGAATGCCGCCAATGTCGTGCCGTCGAAGGTCGTGCTGCTGATCGACGGGCGCGCGGAAATCCGCGCCGACATGGAGGCCTTCTGCCGCTGGCTCGACGGCCATGTCGAAAAGCTGGCGACCGCCTATGGCGTGAGGATCGAGGCGCCGAACCGGGTATCCGACAATCTGCCGACGCCGGGCGATGCCGGGCTGCTTTCGACGCTCGAGGCCGCCTGCGAGCGCGTCGGCGCAAAACATCGGCGCATGGCCTCGGGCGCCGGACACGACACGGCCTGGATCGCCAAGGTGGCGCCGGCGGCCATGATCTTCGTGCCCTGCCGGGCAGGCCGCAGCCATTGCGCCGACGAGTGGGCCGACAATGACGACATCGCGCTCGGCGCCGCCGTGCTGTTCGAGGCGGTGCGCGAGATGGACACGGATTCGAAGCGGGAGAAGGCCGATGGGACGCATACTGGTTGAGAAGGACGTCGAAGCCGCCGTCAAGGGCGGCTCCGTCTATGCCGCCGGCGGCGGCGGCTGGGCCGATCACGGGCGGATGCTCGGGCTTGCGGCCGTCAATGCCGGCAAGCCGGAGCTGGTGTCGATCGACGAGCTGCGGGACGAGGACTGGATCGCGACGGCTGCCGCCATCGGCGCGCCGGCCTCCACCACGCCCTGGGAAATGCAGGGCATCGATTATGTGAAGGCCGTGCAACTCCTGCAGGAGGCGCTGGGCGAAAAGCTTTCCGGGCTGATCATCGGCCAGAACGGCAAATCCTCGACGCTGAACGGCTGGCTGCCCTCGGCGATCCTCGGCACCAAGGTGGTCGATGCGGTCGGCGATATCCGCGCCCATCCGACCGGCGACATGGGCTCGATCGGCATGGCCGGCTCACCCGAGCCGATGATCCAGACGGCCGTCGGCGGCAATCGCGCCGAAAACCGGTATATCGAACTGGTGGTGAAGGGGGCGACGGCGAAGATCTCGCCGGTGCTGCGCGCCGCCGCCGATCAATCCGGCGGCTTCATCGCCAGCTGCCGTAACCCGCTCAGAGCCTCCTATGTCCGCAGCCATGCGGCACTCGGCGGCATCTCGATGGCGCTTGCGCTCGGAGAGGCGATCATCGCGGCGGAGAAACGCGGCCGGTCCGATGTCATCGACGCGATCTGCAAGACGACGGGCGGGCATATCCTCGCCGAAGGCGTCATCTCTCGAAAAGACGTCGTCTACACCAGGGAAGCCTTCGACATCGGCACGGTCACCGTCGGTTCGGGGGCAAATTCGGTGACGCTGCATGTGATGAACGAATATATGGCGGTGGACGACGCCGATGGCGGCCGGCTTGCCACCTTCCCCGCGGTGATCACCACGCTGTCGCCCGAGGGTGAGCCGCTCAGCGTCGGCCAGCTTAGGGAAGGCATGTCCGTCTTCATCCTGCATGTGCCGAAGGATATCATCCCGCTGTCGGCAAGCGTGCTCGATCCCACCGTCTATCCCGTCGTCGAAAAGGCGATGGGGATCGAGATCGCCCGCTATGCTTTGGAAACGAAGGCCTGAGCCATGACGCGCGATCCCGGCCTCGAAGAACTGCTGCGCGAGGAACTCGGCGACCGGCCGGGGCTTACCGAAAAATCCATGTTCGGCGGCCGGGCCTTTCTGCTGAACGGCAATCTGCTTTGCGGTGCGCGCAGTGACGGCATGCTGATCCGCCTCGGCAAGGGCAATGACGGCTGGGCGCTGGCCCTGCCCGGCGTGATCCAGATGCTCTCCGGCGAACGGGTGATGCAGGGCTGGGTGCGGGCGACGGCCGAGGTTTACGGCGACGATGCGCTGAGACGGCGTTTGCTCGATGGCGCGCTCGCCTATGTGGAATCGCTGCCGGAGAAGTAAAGACTGAGCTTTTCCCCTTCTCCCCAATGGGGAGAAGAGAAAGAGCAGAGACGCAAAAAGGAACCCACGATGCCGAAAGCCAATCCGCGTCATCCGAAATTTCCGATTCCCGGCGGGCCGGAGCTGCGCGCCAGGGGCTGGCGGCAAGAGGCGCTGCTGCGGCTTCTGGAAAACGTCCTGTCGGTCGGCGAAGACCCTGACAATCTCGTGGTCTATGCCGCGCTCGGCAAGGCGGCCCGCAGCTGGGCGGCGCATAAGGGCATCGTCAAGGCGCTGACCGAGATGGAGGAGGACCAGACGCTGCTGATCCAGTCCGGTAAGCCGATCGGGCTGGTGAAGACGCATGCCAGGGCGCCGCTCGTCATCATGGCGAACTGCAATATCGTCGGGCAATGGGCGAAAGCCGAGGTATTCTACGAGCTGCAGCGCAAGGGCCTGATCTGCTGGGGCGGACTGACGGCGGGCGCCTGGCAATATATCGGCAGCCAGGGCGTCATCCAGGGAACCTACGAGATCTTCATGCGCATTGCCGAGCGGCGCTTCGGCGGCGATCTCGCCGGCCGCTTCGTGCTGACGGCCGGTCTCGGCGGCATGGGCGGGGCGCAGCCGCTCGCCGGCCGCATGGCGGGCGCTGCGATCCTCTGCGTCGACATCGATCCGGAGCGCGCCCGCAAGCGCCAGCAGATCGGTTATCTCCAGGAGATCGCGCCCGATCTCGATACCGCCCTTGAAATGATCGATGCGGCGGTGAAGGACAGGCGGGCGCTCTCCGTCGGCCTCGTCGGCAATGCGGCGGAGGTCTATCCCGAAATCGCAAGGCGCGGCATCGTGCCCGATATCGTCACCGACCAGACCTCGGCGCACGATCTGGTCTATGGCTATGTGCCGAAGGGCATGAGCCTCGATCAGGTGAGAGAACTGCGCGACGATGGCCAGGGGCAGTTGATGGCGGCAAGCCGCGCTTCGATCGTCGATCATGTCACGGCGATGCTGGATTTCCAGAAACGCGGCTCCGAGGTCTTCGACAACGGCAACCTGATCCGCACCCAGGCGAAAGAGGGCGGCGTCACCAATGCCTTCGACATTCCGATCTTCACCGAGGCCTATCTGAGGCCGCTCTTTGCCCGGGCGATCGGCCCCTTCCGCTGGATGGCGCTGTCGGGCGAGGAGAGCGATATCGCCCGCACCGACGATCTGCTGCTCGAGATGTTTCCCGACAACAAGATCATCACCAACTGGATCCGGTTGGCCCGCGAGCACGTTCCCTTCGAGGGGCTGCCGGCCCGCATTGCCTGGCTCGGCCACGGCGAACGCACGATGCTGGCGCGGCGCGTCAATGCGCTGGTCGCAGGCGGCGAACTGAAAGGTCCCGTCGCCTTTTCCCGCGACCATCTCGATGCCGGCGCCATGGCGCATCCCAATATCATGACCGAGCGGATGAAGGACGGTTCGGATGCGATCGCCGACTGGCCGCTGATCGATGCGATGATGCTCTGCTCGTCGATGGCCGATCTCGTCGTCGTCCATTCCGGCGGCGGCGGCTATGCCGGCTACATGACGAGCTGCGGCGTCACCGTCATCGCCGACGGCACCGAAGCCGCCGACGAGCGGCTCGACCACGCGCTGACCAACGACACCGCCTTGGGCGTCATGCGGTATGCTGACGCGGGCTACGAAGAGGCGCTGGATGAGGTGGTGAAGAAGGACGTGCCCTATATCCGTCTGGATTGAAATGTAAGTCGAATTGCTATATATCATTGTCATATCTCACCGAGGGCCGTGACATGGAAACCGCAAAAATCTTCTGGTCAGGGCGTTCGCAAGCCGTCCGCTTGCCGAAGGAATTCCGCTTTGATGGCGAGAGTGTCACCATCCGGCGCCAAGGGCGTGCGATCGTTCTCGAACCGATTTCCGACAATTGGGATTGGCTGGCTGACGTGATCGGTCCGGTCGATCCCGACTTCGCGACAGCAGCAGAAGAGCAGCCTGCGCAACAGGAACGACCTGACCTCGACTTCTTCAAATGAAGTACCTGCTCGATACAAATGCCGTCATTGCCTTGATAAAGGGCAATGACCGCCTCATCGCCGAACTGCGCAAGCACACACCAACGGATTTCGCCATGCCGGCGATCGTCGCGCATGAACTCTTTTACGGCGCTTACAAAAGTCTGCATATCGATGAGAATCTGGCGCGGATCGATGCGCTACAATTCGCCATCCTGGAATTTGACCGGAACGACGCGCGCAAGGCCGGAGAAGTTCGCGCAGCGCTGCGAGCATCGGGAACGCCCATCGGCCCCTATGACGTCCTGATTGCCGGGCAGGCCGCTGCGCGCGGCCTCGTCCTGATCACCCGCAATCTGAGGGAGTTCGAGCACGTGGCGGACCTGCAGGTAGAGAATTGGGAAGGCTCGCCTTGATCGGTTTATCCAGGCGGCGCATCAATCGATCAGATTGGAAACCTCGATGAGATTGCTGTCAGGATCTCGGAAATAAACCGAACGCAACCGTCCGGTGGCGCCGGTGCGTTCGACCGGACCTTCCTCAATCACAATGCCCGATGCCCGCAGATGGGCGATGACGTCGACAATCGGCGTTTCGGCGATGAAGCAGAGGTCGCCGGAGCCGGGGATTGGACGTCTGGCCTTGGGTTCGAATTCGTGGCCGGCCTGATGCAGATTGATCTTCTGGCGGCCGAATTTCAGTGCCTTGCGGCCCCCCGCGAAGGTTTCGACCGACATGCCGAGGATGCGGGAATAGAAATCGCAGGTGGCTGCGATATCGGCGACGGTCAGCACGAGATGATCGAGACGGTCGATGCGGATCATGCTTTTTCCCTTGCAAGACGCTGCGCGGCACAGGCGGAGATAAAGGCGAGCGTCAGCAGGACAAGGGTGAAGGCGACGACGGCGGCCCAGCCGTTGATTGCCCAGAACCAGCCACCCGCCGAGCCCATGAGGCTGGAGCCGACATAATAGGCGAGCATATAGAGCGACGAGGCGTGGCCTTTGGTGCCATGCGCCAGCCTGCCGACGAGGCCGCTGGCGATGGAATGGCTCATGAAGAAGCCGGCCGTCAGCACGATAATGCCGAGGATGATCGCTGGCAGCGCGAGGGAGAGCGTCAGCGCGCAGCCGGCGGCGGTCAGCGCCAGGCCGAAGAGCAGCACAGAGAAGTGCCCGATCCGGTCTCCGATGAGGCCGCCGATCGAGGCGGCGCCGATGCCGAAGAGATAGACGGTGAAGATCAGGCCGAGTTCGGTCTGGTTGAGGCTATAGGGCGGCGCCACGAGACGGAAGCCGGCATAATTGTAGATCGTCACGAAGGAGCCCATCGCCAGGAAGGCGATGGCGAAGACGAAGGGCAGCGCCGGATTTTTGAGATGACCGAGCCAGGCCTTCGCATGAAAGCGCGGATCGAAGCCCGGCCGGCGGACGAAATTCCTCGACCGCGGCAGCAGGGCGATGAAGCCGAGCGCCGCGGCAAGGCCGATGGCGCCGATGAGGAACAGCGCCGGCCGCCAGCCGAGATATTCGGCGAAGATGCCGGTCAGCACGCGGCCGGACATGCCGCCGAAGGCCGTGCCGCCGACATAAAGGCCCATGCTGGCGCCGAGGCCGCGCGGATCGATCTCCTCGGCGAGATAGGCCATGGCGACGGCAGGCACGCCGCCGAGAACGAAGCCCTGCAAGGCGCGGATGACGAGCAGCAGATGCCAGTTCGGGGCAAAGGCGGTGGCGATCGCCAGCAAGGCTGCACCGAGCAGCGATATCGACATCAGGCTGCGGCGGCCGAGGCCCTCCGAGACGGCAGCGGCGCAGATGATGGCGACTGCCAGGAAGCCGGTGGAGAGCGACAGCGACAGCGAGCTTTCGGCCGGACTGACGGAAAATTCCTGCGAAAAGATCGGCAGCAGCGGCTGCACGCAATAAAGCAGCGAGAAGGTGGAAAAGCCGGAGAGGAAAAGGGCCAGGCTGGCGCGGCGATAGGCGCCGGTGCCGCGGGTCAGATAGGACCTCTGTCCCGCGATCGCGGTTTCCTCAGGGCGCTTTGCTGCATAGGCTGGCTTCGGCATGGATCCATCCTTCCAGCCTCCGATCTAGTCAGCGTCCCTTCATTTGTCCAATATATGGAAACGACGATTTCAATATGTTTTGGAGATGGCCATGGAGCTGCGGCACCTGAGATATTTCCTTGCGGTGGCGGAGGAACGCAATTTCACCCGCGCCGCAGGCAAACTTGGCATCGGGCAGCCACCGCTCAGCCAACAAATCCGCGACCTGGAAACGGAAGTGGGTGCGGCGCTGTTCCACCGCGTGCCGCATGGCGCAGAGCTGACGGCGGCAGGTGCAGCGTTTCTCGGTGAGGCAAAAGCGGCGCTCGCGGCAGCGGAGAAGGCGAAGCTTGCCGCGCAAAGCGCCAATCGCGGCGAGACCGGTCGGCTGTCGCTCGGCTTCACCGCATCCTCCGCCTTCAATCCCGTGGTCAGCACCACGATCCGCCGCTTCCGAGCGCGCTGGCCGGAGGTGCAGCTGTCGCTGACGGAGATGAACACGCTGGCGCTGATGCAGAAGCTGGAACGCGGCGAGTTGGACGCCGCCTTCATGCGCCCGAGCCTCGAAGACCCCGCCGGCATCCGGCTGCGTCGGCTTGAAGATGAACCGATGGTGATCGCCCTGCCCGCCAGCCACCGGCTGGCACGGCATCGCAGCCTGCCGCTTGCGGCCCTGGCCGACGAACCTTTCATCCTCTTTCCCAGGCTCGTCGGATTGAGCCTTTACGACGATGTCGTGCTTGCCTGCCGTAAGGCGGGATTCGAGCTCACCGTGGCGCAGGAGGCGCCGCAGATTTCCTCCGTCGTCAATCTGGTGGCGGCCGATCTCGGCGTGTCGATCGTGCCGGCGTCGATCTCGCAGATCAAACTTCAGGGTGTTGTCTACACGCCGATCGAGGGGCCGCCGGCCATCGCGCGCCTGGCGCTGGCGATGCTGAGGACGCATCGCTCGCCGGTTACAGAGAACCTGATGAGCCTGCTCAGTGATGAATGACGTCGCAAGGCAGAACAGGAGCGTCCGTACTCGATTGCATGTTCTGCGCCAAAGGCTTAGGGTCGAGGCCGGGCAAAAAAAGGCGACGGGTAGAAAGCCATGGCTCTCAGCGGCAAACGCATCCTCCTCATCATCTCAGGCGGCATCGCCGCCTATAAGAGCCTGGATCTGATCCGCCGGCTGCGTGAGCGCGGTGCGAGCGTTCGTCCCATCATGACCAAGGGGGCGCAGGAATTCGTCACGCCGCTTGCCGTCGGTGCCCTGGCGGCGGATCATGTCTTCATCGATCTGTTTTCACGGCAGGACGAACAGGATGTCGGCCATATCAGGCTGGCGCGCGACTGCGATCTCGTGCTGATTGCGCCCGCCAGCGCCGACCTGATGGCGAAGATGGCGAACGGGCTTGCCGACGATCTCGCCTCGACGGTGCTGCTCGCAACAGCGAGGCCGGTGCTTGCGGCTCCGGCGATGAACCCGAGAATGTGGGCACATCCGGCCACCCGGCGCAATGCGGCGAGGCTGAGGGACGATGGCGTTCGCTTTGTCGGGCCGATGGCCGGCGAGATGGCGGAGAGCCAAGAGGCCGGGCTCGGCCGGATGGCGGAGCCGCTTGACATCGTCGCCGCCGCCGAAACCATGCTCGATGACGGGGAAAAGCCGCTGAAAGGCCGCAAGGCGATCGTCACATCAGGACCGACGCATGAACCGATCGATCCGGTGCGTTACATCGCCAACCGCTCCTCCGGCCGGCAGGGCCATGCGATCGCCGCAGCCCTTGCCAAGCTCGGCGCCGAGGTGACGCTCGTCTCCGGGCCGGTGACGATCGCCGATCCCGTCGGCGTCCACACCATCCATGTCGAGCGGGCGGAGGAAATGCGTGATGCCGTGCTGGCGGCGCTGCCGGCCGATATCGCCGTCATGGTGGCGGCGGTGGCGGACTGGCGCGTCGCCTCGGCCGCCGATCAGAAGCTGAAGAAACATCCGGGCGAATCCATTCCGACGCTGGCCCTGACTGAAAATCCCGACATCCTCAAAACCGTCGGCCATCACACGATGCGGCCGAAACTGGTGATCGGCTTTGCCGCCGAGACGCAGGATGTGGAGAGCAATGCGAGGGCGAAACTCGAGCGCAAGGGCGCCGACATGATCGTCGCCAACGACGTTTCTCCGGCGACCGGCATCATGGGCGGCAGCCGCAACAGCGTCAGACTCATCCGTCACGACAGTGTCGAGCGGTGGCCTGACCTGGCGAAGGAAGAGGTTGCCGAAAGGCTGGCGGCGCTGATCGCCGAGCGTTTCCGCGGATAGTTATAGCATGTCTCGCAAAAGTGTGCAGCGGTTTTGCGATAAAGACATGCGTGAAAACAAAGACCTAAAGCGTGAAAAGCGAATCTGAAAGATCGCGACACGCTTTAGAAAATCGCTTTCGATTTTCGACGACGACTATGCGGAGACGGCCAAAGGCTGCAACTTGGCGACGCTCCGATTTTCCGGCCGGAAATCCGCGACGTCGATGCCGTTTTTGCCGACGGTGACGGCGCTGCCATCGGGAATTTCCGCCCAGGCGTCGACATCGTCGTTCAACGGCTCGGAGACGAGGCAATAGCCGGCGCCGACCGGCGAGGCATAGAGCGTCGGCGCCTTGCGATCGGTGGCGTAGCGGATCGCATAGAGCGTATTGCCGTCGGAGAAGGCGGCGGTAAAGCGCAGCAGGATCGAGCCGATGATGTTCTCGGCCAGGTTTTCGACGAAGCCGACCATAGCAGACATCGCGGCGATCGGCGCCTCGCGCAGGCCGAACTGCAGCGCCAGCAGGAACATCAGCTCGGAATCGGTCGTGCCGCTGCGGACATTAAACAACTCGTCGTCGAGCATCGCCTCCATCGGCCGGCGCAGGCGCTCGAAGCCTGAAATCTGGCCGTTATGCATGAAGGACCAGGTATCGTGGGTAAAAGGGTGGCAGTTGTCGCGGCGCGTGCCGCCGCCTGTGGCGGCGCGGACATGGGCGAGGAAGAGCGGCGAACGGATCTGCCGCGCCAGGCTCTTCAGATTGCAGTCCGACCATGCCGGCAGGATATCGCGGTAGCGGCCGGGCTCGGGCCTGTCGCCATACCAGGCGATGCCGAAGCCATCACCATTGGTCGCCGTCTTGGCGCGGGTAGCGCAATGGGACTGCTCGATCAGCGAATGGGCGGGCGAGGATACCAGCTCCTCGAGATAGAGAGGGTCTCCGCGATAGGCTGCCCAGCGACACATGGCTTTTGCTCCGGGACCCGCCGCCGCTTCGGCGGGAATGCTGAAATTGTCGAACGTCAAGGCTAATAACAGCTTAACGCGCGGCGGGTTTGCAAGCGCAAGGTGACGGTTTCGTGGCGCCCGGCGCCTTCAAATTCAGCAAAGCTCTGTGTTTTTTTGTGAACGGTCGGATCCGCCGAGGCCGGACATTGACGGGGATTTCTGCTTGCATCTCGAAAGAATCAGCCTACCTTGGGTCTATCAGCAACAGAACGAAAGGAAGGTGATCCAATGTCTAATGAGATTTCGGACCTCGTAACGGGCATGGAAGAGGTGATGAAAGCGAGGCAGCCCTCGCTCTAAAACCCGCCTTCCTGGGGCTGCTTTGACAGTCCAGGCCAGTTCGAGGCCAAACTCATGGAAAGGGTCGCTGAGGCGGCCCTTTTTTATTGCCCGGATTTTGCTTTGACGAGAAGAAGAAAGTCCATTACTCATAAAGTCATCCGATGACTTTATGAGTGGCTCCATGCGTGCGATCAGCAGGACAAATCTCGCCGATGAGGCGATCGAGGCGATCCGCGGCGACATCCTCGGCAAACGCTGGGCGGTCGGCGATAAATTGCCGAATGAAGCCTCGCTGTCGGCCATGCTCTCCGTCAGCCGCGGCACGGTGCGCGAAGCGGTACGCGTCCTCGTCTCCCAGGGCTATCTCGAAACGCGGCAGGGGTCGGGCACCTATGTCCGCTCGACCAGCGATGCCGGACGGCCGCTGACGATGGCGCGGCGCGCCAGCCTGCGAGACCAGTTCGAGGCGCGCCTGGCGCTCGACGTCGAGGCCGCCCGGCTGACGGCGATGCGCAAGACGCCGGAGACGGTAACGGAGCTTCGCCGGCTGCTTGCCGAGCGCGGCACCTATGACGGCGGCGACAAGGCCGGCTTCATCGAGCGCGACCTCGCCTTCCATAAGGCTGTCATCGCCGCGTCGGGCAACCGGGCGATGGTCGAGATCTACGATTTCTTCTCGGCCTCGATCGCTGAGACCATCGCGGCGACGCTGGGGAAGGATATTCCCGAACCGGATATCCAGGCGCATGCCGATATCGTCGACGCGATCGAAACCGGCGATCCCGACAAGGCGGATGCGGCGGTGCGCCGCTTCATGGCGCCGGTTCTCGTGGCCCTCGACCGGATGATCCTGTCATGAATGCGCCTTCCAACGATCTCACCGCCACGCTCGACCCGGCCGACGAACTGCTGATCGACGCCGAAGCCGGCAGCCTGCCGCTGCCGCAGGCGACACCGGTGGGCGGTGCCGCAGATCGTTTCCTGCTCGGCGCCAGCCTCGTGCTGATCGCCTTCAACCTGCGGCCGGTCTTTTCAAGCGCCTCGGCGCTTCTGCCCGAAATCCGCTCGGAACTTGGTCTCACAGCGCTCGGCGCCAGCCTGCTGACGACGCTGCCGGTCGTTTGCCTCGGCGCCTTCTCGCCGCTGGCGCCGCGGCTTGCCCAGCGCCTCGGTTCGGAGCGTACGCTGCTCGGCGTTGTGCTGCTTCTCGCCCTCGGCACTGCATTGCGCGGGTTTTCCTCCGTGCCGCTGCTCTTCATCGGCACGGCGCTCGCCGGCGCCTGCATTGCCGTCGGCAACGTGCTGCTGCCGGGGTTGGTCAAGCGGGATTTCGCCACACGCACCGCCTTGATGACCGGCTTCTACACGATGGCGCTCTGCGCAGGCGCGGCAAGTGCCGCCGGGCTGACACTGCCGCTCGAGCACGCGCTCGGCGGCTCGCTTGCGGGTGCGCTCGCCATCTGGGCGCTGCCGGCGCTCGCCGTCGGCCTGATCTGGCTGCCGCAGGTTCTGCGCAGCAGCGGCCAGGCAAGACGAAACGGAACCCACGTCAAAGGCCTCTGGCAGGACCGGCTTGCCTGGCAGGTGACGCTCTTCATGGGGCTACAATCGGCGCTCGCCTATTGCGTCTTCGGCTGGCTGGTTCCGATCCTGCGCGAACGCGGGCTCGACGGCGTCACCGCGGGGGTGATCGTTTCACTGTCGGTGATGGTGCAGGCCGCATCCTGCCTTGTTGTGCCGCATATCGCCGTGCGCGGCCGCGATCAACGGCTGATCAATGCCGGCCTCTGCGGCGTCGCCGTCGTCGCCCTGCTCGGCCTGCTCTTCGCGCCGCTGTCGACGGTCTGGCTCTGGGCTTTGCTGCAGGGCATCGGCCAGGGCGGGCTGATCGCGGCGGCGATGACGACGATCGTGCTGCGCTCGCGCGATCCCGATGTCGCCGCCCATCTTTCCGGCATGGCGCAATGCGTCGGTTATCTGCTTGCCGCCGTCGGCCCGCTCATCGTCGGCCTCATTCGCGGCTGGACCGGCAGCTTTTCCTGGTGTGCGCTTCTCTTCGTCGCGCTCGGGCTCGCGGCCGCGATCAACGGCTGGAAGGCCGGCCGGCCGCTGGAGGTGAATGTGCGCGCGATCGAGAAGGCATCCTGAGCCGCTCGCTCACGCGCTCACCTGCTCACTCAGTTGCTCGCTCACCGGCCCATCACCATCTCTTGATGCCGGTCGCCTGCTGCGGATGCTACGCTATCTCAACCCGCATGCCGCGCCGGAGGAGACATTTTGCGTATACAGCCCCTGTTTCTGCTGGCCGCGCTTGCGGCGTCGCTGCTCCCTGCCCTCTCTCCGGCACAGGACGGCGGTCAACCGAAGGCGAATGTCGAGCGCAGCGTGCGCGAGGGCGTGCTGAAGCTGCTGCCGGCTGATTCCGTCACCGAACACGAACTGACGATCGGCGGCCGGAAGATCGGCTATACCGCAACCGCCGGCACGCTCGATCTCTTCGGCCAGGACGGCGCCCGGACCGGCGCGATTTTCTACACCGCCTATGTCGCGAAAGACGCGGGGGCCGACCGGCCGTTGACCTTTGCCTTCAATGGCGGGCCGGGGGCGGCTTCCGCCTTCCTGCATCTCGGGCTGGTCGGACCGAAAGTGCTCGATTTCGGGCCTCAGGGACGCGACGGCGCCAACGCGAAACTGGTCGACAATCCCCAAAGCTGGCTCGATTTCACCGACCTCGTGCTGATCGATCCGATCGGCACCGGCTGGAGCCGGACGGTCAAGGCCGACGACGCTTCCAACTATTACAACGTCAACTCCGACGCCCAGAGTATCGCCAAGGCGATCGCACTCTATGTCGCGCACAACAACCGGTCCAATTCGCCGAAATATCTTCTCGGCGAAAGTTATGGCGGCTTCCGCGCCGCCAAGGTCGCCTCGGTGCTGCAGGAAAGCCAGGGCATCGTCGTCGCCGGCGCGGTCATGCTTTCGCCCTTGCTCGAAGGCCAGCTGATGTTCAACGCCGATCAGTTCGCGCTCGGCGCAGCACTTGAGCTGCCGTCGCTGGCGGCCGCCGAACTCGACCGGCACAACGCCTTTGACGAAGAGAAGCAGCGCGAGGCGGAAACCTTCGCGCTCGGCGACTATCTGACGACGCTCGCCGGCCCACCGCCGACAGGGAGCAGTGCCGCCGCCTTTTATGGCAGGATTGCCGGACTGACGGGTATCCCTGAGGATATCGTGGCGCGTAACCGCGGCTTCCTCGGCAATTCCTTCGTCAAACATTCGGATGGCGGCAGCGGCGCGGTGATGAGCCCCTACGACGCTTCCTTTGCCGCCCCCGACCCCTATCCGGAATCGGATTACGACCGCGGCGACGACGCCATCCTAGACGGTTTCACCCGCGCCTATGGCGGCGCCTTCGCCGACTATGCCCGCAGCCAACTCGGCTTCAAGACCGAGATGACCTATTCGCTGCTCGACGGCGATATCAGCCGGCGCTGGGAATGGAGTGGCGGACGCGGCGGCGGGACGCGCTTGCAGGCCAGCGCCACCGACGACATCAGGCAGTTGCTCGCCTCCAACTCTGCATTTCATCTGCTGATCGCCCATGGCTACAGCGATCTGGTGACGCCTTACGGCGTCAGCCGCTACGTCGTCGACCATCTGCCGCCTTCGCTCACCGGCGGACGCGTCGGGCTGAAGCTCTATCGCGGCGGCCATATGTTCTACACGAATGCCGACCAGCGGGCCGCCTTCACGGCGGATGCCAAGGCCTTTTATGCCGAGCGGCCGGCGGCCCCGCCGGCAGATTGAGGACGGGCCGATGCATATATCAGGAGGATGCCATTGCGGCGCGATCCGCTATCAGGCGGAGATCGACGCGGAGCGGGTTTCGATTTGCCATTGCACCGATTGCCAGCAGCTGACGGGTTCGGCCTATCGCGTCACCGCGCCGGCGCGATCGGAACGCTTCACGCTGATATCGGGCGAACCGCGCGAATACAGCAAATATGGCGACAGCGGCGGCCTCAGCCGGCAGTTCTTCTGCCCGACTTGCGGATCGCCGCTCTACCGCACCAATGGTAAAGGCAGCGCCGTCGGCATCCGTCTCGGCAGCATCGACCAGCGGCGGGAACTGATGCCGACGAAACAGATATGGTGCCGCTCAGCCTTGCCCTGGGTGGAGAATATCGAACCGCTGCCGCGGTTCGACGGCGAGGATTGAGAGACATTCCAACGCCGCCCGTCTGAAAAGACGTGGCGCGCGACAATCGAGGGCGCCATTTCCGACCGGCTCTCGATGATACCTGCTCTGCTCATTCGACCTCGTTTGGCTTTGTCTCGTCGCAACCGGACACCCGCCTCGAATGCTCGACCAGGCGCCGCGCCACAAGTCCGCCGTTGGACTTGCGTCGAAAGGTCAACACAATGTATTCATTCATGAAAAGCAGAAAAATCGCCATTAAAAATCAATACAGATCCTCCGTTAGCTCGAACTGGCTAAGTGAAATTTCCCCCAACTTATAGTATAAAGAAACTGGAGGGGAATTCTAGCACCGCGTTTGGTAGGGGTTGCACAGCCACAAATGTATTTCTTCTGAATTTTACAAACTCTGTCTTGCATTAATGAGAATGTAAACTTCGGAGTTGCTGTTATGACATCCTCTATACATAGACTTTGGTCTTAATCAACGGCGGACTTTGGTCTTAATACCCTCCAATTGAGACGGACTGTCCCTCTCCATCGGCGAGACAATCGCGATCGATGGGAGCTGCAAGTCCGATGCGCAAGCGGTGGACCTGCCGGGTGCATTCGGCATCCGGGGCCCGCCCCCCTGCGACTTAACCGAGGGAGAATCTCCATGGCACTCGACATCACAACCCAGGACCTCGTCATCGACGAGACCGCCACTTTGCAGGACGACGATATCGATGCGTCGCTTGCGCCGCATAGCACCAACACGACGCTGCAATATATGTTGGGCCGCGATGGCTCGGGCGGGCTAGCCTCACCGGAGGTCGCCTTCCAGTCCAACTTCGTCGTCGCCTCGGCGAGCGCAGGGGAAACCATCACCTCGGTGATTCTCACCCAGAACGCTTCCGGGACGCCGTTTTCCACCACGGTCGGCGTCAACAGCGGCATTCGCACGGTCGATGGCAATTATATCTGGCTGTTCCAGGACCCGACGCATGCAAACGTCGTGATCGGTGTCATTGGCACTTCCGACCCGGATGCCGAGCCCGCCGAGAACGGGGCACTTGCCTTTTCGCTCGCGCTGATCAGCACCAGCCCCACCAATGCCGACCTGTACACGGTCCAGTACGTGCCGTTGCTTCATCCCGACGCAACCAACGCCGACGACCGCATCGATCTGACCAATAAGGTGTTCGCTTCGGTCACCGGAACCTCGGTGGTCAATTTCAGCCAACTTGGCGACGCCCCTTCCGGACACAACAACTGGTATATTCTCGACGCCGATGCAGCCAGCCCGCAGAAGATCCTGGTCACGGCGCACGACAATGGCGTGCAGGCGGAAGTCAATGTCAGCACGCAAGGCCTGGGCGTCGCCTCTCAAGACGTGCGCTTCGGCCGCGAGCTTCAGATCGACCTGATCAGCGGCGGCACCCAGAGCGCGGGCAAGGACTTTACCGACACGCCGATCGCGCCCGACTACGGCTCACACCTCGAGAACGTCTCCA
This sequence comes from Rhizobium sp. M1, assembly GCF_002531805.1. Classification (NCBI taxonomy): domain Bacteria; kingdom Pseudomonadati; phylum Pseudomonadota; class Alphaproteobacteria; order Hyphomicrobiales; family Rhizobiaceae; genus Rhizobium; species Rhizobium sp. M1. The sequence continues at coordinate 77,575 of NZ_NWSW01000025.1, read as the reverse complement.
GCGCCGGTTTCTCGATCTCGCAATCGACCCCGACCGGCACCGTCGCCGACATCGAGATCCACGCCTATAATAACGACGACAATGTGGAAGGCGCTGACTTCCCCACTGACGACAACGATAACGAGATCAACATCACCGGCGTGACGTTCAAACTGAACGGTGAGACAAAAACGGCGGCAGAGCTCGGCATCACGGTCAATCTCAACGGCAACGGACTGATCCTCGAGGATGTCGGCGAGGGCGTGACGGTCGATTTCACCACTGCGGGCGGGGCAGGCGGAACCTTCGATCGCTTCACCATCAAGAATATCGACACCGAGAAGGACTTCTTCGACGTCAAGGAAGTGCATTTCGGCGGTGAGGTCAGCAACGCTCATAACGAAGAGGTTGGCTCCTTCATCAACTTCGACGATGACGGGCCGACGATTACCGCAACCGGCACCCCGCCGAACCTGACGGTCGACGAGACCATCCTGGCGACCAATGCCACCGGCGACTTCTCGACCTTCTTCACCTCAAATGCCGGGGCCGATGGCGACGACATCACCTATTCGCTCGGCATCAGCCAGGTCACCAATGTCAGCGGCCTCACCGATACCGCAACCGGCCAATCGGTGCTGCTCTTCCTCGAAGGCGGCAATGTCGTCGGCCGCGCCGGCGCTGGCGGTCCTGTTGTCTTCACCGTCAGCGTTAATGCTGCCGGCGTCGTCACCCTCGACCAGGCTCGGGCAATCATCCACGCCGATGCCAGCGACCCGGATGACAGCCGGACCCTGGCTGCCGACGACCTCATCACCCTGACGGCGACCATCACCGACAATGACGGCGATCCCGCCCCGGCCACGCATAATATCGGCCAGAACCTCAACTTCGAGGATGACGGGCCGGCGATCACGGCAACCGGCAGTCCGCCGAATCTGACAGTCGACGAGACCACCCTGGCGACCAATGCCACCGGCGACTTCTCGACCTCCTTCACCTCAAATGCCGGGGCAGATGGCGACGACATCACCTATGCGCTCGGCATCAACGCGCTCAACAATGTCAGCGGCCTCACCGACACGGAAACTGGTCAATCCGTGCTGCTCTTCCTCGAAGGCGGCAGCGTCGTCGGCCGCGCCGGGGCCGGCGGTCCTGTTGTCTTCACCGTCAGCGTCAGTGCTCTCGGCATCGTCACCCTCGACCAGGCACGGGCAATCATCCATGCCGACGCCAGCAACCCGGATGACAGCCGGACTTTGGCTGCCGACGACCTCGTCACGCTGACGGCGACCATCACCGACGGCGACGGCGATCAGGCCACCGCCACCCACAATATCGGCCAGAACCTCCACTTCGAGGATGACGGCCCGACGATCACGGTGCCGTTTGACGGCGACCCCGGTACCGCAGGTATTCAGCACGAAACCCTGGCCAACGCGCTCAACGCTTCGGCTAGCGGCGCCTTCGGCTACAATATCGGCGCGGATATTCACCCGGCTGCCTTCTATACGAATGGCTCCGACTTCGTCGATCAAGATCTCGTGGCGGCCGGCGTCCAGATCGGACTGACCGGCACGATTACCGGCGGCGGCAGCGGCAGTCTCCTCAGCTCGAATGTGACGCTGGCGTCGGAGAGCCTCACCTCCGCAACGTTCAACTTCACCTTCACCTACGACAGGGATCCGGCGGCCGGCGACCAGATCGGCACGGCAGGCGGCACCCTCATCTTCGACAAGGCGGCCGACACCTATACCATCACCCTGTCAGACCCGCTGGAAGGCTTCAGCTTCGACATTCTGCATACCAGCGAGCTCCTGTCCAAGGAGCCGACGAGCAATACCGGCCATCCGCAAATCGTGGTGGAACTGCTGCAGGAGGATGACCCGGACACATCACCTGATGAAGACTTCTACGTGCAGTTCACCGGCAACTTGGTCAACAGGGCCAACCCATTCCGCTTGACGAACGATGGCGAGGGCACGTCCGCTGACTCCACCTTCACCGTCGGCGGTCACGAGATGGTGAGCAACAGCAATGAGACGTGGGTCTCTGCAACGCAGAGCACCAACGGCGTCGCCGGCGACACGATCCAGAAAGACGAACTGCTGACCTTGCGGTTCTTCAGCAGCAATGTCGGCATCGCTACCGAGGCCACCACCCCGACGGCGACTGCCGGCGCGATGGCCATCAAGTTCGACGGTATCGGCAACAGCGAAGACCTGATGCTGATCCTCAACCTGATCGATTTGAACGGCGCCGACAACATCGCCGGCAACAGCGACGACAATGCCACGATCACGCGGGCCATGTATGTGTCGAACGCCGACATCTACAAGACCGGCCAGGTCCCGGCTCCCTACAGCAGCGAGTTCACGCTCGACAATAATGACGGCCTCGTGATCGTCGAGCAGAACGACTACAATGCGGCCGACGAAGACTACGTGCTGCAGGGCGCGCAGATCATGCAGTCGGGCAACGGGATCACCGGCAACAATACCGCGATCGACCTCAACAGGGTGACCGGCGCCAACGGCGGCAGCAATGCGACCACCGGTCTGGTGAACTTCGACGCCACCGACAACGACGTACTGAAGATCACCGACATCGGCTTCACCTCCACCGTGACCCAGACGCCGGACGCCAACCTCGACTTCGCCTTCCAGGTGGTCGATGCGGACGGGGACCAGACGGAGATGCAACACATCCTCGTCGACGTCGCCTGACGTGTCACCAACGGGGGCAGCATCCGCTCCGCTGCCCCCGTCATGCATTGCACAGGGTGTCATCTCGAGTACCAGAGATAGAAAAGATGAAAACCAAACAGCCGCCCCCGGCGCTTCAGGTGGTGATGAAAGAAGCCAGACGGGCCATCCGGCCGCTTATCTGGTTCAGCGGCGGCATCAACGTGCTGATGCTGACCGGGGCGCTTTACATGCTGCAGGTCTATCACCGCGTCTTGTCCAGCCACAGCCTCGAGACGCTGCTGATGCTGTCGCTGATGGCGGCAGGCGCACTTGCGGCCATGGCGGGGCTGGAGGTGGTGCGCGGTCGCCTTCTGGCAACCGTCGGAGCGTGGATGAACGCGCGGCTGGCGCCCGTTCTGCTGACGGCATCGGTGGAATACGCCGCCTCGGCGCCCGGCCAGGCCAATGCCCGCCCGCTGCGCGACCTCGATCAGGTCCGGAATTTCTTCACCAGCCCGAGCATCTTCCCGATCCTCGATGCGCCTTGGGCGCCGCTGTTTTTCGCCGCCATATTCTTCATGCATCCCTGGCTGGGCTGGCTGGCGCTGTCGGGCGGAGCGGTGCTGTTTGCGCTGGCCCTGCTCAACGAATGGCTGACACGCAAGCCGTTGACCGAGGCGACCAGCGCACAGTCGCGGGCCTACACCCAGGCCGAGGCAGCGATCCGCAACGCCGAGGTCGTCCAGGCAATGGGCATGCTGAAGCCGCTGCTCGAGGGCTGGAAGGTGCAGCAGGACGAGGCAAACAGGGGCCAGGTTCTTGCCGCCAACCGCGGCGGGATCATCTCGGCCATCGCCCGGTGCCACCGGCTGGCGCTGCAGATGGGGATATTGGGCCTCGGGGCCTATCTCGTCCTGCAAAACGAGGCTTCCCCGGCGATCATGGTCTCCGCCTCCATCCTGATGGGCCGCGCGCTATCGCCGGTCGAGCAGGCGATCGGCACGTGGAAGGCGACGGTCGGCGCGCGGGCCGCCTACCGGCGTCTCACCGCCGTCGCCGGCCAGCACCCCGAGGCCACGCCGGTTCTGGCGCTGCCGCGGCCGACAGGCCGGTTCGAGGCCGACAACATCGTGCTTGCCCGACAGGGCAGCGAACATATTCTGAAAGGGATCAACTTCCGTCTCGAACCGGGTGAATCCATGGCTTTGATCGGCCAGAGCGGGGCCGGCAAGACCAGCCTGGCACGCATACTGGCCGGGGCCTGGCGCCCTTCCGGCGGGCGGGCTTTGCTCGATGGCATGGATGTCGCCCAATGGGCGGCGGAGGACCGCGGTCATCATGTCGGCTATCTCCCGCAGGACATCGAGCTTTTCGCCGGGAACGTCTGCGAAAATATCTGCCGCTTCGCCACCGTCAGTCCCATAGTCTTCGACAAGGCGGTCAAGGCAGCGCGGCTGGCGGGCGTCCACGATTTGATCAAAGGGCTGCCGAAGGGTTACTTGACCGAGATCGGCGAATCCGGCGCGGTGCTGTCGGGCGGACAGCGCCAGCGCATCGGCCTGGCGCGGGCGCTCTACGGCGATCCGGCGCTCATCATCCTGGACGAGCCCAATTCGAACCTCGACCGAGAGGGTGAGGAGGCCTTGATCGCAGCGCTCGGCACGGTCAAGGCGGCGGGCACGACCGTTATCCTGATCGCGCACCGACCGAACATCATGGAAACCGTCGACAAGATCCTGGTCCTCAACCGCGGCCAGCAGGACCTGTTCGGTCCGCGCGACCATGTCTTCAATGAACTCGCCGCACGCGTCCGCAAGGTCGCGCAGATGCCGACGATCGTGGCGAAGCAGCAAGGAACGAAACAGCCATGACGGACATGAAGGTCGTCCCGTTACCGGTTTCGCCCCCGCCTGCGCCAGTCCCCCTGCGTCTGACAGGCGTAACGGTCACAGGGTTCGCGATCATCTTCCTGTTCTTCGGCATGGCCGGGGGCTGGGCGACACTCGCCCCGCTGGACAGCGCCGCGGTGGCGCCTGGTGTCATCAAGGTTGCCGGCGACCGCAAGCTCATCCAGCATCTGGAAGGCGGCATCATCGCCGATCTGAACGCCGCCAATGGCGATATCGTCAAGGCGGGCAAGGTGCTCATCCAGCTCGACGGCACGCAGGCGAGGACGAAGCTCGATCTGCTCCAGAACCGGATCGCAACGCGTGAGGCGCTGGCCGCGCGTCTGCGGGCCGAGCGGGACGACAAGGCCGAAATCGAGTTCGATCCGGCCTTGCTGGCAAACCCGACCCGGTCGGCAAAGGACGCGGTGGCCGCGCAGCGCGATGTCTTCGCGGCGAAGCACCACAATTTGAAGGACGAGCGGGAAATCCTCAGCCAGCGCCGTCGTCAGACCCAGGAAGAGATCACGGGGCTGGAGCATCTGATCGTCACCGAGGACAAGCAGATCGAGGTGTTCGAGGGGGAAACCAAGGACCTTGAAAGTCTCCTCAAACGCGGCCTTGTCACCCGGGAGCGATGGCTGCTGCTCAGACGGCAGCAGCGGGAGGTCGAGGGCGAACGTGCGACCAATGTCGCGGCCATTGCCCGCGCCAAGAGCGCCATGGCCGAGATCGACATGCAAATCCTCAATCTCAGCACCTTGCGGCTGAACGAGGCGGTCGAAGAGCTAAGCAAGGTCGAGGCGGAACTGTTCGACCTCAGGCAGGAGGAGCGCGCCGCCAAGGACGTGCTTTCCCGCACCAATGTCGTCGCACCGGTTGACGGCATCGTCATGGACCTGAAGGTCCACACAGCAGGCGGCGTCGTCAAACCCGGCGAGACGTTGATGACGGTCGTGCCGCTCGGGCAGCAGCTCGTGGTCGAGGCCATGGTCAGGCCGGAGGATGTCGAGACGATCGCGCCCGGGCAGCGCGCACGCGTCAGCTTCCCGGCCTTTGCCCGCTACAACCTGCCGCCGCTCGAGGGCGTCGTCGAGATCGTCTCGGCCGACCGGATGGTGGAGGAGCGCAGCGGGGCGCCCTATTTCGCCGCAACCGTGCTGATCGACAAGAGCGAACTTGCCAAGCTGGAGGGCCGCAAGCTCATGCCCGGCATGTCGAGCGAAGCGTTGATCCGGACGGGTGCCCGCACCGTGCTTTCCTATCTGGCCGAGCCGATCACGCAGAGTTTCCGCCGCGCGCTGCGGGAAAAATAGCTGGAGTCGAGGATCGAGGAACACTGACGGCGAAACGCCGCCAGCTATTCCTGTGCCGGCAGATCTGGCCAGCTATCCGTGACGCCAGCCTGCACCGGACGCTCGAGATAGGTGGAAAGAGCGATATAGCTGCGGGTGCCGGTGACACCGGGAACGGCATGGATCTGCGCCAGAAAAGCCTCCAATGCCTGCGGGCTTGCGGTTCGGACCTTGAAAAAAACGCTGGCGTCACCCGCGACCGAATGCATTTCCTCGACCTCGGGAAAACGCAAGACCTGCGTCAGCCGCTCGCTCTTGCCCCAGCCCGCCGCCTGCACGAAGGCAAGCAGCGGCTTGCCAAGGGCTGCTCCATCCAGCGCCGCATGAACGCCTTTGATGGCGCCCGATTGCTTGAGCCGGCGCACGCGCTCATGAACGGCCGGCGCCGAGAGGCCGACCGATTCGCCTAGCCTCTGATAGCTCTGGCCGCTGTCGGCGGCGAGCGCGGCTAATATTTTTCGGTCGAAAGCATCGATGACCGGCGGCTGCGGACGCTTCGGCCGAAGATCGTCTGTATTTTTTCCCATTCGGCAAATCTCCTTTCTGCCGAAGAATAATCAGCGATATTGGTGTTCCTCAATAGATCATTCGGAAAAGAGGCGGAGTCGATGGAAATGATTGAGCGCAATCCAGCCACCGGTATCTACCCGGCAAGCCCCGATTACATCCATGCGCTAGAGGTCAGACATCCCGCCAGGCTGCTCTTCGTCAGCGGCACGATGGGCCTCGATGAAAGGGGAATGGCGGCGGACGGCCTTGAAGGGCAGCTGGATCTCATCTGGTCCAACCTCGGCACCATCCTCGCATCGGCCGATATGACGGTGGACAATATCGTGCGGCTGACGAGCTATCTCCGCGACGGCGCCTTTGTCGAGGCAAACCAGAACGCCCGTCTTCGCGCGCTTGGCGGCCGCGCCGTGCCGACCACGGCGATCATCGTCGAAACGTTGCGCGACGACTGGCTCGTCGAAATCGAGATCGTCGCCGCCGGCTGAGGGCCAGGGCCATCGCACCCGAAGCTGCGATGGCCACACGATTCAGGCCGCCTGTTTCAACAAGCCGAGCGCCTCGGTCAGATCGACCTCGCCGAGGAAAGCGCCGCTGCTTTTTGCATCCTGCCGATGCTCGATCGCATGGGCGAAGCGCACGGCCGGCTCCTGCTGCATACGCTCATAGAGGCGATGCAGGCCGGGAAACTGGCTGCGGTCGACGACCTTGTGAAAATCGTTCCAGCGGGCGATGCCGACGAAATAGGCATCGGCCAGGCTCGGGCCGTTGCCGAGAAGCCATTCGCGGCCAGCAAGCAGATGCTCCAGCGTATGATGCGCCTTTTCGACCGCGGCGGTGCCGTAGGCCGTAAGCGCCTGTTTCTGCTGCGGCTCCAGCGGGTGTTCCAAGGCATACCAGAGCGGACCGAAGGCTGCGAAGAAACTGGTATTGAGGAAGGCGAGCATCTGGTTCTGACGATCGAAATCCTCCGACCCCTGCGCAAAGCCCAGACCGCTGCCGATCGCACGGGCGCCGATATGGTTGAGGATCGCCATGCTTTCGCAGATCGTCCTGCCATCCTCGAGCAGCAGCGACGGCGTCTCGCCGACTGTATTGATCCGCCTGTATTCATCGGTGGAAACCACTTCCGGCATCTCGACGCGGCAGAGCCGATAAGGCAGGCCGGACCATTCCAGTGCGACGATCGAGCCGAAGGAGCAGCCCTCCGGCACGCCGTAAAACAATATGGGTGACATCAGTCGTTCCTTTCAGAATTGAACCCGTTTGGACAGGATCAATGTGAAGACGTGGACGATCATGCGGTAGAGGCTATAATTGCATCGCAATGTCCACATGTCTGGAAGATGGCAATGGCGCTTTTCAACCTCAACGATCTGCATCTCTTCGTCCAGGCCGTCGACAGCGGCAGTTTTACCGCCGCCGCGAGACATCTCGGCATGCCGAAATCGACGGTCAGCAAGCGGGTCGCGGAGCTGGAGCGGCGCCTCGGCGTGCGGCTGATCCAGCGCACGTCACGCAGCTTCGCGCTGACCGAGCTCGGGCGCGAATTCTTTCAGCATGCCCAGGCCTCGATCATCGAGGCTGACATGGCCGAGGGCATCGTGCGGCGGCATCTGGCCGAACCTGCCGGCAGCGTTCGCCTGACGGCCTCGGTGCCGACGGCGCAGTTCACCCTGACGGAGCATCTGCCGGCGCTGGCGGCCCGCTATCCGAAGCTCCGGCTCTCCGTGCACGTGACGGACCGTTTCGTCGACATCGTGCAGGAAGGCTTCGACATCGCACTGCGAAGCCATCGTGCGCCCCTGCCGGATTCGGCGCTGGTGCAGCGCAAGCTCGCCCGCCACCCTTTCTTCATTCTCGCTTCGCCCGATTATATCAGCGCCCATGGGCAACCGCGCCGGCCGGAGGAGCTGGCGGAGCATGCAACGATCTTGACCAGCCTGACGGAAAATCAATGGCGGCTCACCTCCGATGGCGGCGACGAGGCTCTCGTCACACTGCAGTCGGTCATGGCGGCGGATGAGCCCTATGTGCTGATGGAAACGGCGGCGGCGGGGCTCGGCATTACCTGCCTTCCGACATCGGTCTGCCGGAAGGCGCTGGCCGAAGAGCGGCTGGTGCGGGTGCTGCCGGAATGGACGGCCGGCAGCATCGAGACGACGATCCTGATGCCGCATCGGCGCGGCCAGCTGCCGGCGGTGCGCGCCGTCGTCGATTTCCTGGCGGAACGGCTGACCGGATGATGATCACGCCGCCTTGGCGGCGTGATATTCCTTGATGGCGACCATCTTGATCGCCGGATAGCGCTCTGCCTCGTAACGCAGCGAGAAGGCGTCCTGGGCGAGGAAGACGGGATCGCCGTCGAGATCGCGGGCGATATCGCCGCGTTTGACGGTGAGGAATTTTTCGAGATCGGCCGATTGATCGGCGGAGATCCAGCGGCAGACGGAGAAACGCGACATTTCGAAGGAGACCGGCAGGCCGTATTCGGCCATCAGCCGCTCCTTCAAGACATCGAGCTGCAGGGCGCCGACGACGCCGACGATCGCCGGCGAGCCGTCTTCCGGCGAAAACAGCTGGACAACGCCTTCCTCGGCCATCTGCTGCAGGGCTTCCTTGAGCTTCTTCGCCTTCATCGCGTCTTCCAGGCGCACGCGCCGAAGGATCTCCGGCGAGAAGTTCGGCACGCCCTGGAAGACCAGCGATTCGCCCTCGGTCAGCGTATCGCCGATGCGCAGCGTCCCGTGATTGGGAATGCCGACGACGTCGCCGGCATAGGCGGTATCGGCGAGCTGGCGCTGCGAGGCGAAGAAGAATTGCGGCGCCGTCAGGCCGAGCTGCTTGCCGGTGCGGGCGAGCCGCGCCTTCATGCCGCGTTCGAGCTTGCCGGAGCAGATGCGGGCAAAGGCGATGCGGTCGCGGTGGTTCGGATCCATGTTGGCCTGGATCTTGAAGACGAAGGCCGTCATCTTGTCGTCGGTCGCGTGCACCGTCCTGGTGTCGGCCACCTGGTCGCGCGGCGGCGGCGCGAATTCGCCGAGCGCGTTGATGAGGTCGCGAACGCCGAAATTGCGCAGCGCCGAGCCGAAGAAGACCGGCGTCATATGCCCTTCCAGAAAGGATTCGCGGTCGAAGGGGCGGCAGGCCTCGATGGCCAGCTCCGTTTCGTCGATGAAGGCCTGGCGCTCGTTTTCCGGCAGCCTGTCGGCGACCGTCCGCGGACCATTGACCGGCGTCGTCTCGACTTCGGTGTCGGAGCCGCGGGCGGTGCTGTTGGCGAGATGATAGGAGCCGCAGAAGGTCTTCGAGCGGCCGATCGGCCAGGTGATCGGCGCCGTATCCAGCGCCAGCTTCTCCTCCACCTCGTCGAGAATCTCGAAGGGATCGCGGCTTTCGCGGTCCATCTTGTTGATGAAGGTGATGATCGGGATATCGCGCATGCGGCAGACTTCGAAGAGCTTCAGCGTGCGCGGCTCGATGCCCTTGGCGGCATCGATGACCATGACGGCAGCATCGACGGCCGTCAGCGTGCGATAGGTGTCGTCGGCAAAGTCCTCGTGGCCGGGCGTATCGAGGATGTTGAAGACATTGTCGTTATATTCGAAGGTCATCACCGAGGTGACGACGGAGATGCCGCGCTCGCGCTCGATCTTCATCCAGTCGGAACGCGTCTGCATGCGATCTTTCTTCGCCTTGACTTCGCCGGCAAGCTGAATGGCGCCGCCGAACAGCAGCAGCTTTTCGGTGAGCGTCGTCTTGCCCGCGTCCGGGTGGGCGATAATAGCGAATGTGCGGCGGCGGGAGACCGCCTCGGCGAGACTTTCGGCCATACTATGAATCCTGTGGAATTGCCGCGTATCTAACGATTAAAGCCCGGCATTGCAATTGACCTCGGCGCTGCGGGCGCAAAGTAATGGGCCATGACCATTCATCACGACACGCGCCCGACGCTGAACCTCATCCGCCTGGCCAATGGCGAAGGCCTCGACCTGCCCGCCTATGAAAGCAAGGGGGCGGCCGGCATGGACTTGCGCGCCGCCATCGACGGCGATGCGCCGCTGACGCTTCTGCCCGGCAAACGGGCGCTGGTGCCGACCGGCTTCATTTTCGAGATCCCCGAAGGGTTCGAAGGCCAGGTGCGGCCGCGCTCCGGCCTTGCCTTCAAACATGGCATCACCTGCCTGAATTCACCCGGCACCGTCGACAGCGACTATCGCGGCGAAGTGAAGGTGCTGCTCGCCAATCTCGGCGAAGAGGCTTTTGTTATCGAGCGCGGCATGCGCATCGCCCAGATGGTGATCGCGCCGGTGACCCAGGCGCGGGTGGCCGAGATCACCGCGGCAAGCGAAACCGCGCGCGGCGCAGGCGGCTTCGGCTCCACCGGCGTGTGATGGCAAAGGGCCTCGACAGCGCAGGCCTGACCTTCCGGCAGGAGTATTTCGGCGATGCCGCCGGATGGGCGGCGCTTGTCCGCCTGCTCCGGGATATTTTCGGCATCGATATCGGTCCGCTGCAGCAGCTTGGCGGCCCCGATGCCTCAAGCATGCCATTCGGCTGGTTCGATGCCGAGGGCGAGCTTGCGGCCAATCTCTCGGCCTTTGCACTGCCCTTCGTTCTCAATGGCAGAATCGTCCATGCCGCCGGGCTGCAATCGGGCGCGGTGCGGCCGCAGTGGCGCGGCCGCGGGCTCTATCGCGATCTGACGGTGAAGGCGCTCGACTGGTGCGAGCGGCAGGGCTTCGAGGCCGTCATCCTCTACACCGATAAGCCGTCGCTCTACGAAGCTTACGGATTTCGCGCGATACCACTGAACCGATATGAGGGAACGGCACCTGCCCCCGCGATTGGCGCCACACCCGCTCGGCCGCTTTTGCCGGCGAATGCGGACGATCTCGCCCTGCTGCAATTGCTGCTGAAAGCACGCAGCCCGGTTTCGACGACGCTCTCGGTGACCGCAAATGCGGCGATGTTTCTCATTAACACGCAGCTCGATCCCGATGTCCGCATCAGCTTCCTGGAAGGCTGCCAGGCCGTCATCGCCTGGAAGATGGATGGGACAGGCCGCTTCAGCCTTCTCGATGTCGTGGCAGCGGAGATCCCGTCGCTTGCCGCGATTCTCGGCGGCCTCGACATTGCCTCGGCGACCGTCGAAGTGCTCTTCCGTCCCGACAAGCTCGGCTGGACGGGCGCGCCGCAGCCGTTTGAAAGCGGCACGGTGCTGATGCTGCGCGGGCTCGGCGACGCCGCCCCGCATTCTCCGGCGATGCTCTCGCCGATGGCGGATTTCTAAGCTGTTTCGTCGATCTATTTCCCACGTGACAGCGGCGGCAGGCGGCGCTTGACCGGCGAGGCTTTGATCATCGCGGTGTTGGTCTCGGCGCGTTCGGCGACCCTGTCCAGGAGGCCGTCGAGTTCCGCCATCGAGCGGATGACCAGGCGGGCGATAAAACAATCCTCGCCGGTCACCTTGTCGCATTCGACGATTTCAGGAATTTCCTGAATGAGGCGCTCGACGATATGCAACTGCCCCGGCAGCGGCCGCACGCGGACGATCGCCTGCAGGGGATAGCCGACCGCGGCGGGATCGAGATCGATGGTGAAGGCCTTGATGACGCCGCGCTCCTCCAGCCGGCGCAGGCGCTCGGCAGCACTCGGCGAGGAAAGCCCCACCTGCTGCGCCAGCTCCTTCAGCGAGATCCGGGCATTGCCGGCCAGCGCTTCGAGAATGGCCTGATCGATTTCATCAAGCGGCTGGGCATCGTTAGGCATGACCGCGTCTTTCCCTTTTATTATTAGGCTGCAGCGATGAAGTCCATTTTTATCCTTATATAATTTCGCTTGTCGCCGCAATATTATCACCCCAGCAAAACGGAGGCGATCATGAGCGGCGACATCAAAAGAGGCACGGCGGAGATGACGGCAGCGATGCTGATCTCGGGGACGATCGGCTGGTTCGTCGTCATGTCGGGCCAGCCGGTCAGCGGCGTCGTTTTCTGGCGCTGCCTGTTCGGCGCGCTCACCCTGCTTGTCATCTGCGGCGCGCTCGGGCTGCTGCGGCCGGGCATCCTCACGCTCCGCACCTTCGCCATCGCCGTGCTCGGCGGTATCGCCATCGTCGTCAACTGGCTGCTGCTCTTCGCCTCCTATTCGCATGCGACGATCTCGATCGCTACCACCGTCTACAACACACAGCCCTTCATGCTGCTGGTGCTCGGCGCGCTGTTTCTCGGCGAGAAGATCACCGCCGCCAAGCTGTTCTGGCTGACGCTCGCCTTTGCCGGCATGATGGCGATCGTCCAGGCAAAACCGGGTGGAAGCGGCGATACGTTCGCGAGCTACGGCCTCGGCATCCTGATGGCGCTGGGCGCGGCTTTCTTCTACGCGCTCGCAGCGCTTGCCGCCAAATGGCTGAAAGGCACGCCGCCGCATCTGATCGCGCTGATCCAGGTCGCGACCGGCATGCTGATGCTGGCGCCGATCACGGATTTTTCGCAACCGCCCGCGGATGCCGGAAGCTGGGCGATCCTCATTTCCATCGGCGTCGTCCATACCGGGCTGATGTATGTGCTGCTCTACGGCGCCATCCAGCGGCTGCCGACCCATTTGACCGGGGCCTTGTCCTTCCTCTATCCGATCGCCGCGATCCTCGTCGACCGACTGGCCTTCGGCCACGCGCTGCAGCCGATGCAGATCGCAGGCGCCGCCATCATCCTCTTTGCTGCGGCCGGCATGAATCTCGGCTGGACGCCGCGCTGGCTGCGGCCGCGGGCGCTTCAGGGCTGACGAAAGGCGGGCGGGCACAGGGCGGCAGGCATTTCTTCTGGTGATGGACCCATCAACGCCGGCCGATTGATGGCGCGGCTGACCGGATATAAAACACCGGGAAAGAGGAGCCACCCATGAGCCTTGCCGCCTTGCTTGCCTATGCCGGAGCGCTGTTCATCGCAGCCGCCATTCCCGGACCCGGGATTACCGCCATCGTCGCCCGCGCGCTCGGCTCGAACTTCCGCGAGACCTTCTTCATGGGTCTCGGCCTGGTGCTCGGCGATATGACCTATCTCACCGCCGTCATTCTCGGCCTTGCCTTCGTGGCGCAGACTTTTACCGAGGTCTTCCTCGTCATCAAGATCGCCGGTGCCCTCTATCTCGCCTATATCGCCTGGAAACTCTGGACGGCGGGGCTGCTGCCGCAGGACATCGCGGCGAAGAAATCCAGCAATATCGGCCTGTCCTTTCTTTCCGGCCTGCTGGTGACGCTCGGCAATCCGAAGACCATGCTCTTCTATGTCGCGCTGGCGCCGACGCTGATCGATATCGGCAATATCAGCCTCAGCGACTATGCGATGCTGCTCGCCGTCACCTTCGTCGTGCTGATTGCCGTGCTCGTGCCCTATATGCTGCTCGCCTCGCGGGCCCGCACGATGCTGAAACAGCCGCGCGCCCTGCAGACGCTGAACCGGGTTGCGGCCGGCATCCTGGCCGGCACGGCCGCCTTCATCGCCACGCGGGCGGCCTGAAATAAACATCCGCCAAGAAACGGTTTTCAAAGCTTTTTTTCTCCGCGTCCGGCTCCGCCGGCATCAACGCGGGCTGGCCTCATTCGGCCTTTGCCCCTATTCTCCTTTCGATTTCAGGGACCGAAGTCCAAAGGGAGGCACCCATGTCGCACAAGCCCGGCCGCGGCCGCATCTATTCCTCGATCACCGAGACCATCGGCAACACGCCGCTCGTGCGCTTCGCCAAGCTGGCGCGGGAAAAGGGCGTGGTGGCCAACCTGATCGGCAAGCTCGAATTCTTCAATCCGATCGCCTCGGTCAAGGACCGCATCGGCGTGGCGATGATCGAAAGCCTGGAAGCGCAGGGCAGGATCACCCCCGGCAAGTCGGTGCTGATCGAGCCGACCTCCGGCAACACCGGCATCGCGCTCGCCTTCGCCGCCGCCGCCAAGGGCTACCGGCTGATCCTCACCATGCCGGAAACCATGTCGGTCGAGCGCCGCAAGATGCTGGCGCTGCTCGGCGCCGAGCTGGTGCTGACCGAGGGCGCCAAGGGCATGAAGGGCGCGATCGCCAAGGCCGAGGAGCTGGCGGAATCGCTTCCCGACGCCATCATTCCGCAGCAGTTCGAAAACCCCGCCAATCCTGAAATCCACCGCAAGACGACCGCCGAGGAAATCTGGAACGATACCGACGGCACAGTCGACATCCTCGTCTCCGGCATCGGCACCGGCGGCACGATCACCGGCGTCGGCCAGGTGCTGAAAAGCCATAAGCCCGAAATCCAGATCATCGCCGTCGAGCCCGCCGATTCCCCTATCCTCTCCGGCGGTAATCCCGGCCCGCACAAAATCCAGGGCATCGGCGCCGGCTTCGCCCCAAAAATCCTCGACACCGGCATCTACGACGAGGTCGTCACCGTGACCAACGACGAGGCCTTCGAACAGGCCCGCCTGGTCGCAAGGCTGGAAGGTGTGCCGGTCGGCATCTCCTCGGGTGCGGCACTGACCGCAGCGATCAAGGTCGGCGTCCGTCCGGAGAATGCCGGCAAGAACATCGTCGTGATCATCCCGTCCTTTGCCGAGCGTTATCTCTCGACGGCGCTGTTCGAGGGGCTGGGGAGCTAAAGCTGGCTGTGGCCGGGCCTTTCCGCCGGCAATTTATCCTGCAGTATATCGGGGCGCTTCGGCGCCCTTTCTTTTGTGCCGTCACCTGCGTTCCAACCGAAGTGGGACGAAAGTTCTGTGGTAGTCCGCAATGACGATGGTCGATGTCCACCTGAGCTCGTTGAATGCAAGTGTTTGCCAACCTTCGCCATGACTTCCGCCAGCGTCGCGGTCAAACGCGTCAGCTCGGTGTGCTCGCTCGTCCGCTCCGGAGCATAGCGCGAAATGAGGTACTCACGCTTTGCTGTCATTGCCTCGAGATGCTGGGCGGTCTTTTTTCTCAGTTTGAGTTTGTCAACGAACGTTGGCTCCGCGAGGTCGTGCAGCCGTCCTCGTATATCCTCTGGAGCAACGCCCTCATGGCGCAGGAAGGCATTTAAGTAGAGTTCGATAGCGTGAATGGCGCACATTCGAGCCGGGGCAATGGATAGTGCAATTTGCTTCTGACCCTTCCTGAATAGGAGTTTGGAAGCGCGAGAGTAGGCATTCGCCAAGTCTAGAACCTCCAATGGGTTGGCATTTGAGCCCGGATATTCGTTACTCATCTACATCCCCGGCAGCCTTTCTCATCCGTCACCTCCGACCGACCATGTCGAACGGACAGACATTCTTCCCGAAATTTTTTCAGCCGGATCTAATATTGTAAAGTGCGACGAAGTGAGGAGAGGCCGTTACCCCTAACGGATAAGCAACACAGAGGGATACTTCATCGTCCGAGGCAGCTGGAATTTCGCTGAGGGCGACCATCAGCGCCAGCGCGCTCGGCAGATTGGTGAGGGGCCCTGAGGACCAATGCGTCAAAATATCTGCGCGCATCCGCGCTTCTTCTCACGCTGCCGCCGTCAACCTCTCCCCCGCGATCCTGTAGGAGATCGCCTCAGCCAGATGCAGGCGGCCGACCGTCGGTTTGTCGTCGAGATCGGCGAGCGTGCGGGCGACCTTGAGGACGCGGTGGTAGCCGCGGGCGGAGAATTTCATTTTTTCAGCGGCGTCGCGCAGGAGCTGCAGGCCGGCGGCGTCGGGTTCGGCGAGTTTTTCGATCATCGCGGTGGAGCAGCGGGCATTGGTGCCGATGCCCTTGGCGCCGGCGGCTTCGAAGCGCTGCTGCTGGAGTTCGCGGGCGCGGGCGACGCGGCGGGCGACGTCGGCGCTGGCCTCAGCGGCCATCGGGCGGATCAGATCGGCGGCGGAGACGGCGGGCACGTCGATGCGGATATCGATGCGGTCCATCAGCGGGCCGGAGATGCGGGCCTGGTAATCGCTCATGCAGCGCGGGCCGCGGGCGCAAGTATGGCCGGGCTCGCCGGCCATGCCGCAGCGGCAGGGGTTCATCGCCGCGATCAGCTGGAATTTGGCCGGATAGGAGACGCGGTGATTGGCCCGCGCAATAACGCATTCGCCGCCTTCGAGCGGCTGGCGCAGCGCATCCAGCGCCTGCGGCGTGAATTCCGGAAACTCGTCGAGGAAGAGCACGCCGTGATGGGCAAGCGAGGCCTCACCGGGACGGGCGCGGATGCCGCCGCCGACCAGTGCGGCCATGGTGGCGGAATGATGCGGGGTGCGGAAGGGCCGGCGGTCGGAGAGCTTGCCGCCGGTGAGCTGGCCGGCGATCGAATGGACCATCGACACCTCAAGCAGTTCGGCGGCCGAAAGCGGCGGCGGATCGACGGCAATCTTGCCGCCAGCATCGACTTGCCGGAGCCGGGAGGCCCGACCATCAGCAGATTGTGGCCGCCGGCGGCCGCCACCTCGAGCGCCCGCTTGGCGCTTTCCTGGCCCTTGATCTCGGCGAGATCCGGCAGATTGGCGGCATTGGCGCGGATCGATGCTTCCGGCCGGGTGAGGACCTGGGTGCCGCGGAAATGATTGGCAAGGGCGATCAGGCTGCGGGGGGCGAGGATATTGACCTCGGCGCCGGCCCAGGCGGCCTCGGCGCCGCTTTCGGCCGGGCAGATCAGCCCCTTGCCGAGCGCATTGGCGCCGATCGCGGCCGGCAGCGCGCCCGAGATCGCGGCGATGGTGCCGTCGAGATTGAGTTCGCCGACGACGACATAATCCGACAGCGCATCTGCGGGAATGGCGCCGAGTGCCGCCATCAGGGCAAGCGCGATCGGGAGATCGAAATGCGAGCCTTCTTTCGGCAGATCGGCGGGCGCCAGATTGACGGTGACCCGCTTGCCCGGCAGCGACAGGCCGGAGGCGTGAAGGGCGGCCTGCACCCGCTCGCGGCTTTCGGCCACCGCCTTGTCGGGCAGGCCGACGATCTGCATGCCGATCTTGCCGGGAGCGACCATGACCTGGACCTCGACCGGCACACCTTCGATGCCTTGGAATGCCACCGTACTGACACGCGCGACCATAAACCCGTCCCCCTGCCCGCCAACGCTTATACCGCCTGCAACCCTTCAGGGCCAGCGGTTGCAATCTGGCATGGAAGCAAGAATAAAACAAGAACAATCAAGGAACGTAGCCGGATATATCCTGTGACCGGGGTTGTACCCGATCACAGCAGGGGCATGGGTCGCGGGGGATCAGCCGCGCTTGCGCTCGATCGCATCCCAGAGCAGGCCTGCGATATCGGCGCCGCCGAATTTTTTCACTTCGCGGATGCCGGTGGGAGAGGTGACGTTGATCTCGGTCATGTAATCGCCGATCACGTCGATGCCGACGAGCAGGAAGCCGCGCTCACGCAATGCCGGGCCGATCCGTTCGCAGATTTCCTTTTCGCGCGGCGTCAGCTCGGTCGCCTCGGCGCGGCCGCCGACATGCATGTTGGAGCGGCTGTCATGCTCGGCCGGGACGCGGTTGATGGCGCCGGCGAATTCGCCGTCGACCAGGATGATGCGCTTGTCGCCCTTGCGCACGTCGGGCAGATATTGCTGGGCGATGAAGGGCTCGCGGAACATCTGGCCGAACATCTCCAGCAGCGAGGAGAGATTGCGGTCGTCGCGGGTCGAATGGAAGACGCCAGCGCCGCCATTGCCGTAGAGCGGCTTCAGGATGATGTCGCCCATCTCGTCGCGGAAGCGGCGGATTTCGGCCGGGTCCTTGGTGATCAACGTCTTCGGCATCAGGTCGGAAAATTCGGTGACGAAGATCTTCTCCGGCGAATTGCGCACCCAGGCAGGATCGTTGACGACGAGCGTCTTCGGGTGGATGCGCTCGAGCAGATGCGTCGAGGTGATATAGGCCATGTCGAAGGGCGGATCCTGGCGCAGCAGCACCACATCCATGGTGGAGAGATCGACACGCTCGGGCGCGCCGAGCTCGAAGTGATCGCCCTTGACGTCGCGCAGCAGCATCGGCTCGACGCTGGCAAAGAGCTTGCCGTCGCGGAAGCTCAGCCGGTCGGGGGTGTAATGGAAGAGCCGGTAGCCGCGCGCCTGGGCTTCCAGGCTCATGGCGAAGGTGGAGTCACCTGCGATATTGATGCCGGCGACATGATCCATCTGGACCGCTACATTGGTGATCTTGGCCATTTCCGTCCCTCGCTGAATGCCGGACAGATGTAGGTCGGCCCGGTATCAAACGCAACGGTCAATCAAGGCCTGCCGCCGCCACCATTGGTCAGGCGGCGATCCCCTGGTTGCCGTTGTTGCGCAGCAGGTTGCGCAGGCGATAGGCGATCGCCAGGGGCTTCGGGAAGGGCTTGCGCAGGAAGGCGACCTTGCGGACGTAATTGTCGACCCGCCAGCTTGCCCAGGTTCCGCCGGCGAAAAAGGCGACGTCGCCGGCGCACAAGGTTCGTTCAGTGCCGTCCTCGGCGGTGATATGGACCTCGCCTTCGAGGATCATCACCGTCTCGTCCCAGCCGAAATACCAGCGGAATTCGCCCGCCGTGCAGTCCCAGATCGCCGTCAGCGAGGCCTCGTCATGGCCGCGCGAATGTTCGGCGGTGCGCGCTTGCGGGTTGCCGCTGACGATCCAGTCGGGATTGATCGGCGTGGATTTCAGCGGCAGCAGGTCGCTTGCATGCGCGATGAAGGATTTCCCGGCCGGCTTCGCCACGGCATAAGGCACCGAACGCACGGCCATGGCGACCGCACTTGCAAACATCAGCTTCCAGGCCATGAAACAACCCCCAATCATTACCCCTAAAGATCTTTGTTTTTATGCATGTCGTTATCCCGGAACCGCGGCGCACTTCCGGGCGACATGCATTGCGATTGCGATAACAGAGAGTCGTAAGAAGCTGGTTCAAACCGGAACTACAATTTTAACGATCCGAAAGCCCGCCGGACCGGGAATGACTAAAAAGCGTCCTGAAAATGGCGCGGCAGACGGCCGGGCGTGACCGCGACGATATCGTAGCGCTGGGAAAGACGGGCCTGATCCGCCTGGCGGGCTAGCCAGAGATCGCTTGCCGCCCGTATCCGCTTCTGCGCGGCGGCGGAGACGGCGTCGACGGCCGCAGCCTCGCCATGGCGGGCCTTGACCTCGACGAAGACGGCGAGATCGCCCTTGCGGGCGACGATATCGATCTCGCCGAGCCGGGTGCGGTGGCGCAGCGCCAGGATGCGATAGCCTTTCAACATCAGGAAGACGGCGGCGACATATTCCGACATCAGGCCGCGGCGCAGCGCCTTTCTTCTGATGGCGGTGAGGTCGTTATCGCCCATCGGCGCCCTTCATTTCCAAGAGGCGCTGATAGAGCACCTTGCGCGGCAGGCCGGTGAGACGGGCGGCCTCGGTGGCGGCCTTTGCCGTCGGCATCGACTTCGAGAGATCGGCAAGCACGGCCTCGACGTCGGCCTCCGGCGTTTCCACCGGCTGCGGCGGACCGACGACGAGAACGATCTCGCCCTTGACGTTGTCCACCTCTTGATAATGCGCGGCGAGCTCGGCCAGCGTGCCGCGGCGGAATTCCTCATAGGTCTTGGTCAGCTCGCGGCAGACGGAGGCCGGCCGCGTGCCGCCGAGCACATCGGCGGCAGCGATAAGCGTGGCGCCGATGCGATGCGGCGATTCAAAGAAGATCAGTGTCGCGGGGGCAGCGGCGAGTTCACCGAGACGGTCGCGGCGGGCCTTGTCCTTGGCCGGCAGAAAACCGGCGAAGAGAAAGGCGTCGTTCGGCAGGCCGGAGCCGACAAGGGCTGCAAGCGGCGCCGAGGCGCCGGGGATGGGGACGACACGATAGCCGGCGGCGATCGCCTGCTGCGCCAGCCGGAAGCCGGGGTCGGAGACCAACGGCGTGCCGGCATCCGACACCAGCGCCACTGACCGACCGGCCTCCAGCGCCTGAATGAGGCGCGGCCCCGCCTCATCGGCATTGTGCTCGTGATAGGCGAAAGGGCGGTTCTGGATGCCGTAGCGGTCGAGCAGAACGCGGGTGACGCGCGTATCCTCGCAGGCGAGAACGTCGGCGCCGGCCAGCGTTTCCAGCGCGCGCAGCGTGATGTCGCCGAGATTGCCGATCGGCGTGGCGACGAGATAGAGCGCCGGCTCCAGCGGCCGCGCCGGCACCGCCATATTGTGCAGGCGGAAGCTTCGCCGCGTGGCCGCCTCCGCCGTCGTTTCCTCGTTCATGCCGTTTGCTTTCGTCCCGCCATCGTCGAACCCTTATGGGGGAACCTTTATGGGCGAGCCGCACCGCTTCGGCAAGGGTTCGGATTTCTGTGAGGATTGCTCCGGAAAACCTGAAATGCGGGCCTTCCACCGCCCATGCCTCTTGCAAACCGGTGCTGAAGTCTGCCATTTTGCCCGTCCACTCCCCCGACCTCAATCGGGAAAGCATTCTTCGGGTGCTCGATGCGCCCGGACAGTCACGGTCGAAAGCGGTAGCATCCCATGCGTATTACTATTGAGCGGTCAAACCTGTTGAAATCGCTGAACCACGTCCACCGCGTGGTCGAACGTCGCAATACGATCCCGATCCTGTCCAACGTACTGCTCAAGGCCGACGGCCAGAACCTCGACATGAAGGCGACCGACCTCGACCTCGAGATCACCGAGGCGACGCCGGCGAGCGTCGAGCAGGCCGGCGCCACCACCGTTCCCGCCCATCTTCTCTACGATATCGTGCGCAAGCTGTCCGACGGCTCGGAAGTGCTGCTGGCGACCAGCCCCGACGGCGGCTCGATGACCGTGCAGTCCGGCCGTTCGAAATTCTCACTGCAGTGCCTGCCGGAATCCGATTTCCCGGATCTGACCGCCGGCACCTTCACCCATTCCTTCAAGCTGAAGGCGAGCGATCTGAAGATGCTGATCGACCGCACCCAGTTCGCGATTTCGACGGAAGAGACGCGCTATTACCTCAACGGCATCTTCTTCCACACGATCGAGAGCAAGGGCGAGCTGAAGCTCAGGGCGGTCGCGACCGACGGCCACCGGCTGGCGCGCGCCGATGTCGATGCGCCCTCCGGCTCCGAGGGCATGCCCGGCATCATCATTCCGCGCAAGACGGTCGGGGAACTGCAGAAGCTTGTCGACAATCCGGAAGCGATTGTCACGGTCGAAGTTTCCGACGCCAAGATCCGCATGACGATCGGCTCGATCGTGCTGACTTCGAAGCTGATCGACGGCACCTTCCCTGACTATCAGCGCGTCATTCCGACCGGCAACGACAAGGAAATGCGCGTCGACTGCACGAGCTTCGCCCAGGCCGTCGACCGCGTCTCGACCATCTCATCCGAGCGCGGCCGCGCCGTGAAGCTGGCGCTGTCCGAGGGACAGCTGATGCTGACCGTCAACAATCCCGATTCCGGCAGCGCCACGGAAGAAGTCGCCGTCGGCTACGACACGGATGCGATGGAAATCGGCTTCAATGCCAAATACTTGCTCGACATCACCGCGCAGCTTTCCGGCGAGGAAGCGATCTTCCTGCTGGCCGATGCCGGCTCACCGACGCTGATCCGCGACACGGCCGGCGACGATGCGCTTTACGTGCTGATGCCGATGCGCGTCTGACGGGAACGAAGGCCGCCTGCCGTTGTTTTCCTCCTGTCAAAACGGGAGGATCTCCTCATGAAAAAGACGGGAACGGTGCGCATCGGCATATCCGGCTGGACCTATGCGCCCTGGCGCGGCCAATTTTATCCCAAGGGTCTGCCACAGAAGCAGGAGCTTGCCTACGCCGCCCGCCACTTCCCGTCGATCGAGATCAACGGCACCTTCTACAGTCTGCAGCGGTCGACAAGCTTCGGCCGCTGGCGCGACGAGACGCCGGAGGATTTCGTCTTCGCGGTCAAAGGCCCGCGCTTCATCACTCATATGAAGCGATTGCAGGAGATCGAGACGCCGCTTGCCAATTTCTTCGCCTCCGGCCTGTTGCGGCTTGGCCCCAAGCTCGGGCCTATCCTCTGGCAGTTTCCGCCGAACATGGCCTTCGACCCTGCGCTTTTCGAAACCTTCTTGTCGCTGCTGCCGCGTGACTGCGATGCCGCGACCGCGCTTGCAAAACGCCATGACGGCCGCCTCAAAGGGCGAGCCTGGCTCGAAAGCGACGCCGATCAGCCGATCCGCCACGCGTTCGAAATTCGCCATGACAGCTTCCGCTCCCCCGCCTTCATCGAGATGCTGAGGCGTCACAACGTCGCGCTCGTTTGCGCCGATACGGTGGAGTGGCCGCTGTTGATTGATATCACCGCCGATTTCATCTATTGCCGCCTGCATGGTTCCGAGCAGCTCTATGTCAGTGGATATGAGGATGAAGCGCTCGATCTGTGGGCCGATCGCATTCGCGCCTGGGCAACCGGCGGGGAACCGGAACGTGCGACGCGGGTGCTTGCGCCGTTGCCGTCGCGCAAGAAGGGCCGCGACGTCTATCTCTATTTCGACAATACCGACAAGAAGCTGCGCGCGCCCGTCGACGCCGATCATCTCAGCGAAAGGCTTGCCGATCTCATGCCTCGTTCCGACCGAAAGGCCGCATGAGCTGTTGATGCCGATGTTCTTGTTGCGAAAATCCTTGTCGTGAGAGCGACAAGCAGCATATTAACACAGTCGATCAACATGCGGATGGGTGGAGAAGAATGCGCTTACGGGTCAAGGTGAAGGAACATTTCGGGAAGAGATTCGATGAGGAAATCCGCTTCTTCCGCGGCATGATGCAGGGGCCGAAGACGGTGGGCTCGATCGTGCCGACCTCCTCGATCACCGCCAAGCGCATGGCCAGCGTCATCGATATGCATTCGGGGCTGCGGGTCCTCGAACTCGGCCCCGGCACGGGCGCCATCACCAAAGCGATCCTCGGCCGCGGCGTGAAGCCGGACAATCTGGTGGCGATCGAATATTCGACGGATTTCCACCAGCACCTGCTGCGAACCTATCCCGGCGTGCACTTCATCAACGGCGACGCCTTCGATCTCCAGACGACGCTTGGCGCCTTCGCCGACCAGACGTTCGATTGCGTCATCTCCTGCATTCCGATGCTGAACTTTCCGATGGCGATGCGCGTCGCACTGCTGGAAAGCCTGCTCGACCGCCTGCCGCCCGGCCGGCCGGTGGTGCAGATCTCCTATGGCGCGATCTCGCCGATCGCCGCCAATCCCGATCGTTACCATATCCAGCATTTCGACTTCGTCATGCGCAACATTCCTCCGGCACAGCTCTGGATCTATAAGCGCGGCTGAGATGTTCGGGCTCTATATCACCCATCCGCAAGTCAAGATCGATGCCAACGTGCCGGTGCCGAAATGGGGTCTTTCCGATGTCGGCGCGGCGCGTGCGCGCAAAGCGGCCGAGAGCGGCTGGGCCAGGCAATTGCGGCGCATCGTCTCCAGCGACGAGACCAAGGCAATCGAGACGGCCGAAATCCTGGCGGAAGCCTCCGGCGTGACGATCGAGATCGTCCACGGCATGCATGAGAACGACCGTTCGGCCACCGGCTTCCTGCCGCCGCCGCAATTCGAAGAAGCGGCCAACTGGTTCTTCGCGCATCCGGAAGAAAGCTTCAAGGGCTGGGAGCGCGCCGTCGACGCGCAGGCCCGCATCGTCGAGGCGGTCGACGCCGTTCTCGCCACCCATGATGCGGCAGCGCCGATCGCCTTCGTCGGCCATGGCGGCGTCGGCACGCTGCTCAAATGCCGTCTGGCCGGCCGGCCGATCGGCCGTGACCGCGACCAGCCGGGCGGCGGCGGCAATCTCTATGCTTTCGGCCTTGCGGACCGCCGCTTATCATGCGACTGGACACCCATCGAAGACTGGCGGGGGTGAGTTGCAATGGACGCACGCGAGCGGTTGATCGTCGGCCTTGATGTTCCGACGGTCGGTGAGGCGGAAAAACTGGTTTCCACGCTCGGCGACGACATTCTCTTCTACAAGATCGGCTATCAGCTGGTCTTTGCCGGCGGGCTGGAATTCGCCCGTGACCTTGCCGCAAGCGGCAAGAAGATCTTTCTCGACATGAAGCTGCTCGACATCGACAACACTGTCGCCTCGGGCGTCGAAAACATCGCCAGGATGGGCATGTCGATGTTGACGCTGCATGCCTATCCCAAAGCGATGCGGGCGGCGGTCGAGGCTGCGGCCGGCTCCGGCCTCTGCCTGCTCGGCGTGACGGTACTGACGTCGATGGATGCCGAGGATCTTGCCGAGGCCGGCTACAGCCAGGATCCGCACAGCCTGGTGCTGCGCCGCGCCGCACAGGCGCGTGCCGCCGGCATGGGCGGCATCGTCTGCTCGGCGGCGGAGGCGGCCGAAGTGCGCGAGATCGTCGGCCCTGATATGGCAATCGTCACCCCCGGCATTCGCCCGACCGGCAGCGACCATGGCGACCAGAAGCGGGTGATGACGCCTTTCGACGCATTGAAGGCGGGGGCGACCCACCTCGTCGTTGCCCGTCCGATCGTCAAGGCGCCCGATCCCAGAGAGGCCGCCCGCGCCGTCCTCAATGAAATGGTGGGCGCGCTCTGGCCGGCAAACCGCTGACGAGAACCAAAGGGAGAAGATCATGGCCAAGGGATATTGGATTGCCCGCGTCGATGTTCGCGATGCCGAGCGCTACAAGGATTATGTGGCGGCGGCCAAGCCCGCCTTCGAAAAATACGGCGCGAATTTCCTGGCGCGCGGCGGCGCGATCACCGAGCTCGAAGGCAAGGCGCGCGCTCGCAATGTCGTGATCGAATTCCCCTCGATGCAGCATGCCGTCGACTGCTATAATTCGCCGGAATACCAGATCGCCGCCAAAATCCGCCAGGAAGCGGCGGATGCGGAAATGGTCGTCGTCGAAGGCGTCTAGAGCGCCGTGCGTCCTTTCGGACGCACAAAGGACGCTCTAGCACTTTGAATCCAAGCATCGTGCTTTCCGAAAATCGATTCCGATTTTCGGGAAAGCGCGATGCGTTAGGCGACTTCGCATCCGCAAAAACCGACAGTGCGATGGGCCTTTCCGTCGCGCCGGGTTTGGGCTAAGACGGGTGCCGATACAGCATCCCGCACAGCCTTTCGAGGAGCCTGCCATGACCCTTGCCAACCTGCCGCCGCTCGTCACCGTGTTCGGAGGGTCCGGCTTCGTGGGCAGGCACGTGGTTGGGGCGCTGGCCAAGCGCGGTTATCGCATCCGTGTCGCCGTGCGCCGCCCGGATCTCGCCGGTTTCCTGCAGCCGCTCGGCAATGTCGGCCAGATCTCCGTCGTGCAGGCGAACCTGCGTTATCGCAACTCGATCGACCGCGCCGTCGACGGTGCAAGCCACGTCGTCAACTGCGTCGGCATTCTGCACGAGACCGGCCGCAATACCTTCGACGCCGTGCAGGAGTTCGGCGGCCGCGCGGTCGCCGAGGCGGCGCGCAATGCCGGTGCGAGCCTCGCCCATATTTCGGCGATCGGCGCCAATGCCAATTCCGATTCGGACTATGGCCGCACCAAGGGCCGGGCCGAAACCGCCATCCTTTCCATCAAGCCCGATGCGGTGATCTTCCGTCCCTCGATCGTCTTCGGGCCGGAAGACAGCTTCTTCAACAAGTTTGCCGACATGGCCCGCATGTCGCCGGTCCTGCCGCTGGTCGGCGGCGGCAAGACGAAATTCCAGCCTGTTTATGTCGAGGATGTCGCCGAGGCCGTCGCCCGCGCCGTCGACGGCAAGGTCGCAGGCGGCAAGGTCTATGAGCTTGGCGGGCCGGAGGTGCTGAGCTTCCGCGAATGTCTCGAGATGATGCTGAAGGTCACGAGCCGCAAGAACTCGTTCATCTCCCTGCCCTTCGGCGTGGCGTCGCTGATCGGCAGCATCGCTTCCCTGGTCCCCTTCGTGACGCCGCCGATCACGCCGGACCAAGTGCGCCTGCTCAAGCGCGACAACGTTGTTTCGGCAGAAGCCGAAGCGGAAGGCCGCACCCTGCAGGGTCTCGGCATCGCACCCACCATGCCGGCGTCGGTGCTCGATTCCTATCTGGTGCAGTATCGCCCGCACGGCCAATATACCGGCTCCGGCAAGGCCGCCTGAGCAATTCGAACCTTCGACGCAACGCCGTTCGCGCATCCCGCGGACGGCGTTTTTTCGTGCTTGTTTGAAGCAAAGCCGGCGCAAGTTTGAAATGTTGTTGTGCCGGTCACATCAAGTGCAGTTGCATAAAAGACGCAGCGGAAATTTTGTGGAATTAACGCCAAATTTAGCAGGAACGTTTATTGCTATTTGCCATTCCACTGACTACCAAACCCCGCGCGTCTCCAATGGACTCGACGCCTGCGAAAGCGTGCGGAAATCACTGTGAAAGGCAATACTCGATGGGCAAGTCAATCGCGCTCCTGTTTGCGTGTGCGGCGCTGGTTATCCTTGCAGGCTCCTTCGTCGCGTCCGGTTCGGTCGCAGCGGTAAAAGGCGGCTGCTCGCCGGCCTACGGCGTCGATCCTTGCTCGACGGCCTCGATCAACCATTGACGAAGCGCCGGGCCTCGGCGCCGGTCTCATAAAGACAAACAGCGGCCGGAGCGTCTGAATCAGGACGCTTCCAATGACCGCCCCGTCTTACCCGCTTGAAAAGCAGCGGACGCTACTCTCAGATATTGCCAGCAGCAAGTTTGCGCCTGCCGAGCTCAATTCAGTTCGCGACATCCGGCAGGCGATTGCATTCGCGCCTGGGAGATGCGCGAATGCAATGCGGTGGAGATGGCTCAGGCGATCAGGCCGGTTGCGGCCATGCCGAGCAGCAGCACGCCGAGAATGATGCGGTAGATGGCGAACAGCGTGAAACGGTTGCTCCTGATATAGGCGAGCAGCCATTTGACGGCGATGAAGGCGACGATCGTCGAGACGATGAAGGCGATGGCGAGCGCCGTCCAGTCTTCGCCTGCCGCGCCGCCGTCCTTGAAGGTCTTCAGCAGTTCATAGCCGCTCGCCGCATACATGGTCGGGATGCCAACGAGAAAGGCGAATTCGGTCGCTGCGGCGCGATTGCCGGTACCGGCCAGCATGGCGACGAAAATCGTAGCGCCTGAGCGTGACGTTCCCGGAAAGACGCCGGCAACGATCTGGGCGATGCCGACCAGGATGGCGACGAGCCAGGTGACCTCTTTATGAGGCGGCTTACGGGCAGCGGCCCATTCGGCAAAAATCATCCAGATGCCGCCGATGATCAGCGCCCAGGCGATCGGCGTCGCGGTCTCCGGCAATTCGTAGCCGAGTCTCTTGACGACGAAGCCGAGGATTGCGGTGATCAGAAAGGCGACGATCAGCTTGGCGGCATAATCGCGGTTCGCCGGCTCGCGCCAGCCCAGCACCAGATCCAGCAGGCGGCGCCAGTAAATGATGGTCACGGCGAGGATGGCGCCGGCCTGGATGACGATGTTGAACATGTCCGACCGGTGGCCAAGCCATTGCTCCACAATGATGAGATGGCCGGTGCTCGAGATCGGCAGAAACTCGGTGATCCCCTCGACGACCCCAAGAATGGCGGCATTGATATAATCCATAAATTGTCTCCGGTTTAAAGGTCAGTCGGACTTGAACAGCGCTTGAGCCGATCAGGCGCTGCATCTATCCTCATTCGCAAGACGGTTGTTTGTCCCTTGTCAGATGGCGTGAAAGCCGATTCGCTTGTATTGGCCGGGCCAAGCTCCTATAGCTTCAACCAATGAGTCATGACTAGGGCGCTATAAACGAGCTGCCGCACAGTCCTGTAACAGCAATCATAAAGCCCGAGTATCGATGCCCACGCTTTATCATCATCCCATGTCATCCGCATCTCGCTTCGTCCGGCTGATCCTGGCGGAATACGGCTATCAGGCGGATCTGATCGAGGAGCAGACATGGGAGAAGCGCCGGGATTTCCTGGCGCTCAATCCGGCCGGCACGCTGCCGGTTTATGTCGACGACAGCATGCGCGCGCTCTGCGGCGCGAGCGTCATTTCCGAATATCTGGACGAGACGCACGGCGTGTTGAAGCGCGACCGGCGGCTGCTCGCCGAGGACCCTTTCCAGCGGGCGGAAATTCGCCGGCTGGCCGAATGGTTCATGCAGAAAATGGAAAACGACGTGACCAAGCCGCTCGCGCGCGAGCGTGTCTACAAGTTGCAGATGACCGCCGATCAGGGCGGCGGAGCACCGGATTCGAAGATTTTGCGCACGGCCCGCGCGAATATCCGCCAGCATATGCGTTATCTGACCTGGCTCGCCGGGTCGCGCCAATGGCTGGCGGGCGAACGGATGAGCTATGCCGATCTCGCCGCCGCCGCCTCGATCTCGATCCTCGATTATCTCGGCGAAATCGACTGGGCCGACGCCCCTGTCGTCAAGGAATGGTATCAGCGGCTGAAGTCGCGCCCCTCCTTCCGGCCGATGCTGACCGAGCGCGTGCGCGGCCTGACCCCGGTTTCGCACTATGCCGATCTGGATTTCTGACGAGGGCTTTTCATGCCCGAAAATGATGACAAAGAGCGCCGCCGCCGCGACAATTTGACCGAGTTCGTCCGGGCGGAATCCGCCGCCAAGGGCTTCGATCTCTGCCGCATCACCCGCCCGGACGCCATCCCTGAAGCGAAAGAGCGCCTCGGCCAGTTCATCGATGCCGGGCGCCACGGGACGATGGAGTGGATGGCGGAGACGCGCGAGCGGCGCGGTGATCCGCTGACGCTCTGGAGCGAGGTCCGGTCCGTCGTCGTCTTCGGCCTCAACTACGCCCCGGAGGAAGATCCGCGCGGCATCCTCGGCAAGCCGGACAAGGCGGCAATCTCCGTCTATGCCCGCAACCGCGATTATCACGACATCATCAAGGGCAGGCTGAAGGAGATCGCCACGCGTTTTGCGGCGCGGGCCGGCGCCGACGTGAAAGTGTTCGTCGATACCGCGCCGGTTATGGAAAAACCGCTGGCGGCGGCCGCCGGCCTCGGCTGGCAGGGCAAACATACCAATCTCGTCAGCCGCACGCATGGGTCCTGGCTGTTTCTCGGCAGCATGTTCACCACGGCCGATCTTGCCGTCGACGCGGCGGAGGCCGATCATTGCGGCTCCTGCCGCGCCTGCCTTGACATCTGTCCGACGGCTGCCTTCCCGGCGCCCTATCAGATCGACGCGCGGCGCTGCATCTCCTATCTCACCATCGAGCATAAGGGGCCGATCGACCCCGATCTCAGGCCGCTGATCGGCAATCGCATCTATGGCTGCGACGACTGTCTTGCCGCCTGTCCCTGGAACAAGTTCGCGATCTCCGGCGCCGAAATGAAACTGAAGGCGCGGGAAGATCTGCGGGAACCGTCGATCAGCTTTCTGCTGACGCTCGACGATGCCGCCTTCCGTACCTTCTTCAGCGGCTCGCCGGTGAAGCGGATCGGCCGCGACCGCTTCATCCGCAACGTGCTGATCGCCGCCGGCAATTCCGGCGAGATGGCGCTCATCGCACAATGCCGCCTTCTCGCCGGCGATCCCTCGCCGGTGGTGCGCGGCATGGCGGTCTGGGCCCTTTCCCGACTGATGGAGGCTGGCGAATTCTCGGCCTTTGCCGCACAAAGGGTCGATGAGCGCGACGACGACGTATTGACCGAATGGCGGCTGGCAGGAGTGGACCGATGCATGTGATGATCTTTGGCTGCGGCTATTCCGGCACGGCGATCGCAAAGGCCTTCGCGGGCCAGGATGGGCGCGTGTCCGGAACCACGCGCTCGGCCGACAAGATGGAGGGGTTGCGCGCGGGCGGCATCGACGCGTTCCTGTTCGACGGCGAGACCATGGACGAGGACTTAGGCCGCGCGCTGGAGAGCGTCACCCATCTCGTGCAGTCGATCGCGCCCGGAAAGGCCGACCCGCTGCTGCGACTGTTGGGCGAAGACAGCGCCCGTCTCCTGCCCCGGCTCGAATGGATCGGCTATCTCTCGACGGTCGGCGTCTATGGCGATCACAGGGGCGCGTGGGTGAGCGAGGAAACGCCCTGCGTGCCCGTTTCCGGACGATCAAAAGAGCGGCTCGAGGCCGAACAGGGCTGGCTGGCGATGGGCCGGGAGCGCGGTGTGCCGGCGGCGGTGCTGCGTCTTTCCGGCATTTACGGGCCGGGGCGCAACGCCTTCTGCAATCTCGACAAGGGCACGGCGCGACGCCTGATCAAGAAGGACCAGGTTTTCAACCGCATCCGCGTCGAAGATATTGGTGCGGCGACCCGCTTCCTGTCCGAACGCGGTCTCGGCGGCATCTATAATGTCACCGACGACCGGCCCGGCCCGCCGCAGGATGTGATTGTTGAGGCGGCACGCCTGATGGGCGTCGAACCGCCGCCGGAACAGGCGTTCGAAACCGCAGAACTGACGCCGATGGCACGCACCTTCTACGGTGAGAACAAGCGCGTTTCGAACGCGAAACTCAAGAAGGCGGGCTTCGAATTCTCTTTCCCGACCTACCCGATGTCGCTTGCGCAATTGTGGCAGGACGGACGCTGGCGCGGCTAGAGCCTTTCCTGGTTAGATTGAAGCATTCTGTTGGCTCAAACGGAGTCGGATGGTCGACCGGCCGGCGCGCGTCGTAGCCCAGCTCTACGGCCAAGCCGGCCGGTCGATCAGCCGGCCCGTTTCAGCCCACCCTCCCGCAGATTTGCCAGGCAAATCTGCAAGGTTCAAAAGCGCCGGACGCACTTATCGCTTCGCCATAGCGGAGCGGTGCGGCCGGTGGGCCGGGCATCTTTTCGCCAGGATCAGAGGCGATTGGCTCGGACGTACCTTGGGGTATGCCCATCGCCAATCGCCTCTGCCCTGACGAAAATCTGCTCCGGCAGAATGCCTCAATCTAACCAGGAAAGGCTCTAGCGCCGGCGGCTCGTGCGCTCACCCAAAAGGAGTAGGAAATTCCTACTTTCCATCATCGGGCGGGAAAATTTCGCCTTATATTATGGTTAACGGCCTTTGAATTTGCCCAAATGTGGCAATAAATATGGCGAAGCCAGAAAAAAATTTTCGCGATTTTTGTGAACGACGGAACGGCGACCGCCGCTCCGGAAAATTCATTCGTATTTTAACTGATTTCATTATGTTTTTGCCACACATGGCTGATGTCAGCGATTTCCGTCATTATATCAATGCGCTCACAAATATTTCAGTCTGTAACATTCCGTGAACTGACGCGGCACTTTTTCGCCACTTTTTAACAGATTTAAGCCCCGCCGCCTGCAAGGGCGTGAGTTCAATAGTTGAGGGATACTCTGTTTTGAAGAACATACGTCGTTCTATTATCGCTGCCGTAACTATTGCAGCCTGCTCTTCCATGCTTCCGGCGGAGAGTTTTGCTGGCAATGGCTGCGGCGGTGCTTCATGGTACGCGCTTCGCTCCAAAACTGCTTCCGGGGAACGTATGAACCCCGCCATCTTGACTGCCGCACATCGTTCGCTCAAGTTCGGCACCAAGGTGAAGGTCACCAACCGCAACAATGGCCGCACCGTCGTCGTCCGCATCAATGATCGCGGACCGTTCATTCGTGGACGCGTCCTCGATCTGTCGCGCGCCGCCGCACAGAATATCGGCATGGTGAGCTCCGGCACCGCGAAGGTCTGCTACCAGGTGATCAGCTAAGGCTGACACTCGAGGTGATCAGCTAAGGCTGACAGCCGAAGTGATCAGCTAAGGCTGACAGCGCCGTACAACCGGCTGCGCCCTGACCGGCGCTTGCTCTTGCCGCCAATCGCGGTTACCACGCGGTTGAAACTTGTAAACAATCCGCCCGGCCTGTGCGCGGATCGTTCACACGTCATGGCAACAGGAGATATGTGAATGCGTCTGGGCGGCCGCCTCGAAGGGGCGATTTCTGTGCTCGCGGATATCGATGCCCGCAAGCGGCCCGTCGCCGACGCGCTCAAGGACTGGGGCCTCGCGCACCGCTTTGCCGGTTCCGGCGATCGTGCAGCGATCGGCAACATCGTCTACGACGCCTTGCGCATGCGGCTTTCCCATGCCTGGCTGATGGATGACGACAGCGCTGCAGCCATCGCCCACGCCGTCATGTTCCGCCAATGGGGCTTCACGCCCGATCGCCTCGCCGCCGAACTGGCGGACGACAAATTTGCACCGCCGCCGCTTTCGGCAGACGCCGTCGCCGCCTTTGCAAGCCGCTCGCTCGACGACGCGCCGCCACATATCCGCGGCGATATTCCCGAATGGATCCAACCCTCCTTCGAACGGGCCTTCGGCGCCGGCTGGCTCGCCGAGGCGCAGGCGCTCGCGGCGCGCCCGACACTCGATCTGCGCGCCAATATCCTGAAGGCCTCCCGCGACAAGGCCGTCAAGGCGCTCGAACGCGCCGGGGCACATGCTGCGAAGATCGCCCGCTACGGCATCCGGATTGCTGCCGGCGAGGGCGCCTCGCGCCTTCCCAACGTGACAGCCGAGCTTTCGTTCCAGAAAGGCTGGTTCGAAGTTCAGGACGAGGGTTCGCAGATCGTCGCCGATCTGGTGCTCGCCAAAGACGGCGAACAGATTCTCGACTATTGCGCCGGCGGCGGCGGCAAGACGCTCGCCATGGCGGCCGCCATGCAGAACAAGGGACAGGTTCACGCCTACGACGCCGACCGCAAACGGCTGGCGCCGATCATCGAACGGCTGAAGCGGGCGGGCACGCGCAATGTCCAGGTGCACGATGACGCCAGGGGCCTTTCCGGCCTTGCCGGGCGCTGCGACAAGGTGCTCGTCGACGCGCCCTGCACCGGCACCGGCACATGGCGCCGCCGCCCCGATACGAAGTGGCGGCTGACGGCGAAGAACCTCGACGAGCGCACCGCCCAGCAACAGGACGCGCTGGCGCAGGCGGGCGGCTTCGTCAAGCCGGGCGGCGAGCTGATCTATGTCACCTGCTCGGTTCTGCCTCAGGAAAACGAGGAACAGGTGCGCCGCTTCGCGGCTGACAATCCTGATTTCCAGATTGTCGGCGCCTTGCCCGCCTGGGACGCGCTCTTTGGAAGAGATGCGCCGCGTCCGCATTCCTCCGACGGCTTGACGGTGACGCTGACGCCTGCTTCCACCGACACGGACGGCTTCTTCTTCTGCCGTATGCAGCGCAAGGGCTGACGCGGCCGCCCTCGTACACAGGCTGTTTTTCAGGCAAACGTGCTGCAAAAAGCCGATTTTGCAGCAATCGCTTATCTTAAAATCATTCCAAACTAGAGCGTTTGACACCAGTTTACTTTTGCGCGAAGAGACGGAGCCGATTACAGCGCCGCGCGTCTTATCAGACGCGCAAAGGACGCTGTAACATTTTTTGGATTGGCGCATCGTGCTTTCCGAAATCGATTCCGATTTCGGGCCGATGCGCTCGACGGAAGATCCGTCACAGGAGAGGATCATGAAGCTCAACAAACTCCGCGCAGCCGTGCTGGCGATCGCCCCCGCAGCCCTGTTCGCCCTTCCCGCGCATGCCGCGACCGATGCGGCAGCCGTGGTGAAACATTATGCCGATGTGGCGCATGCGAAATACGAAGACTCGCTGACGACGGCAAAGGCGCTCGATGCCGCGATCGACGCCTTTCTGAAGGCGCCGAGCGATGCGACGCTCAAGGCGGCCCGGGAGGCCTGGATCAAGGCCCGCGTCCCCTACCAGCAGACGGAAGTCTATCGCTTCGGCAATCCTGTTGTCGACGAGTGGGAAGGCAAGGTCAACGCGTGGCCGCTCGATGAAGGCCTGATCGACTATGTCGATCCCTCCTACGGCACCGAGAGCGACGAAAGCTCCCTCTATGTCGCCAATGTCATTGCCAACAAGACGATCAAGATCGACGGCAAGGATGTCGACGCCTCGAAGCTGACGCCGGAATTCCTCTCCGGCACGCTTGCGGAAGCCGGCGGCATCGAAGCCAATGTCGCCACCGGCTACCACGCCATCGAATTCCTGCTCTGGGGCCAGGATCTGAACGGCACCGGACCGGGCGCCGGCAACCGCCCGGCCACCGATTACGACCTGAAGAACTGCACGCACGGCAATTGCGACCGCCGCGCCGAATATCTGAAGTCCGCCTCCACGCTGCTGGTTTCCGACCTGCAGGAAATGACCGACAACTGGAAGCCGGACGGGGCTGCGACGAAGAACGTCGAAGCCGATCCGAAGGCCGGCCTCGTCGCGATCCTGACGGGCATGGGTTCGCTCTCCTACGGCGAGCTTGCCGGCGAGCGCATGAAGCTCGGCCTGCTGCTGCACGATCCTGAGGAAGAGCATGATTGCTTCTCCGACAATACCTACAACTCGCATCTCAACGACGCGATCGGCATCGCCGCTGCCTATACCGGCAACTATACCCGCGTCGACGGCACCAAGCTCACAGGCCCCTCGCTGCACGACCTCGTGGCCGCCAAGGACAAGGCGCTCGATGCCGAGATGGAAGGCAAGCTCCACAAGACGCTCGATGCGATGAACGCCATGGCCAAGCGCGGCGAGACGGTCGAGAAGTACGACCAGATGATCGGTGAGGGCAACAAGGAAGGCAACGCCGTCGTCCAGGCCGCCATCGACGGGCTGATCGACCAGACGAAGTCGATCCAGCGCGTTATTGCCGCACTCGATCTCGGCACGGTTCAGCTTGAAGGTTCCGACAGCTTGGATAATCCTAACGCCGTCTTCAAATAAGCAAAAAGGCGGGCCGCTTCGGCTTTTGAGGCGGCCCGAACTCTGAAATGCCCTTTATCGTCTCCCTCATTCCTGTGCCCTCAGGAATCCAGCCGCGGCGCGTCCGCGCCGTGAATGACCTGGTCAGGGGGGAGTCTTCCGCGCCCAAGGACTTGGGCGCACTGGATTCCTGTGACGAGCACAGGAATGAGGGAGTGGAAAGGGAAGCGCGCGCCGGCACCCCTGAGCTTGCCGCTCGGAATCATCGCCTCTTCGTAAAACTTCGCCTACCCCTCCGCATCGCTGCCTTCGCCGCGCTTGCGGGCGCGCCTGTGGCTCTTGCCGCCGGTTTCGATCTCCCGGCGAAACGCACCGACCTCTCCGAAGCCGACCTGAAACGCGTCGCCGACGTCACCCGGCCGACCAGGGATTTTTCCAAGGCCGAACAATATGAGGCGATGCAGGCGGGCGGCGCGACCTCGATCGATCCGGTCACCGAAGACAGCTTCTCGCATATTTCGGCCAATATCCCCTTCGAGGACGAGCAGAATTTCAAGCTCGGCAATGCGCTCTTCCGCAAGCTCTGGGTTTCCTCGCCCTCCTCGACGCAGGCCTCCGATGGCCTCGGACCGCTCTTCAACGCCCGCTCCTGCATGAGCTGCCATGTCAATGACGGCCGGGGCAAACCGCCGGAGGGCGGTCCGAGCGCCGTCTCCATGTTCCTGCGGCTTTCCCGCGCAGCCAGGACGCCGGAAGAGGAAAAGGCGATCGCGGGCGCTGATATCCTTAATTTCCCCGATTCGGTCTATGGCCATCAGCTGCAGGATCTTGCCGTTCCCGGCCTTGCCGCCGAGGGCCGGATGGCGATCCGCTATGATGAGGAGGCGGCGACACTTGGCGACGGCGAGACCATGTCGCTGCGCCGGCCGCATTATGCGGCGACCAACCTTGCCTACGGACCGCTCGATGCCGCGACGACGATCTCGGCGCGTGTCGCCCCCGCCATGATCGGCCTCGGGCTGATCGAGGCGATCCCCGAGGCCGATATCCTTGCCCGTGCCGACCCTGACGATGCCGATGGCGACGGCATTTCCGGCAAGGCGGCGATCGTCCGCGATCATCGCAGCGGCGAGATCGCGCTCGGCCGGTTCGGCTGGAAGGCGCAGAACGCCACGGTGCGCGACCAGAATGCCGACGCCTTCGCCAATGATATCGGCATCTCCACGCCCGACCACCCCGACGCGCATGGCGATTGCACCAAGGCGGAGGAGAAATGCCTCGAAATGCCGACCGGCGTGCAGAAACGGCTGGGCGCGGAAGAAGCGCCGGGGCCCATTCTCGACCTCGTGACCTTCTATTCGGAAAATCTTGCCGTTCCGGCGCGCCGCAAGGCGAGCTTCCCCGAGACGCTGAAGGGCAAACGGATTTTCTACGAAAGCGGCTGCATTTCCTGCCATGTGCCGAAATTCGTCACGCGCCGGGATTCGTCCGAGAAGGCGCAATCCTTCCAGTTGATCTGGCCCTATTCCGACTTTCTTCTGCACGATATGGGTGACGGGCTTGCCGACGGGCAGCAGGTCGGCCTTGCAAGCGGACGTGAATGGCGCACGCCACCGCTATGGGGTATAGGACTGACCCGGACTGTCAGCGGACACAGCTTTTTCCTGCATGACGGCCGTGCGCGGGATCTCACCGAGGCGATCCTCTGGCATGGCGGCGAAGCTGAAAAAGCCCGCAACGCTTTCTCCGCCCTGTCGAGAGACGACAGAGCGGCCCTGATTACATTCCTGGAGTCACTTTGATGCGCCTTTGGCACCCCCTGCTCTGCCTCACTCTGATCGGCCTCGCCACATCGGCCGCCGCCCAGACCGCCGCTCCTCCGGCAGGGCTGAACGAGGATGCCGTTCCCGCCGTCATGCAGCGCGCCGTCGACGAAGTGATCCGCCCCGGCTATCGCAACATGCAGCAATCGGCCGCCCGGCTGACGACGGCGATGAAGGATCTCTGCGACGGCGGCACGCAGCAGACGCTCGACAAGGCGAAATCGGCCTTCGACGATACGATCCGCTACTGGTCGATCATCGAGATCGTGCAGACCGGGCCCGTCATCCAGGACAATCTCTTCGAGCACATCCTGTTTTATCCCGACCGCAAGGGCGTCGGCCTGAAGCAGGTGCAGGCGCTGATCGCCAAAGCCGATCCGAAGGACGCGACGGTCGATGCGATCGCCGGCAAGAGCGTGGCGCTGCAGGGCCTGACGGCGCTGGAATACGTGCTTTACGGCAACGGCTCGGAAAATCTGGTCGGGCAGAAGGGCGGCTTCCGCTGCCTATACGGGGCCGCCGTCGCCGGCAATATCCAGCGTGAGGCCGGCGAAGTCGTCGCTGCCTGGGAAAAGCCGGACGGGGTGCAGGCGAGCTGGAAACATCCCGGCCCGCAGAGCAATGATTTCATGGACAACAAGGAAGCGGTGACCGC
The DNA here is from genome assembly GCF_002531805.1 of Rhizobium sp. M1. Classification (NCBI taxonomy): domain Bacteria; kingdom Pseudomonadati; phylum Pseudomonadota; class Alphaproteobacteria; order Hyphomicrobiales; family Rhizobiaceae; genus Rhizobium; species Rhizobium sp. M1. The sequence continues at coordinate 40,084 of NZ_NWSW01000025.1, read as the reverse complement.
GCTGCTCGGCATTCTCGTCCATGGCGCCGAGAATGTCCGCGATCAGCGGCTGGAGCAGTTCTACAAGGGCAAGGACACCTCGCCGCGTCCGCGCATGGCGATCTACTGGCGCTCCAAGAACACCTGGAAATCGATGGCGGCCAACATCGACGGCCTGCGCACGCTGTGGCAGAAGGCCGGCATGGCCGAGCTCCTGCCGCCGGACAAAAAGGCGATCGCCGCCTCGATCGACGAGGACTTCAAATCGCTGCTCGACAGCGTGCCGAAGCTCAATCCCGACATCGACGCCGCCGTCAGCGATGCCGAGAAGGCCAAGCTCGACACGCTTTTGGCCGAAAGCCGTGATCTGATCACCCGGATCAGCGACGAATATGGCGCGGCCATCGGCCTTTCGGCCGGCTTTTCCTTTTCCGACGGAGACTGAAGCGATGATGCAAAGCGCCCCGATCAACCGACGCAGTTTCGTCAAAGCGGCAGGAATCGGCTTCCTGGCGAGCTTGGCGCCAAGGTCGCTGATGGCGCTCGAACGGGCCGATGCGGTCTATGCCTCGGGCATTCGCACGGCAAACGGTTCCTTTGCCATCGCGACCGTGACCGAGCGCGGCGAGATCATCGATCAGGTGGCGCTTCCCGCCCGCGCCCACGGCATGGCCTTCAGCGCCGTCACCGGCAAGACCGTCGCCTTCGCGCGCCGGCCGGGCACCTATGCGATGATCTTCGATCCACGCGATAAGGGCGAGCCGATCGTCATCAGTTCCAGGGACGACCGCCATTTCTACGGGCACGGCGCCTTCTCGCCCGATGGCCGGATCCTCTACGCCAGCGAGAATGATTTCGACGGCAATCGCGGCATGATCGGTCTCTACGACGCAACCGATCGCTTCACTCGCATCGGCGAATACGAAACCTATGGCATCGGTCCGCACGATATGACGGTTTCCGATGACGGCCGCCTTCTCATCGTCGCCAATGGCGGCATCGAGACGCATCCGGATTTCGGCCGCACCAAGCTCAATCTCGGGGCGATGCAGCCGTCGCTGGCGCTGATCGATGCGGCAACCGGCGCGTTGACCGAAAAACACGTGCTGCCGGCCGAATGGTCGCAGCTGTCGACCCGCCATGTCGACCTCGACGATAAGGGCCGCATCTGGTTCGCCTGCCAGTACGAAGGCCGCCGCAAGGACCTGCCGCCGCTCGTCGGCCATTTCGCCAAGGGGGAGGATCTTTCCTTCGTCGCGCTGCCGGAGGAGACGACGCGCAGGCTCGCCAATTATGTCGGGGCGATCGCCGTCAACCGCAGCGAAGGTCTCGTCGGCATCACCTCGCCGAAAGGCGGCGCCTCGGTGACCATCGACGCAAAAACGGGCAAGGTGCTGGCCGAGAGCGCCGTTCCGGAGGCCGCCGGCATCGCGCCGGCAAGAGAGGGCTTTGCCGTCTCCTCCTATGACGGCGATTTCCTGTCGAGGCGCAGCGATGTCGCCTGGGATCAGCACATCGTCCGGGTCTCTCAGCGGGCGCGCGCATAGGCCTTCTGCTCGGCGCTGACGCTCGATGCCGCGGCTCTTGCCGCCTCATGCAGCCATTCGGGTCCCCGGGCCTGCAAATCCTGCAGGATCGCTGCGGCGGCCGCCGCATCATCGGAATGGCAATTGGCGATCTCGAAGCCCATCAATTCGAGCATTGTCGGCGAAAGCAGGATCTCCGCATGCTTGTCGATCTCGATCTTGCGGCTGTTTGGCGAAAGCCGGCGCACGAGGATGCGGCCGCAGACGCGATAATGAGGATCGGCCGAGCGCGCCCGCCCGGCGGCGATTTCGCCCGCACGGATCGCCACATCAAGCGGCCTGTGGTGAAGCGACCAGGCCGACCGCACCAGCGCCTTCGCCTCGCGCAAGACCGGCCCGCCCTGCCATTCGGCATAGGCGACGAAACGCGGGCGGCCGAGGCTGCCGGTACCGGCGCTGCGCAGCTTGGCCGTGAAGGAGCCTGCCCCGGGCGGCAATGCGCCCGCAAGCGCCTCGGTATAGGCTGACGGCGCCTTCTTCTTGCCTGCAGGCAGCATCTCGTATTTTTCCCAGAATTCCCGGCGTTCGGAATTCGGCAGCATCAGCGCCTTGCGCAGCCATTTGTGATCGCGTTCGAGGATGACCGGCAGCGGATTTTCAAGGCCTCTGCGATAACCGCCGAGGATCAGCTCGCCGATCATCCGAACCGAGGGACCGTTGCCGTTGCGCGCCAGGATGGCGCTTGCCGCAAGGCGAACGAGATCCAGCGCATAGGGCATGACCGCCGCATCGTCGAAATCATTGACGCCCCAGACGAGCCTGCCCTCGCTATCGCGCCAGGTGCCGAAATTCTCCAGATGCGTATCGCCGATCGCCAGCACTTCGGGCGCGCGGCCGAGCTCCGGGCAGACATCGAGGATGACCTCGCACCAGCGCCAATAGGTGGCACGCAGGAAGCCGAAATCGTCGCTGCGCATCTTCCCGTGCTTTTCCTTAAGATCGTCCTTGACGAGATCGCCGCCAAGCTCGCCGGCCAGCCAGGTCTCGAAATTCCGAACCGATTGCGATATCGTCGTCATGGCGCCGGCGCTCCCTCAATTTCGAGATAGGATGCCGGAGAATACCCGCTGAGCGCGAAGCTGCAATCGTCTTCGCAGGGCATGCGGGGCAATAGCATGGCGAAGGGTTGCGCTGGCGACACGCCTTAACGTTTCCATCGCCGTCCGGATCGATTTCAGCAATGTCCAGCTTGTCGAATCCGGCCCGCCATGCCACTTTCCCGGCTTCGAGAGGGGTAGCCATGAGCGAGACTGACAGGGGCGATTTCCGCGCGCGAATCCGCCGCAACTTTGCGCGCCAGGCGGCGATGCAGACGATCGGCGCGGAGCTGACGCGCGTCGAGCATGGCGTCGTCGAAATCGAGCTTCCCTTCGACATCAAGCTGACGCAGCAGCACGGCATCCTGCACGCCGGCATCATTTCCGCCGCGCTCGATTCGGCCTGCGGCTTTGCCGCCTACAGCGTCATCGACCCCGAAGCCTCGATCCTGACGATCGAATTCAAGGTCAATCTCATGTCGCCGGGACGCGGCGAGCGCTTCCTGTTTCGCGGCGAAATCACCAAGCCGGGCTCCACCATCATCGTCGCCGACGGGCGAGGCTACGCGATCAGCGACGGGCCGGCGAAACTTATCGCCTCCATGACCGGAACGATGATGGTCATCCGCGGCAGAGAAGGAATTACGGGATGAAGTTCGAACTGAAATCGGTCGCGGGAAAATCCATGCTGTTCGTCATGGCGGCGGAGGCCGAATACGGCCCCTTCCTGCGTTCGCGCATCGAACCCTTGATGACCGGCGTCGGCCCGGTCGAGGCGGCGGTCGCGCTGACCAAGACGCTGGCGCGGCTCGATGCCGCCGACGAGCTGCCTGATCTCGTTGTTTCCCTCGGCTCGGCCGGCTCGGCGAAACTGGAACAGACCGAAATCTATCAGGTAACCTCGGTTTCCTACCGCGACATGGACGCCTCGGCGCTCGGCTTCGAAAAGGGCAGGACTCCCTTCCTCGACCTGCCGGCGACGCTCGAGCTGCCGCTGCGCATTCCCGGCATTGCCGAGGCAAGCCTTTCCACGGGCGGCAATGTCATCTCGGGTGCTGCCTATACCGACATCGACGCCGACATGGTCGATATGGAGACCTATGCGGTGCTGCGCGCCTGCCAGGGCTACAAGCTGCCGCTGATCGGCCTGCGCGGCATTTCCGACGGCGCTGTCGAGCTGCAGCACATCTCCGGCTGGACCGAATATCTGCATATCGTCGACCGCAAGCTCTCCTACGGCGTCGACAGCCTGTTTACGGCGCTGGAAGACGGGGTTTTCTGGTTCTAAGCGGGCAAAGTGCTGCGCGTCTTATCGGACGCGGGGACAATCGGAACAATAAAAACCGGATGCCGCCGATTTCCCGGATTGCCAGGCGAAGCGCTTTTCATTAAAGCCTCGACATGACCCAGACAGCACATCCCGACTCCGTTCTCATCGTCGATTTCGGCAGCCAGGTGACCCAGCTCATCGCACGACGCGTGCGCGAGGCCGGCGTCTATTGCGAAATCGTTCCCTTCCAATCGGCCGAAGAGGGCTTCAAGCGCCTCCAGCCGAAGGCCGTGATCCTGTCCGGCAGCCCGGCTTCGACGGTGGACGAGGGATCGCCGCGGGCGCCTCAGATCATCTTCGACAGCGGCCTGCCGGTCTTCGGCATATGCTATGGCCAGCAGACGATGTGCATGCAGCTCGGCGGCAAGGTCGAAAGCGGCCATCACCGCGAATTCGGCCGCGCCTTCCTCGATGTCGACAAGGACTGCCAGCTGTTCGAGGGCCTGTGGTCCTCCGGCTCGCGCCATCAGGTCTGGATGAGCCACGGCGATCGCGTCACGGCGCTGCCCGATGGTTTCGAGGTGGTCGCCACCTCCTCCAACGCGCCCTATGCCTTCATCGCCGACGAGAAGCGCAAATATTACGGCGTGCAGTTCCACCCCGAGGTCGTGCATACGCCCGACGGCGCCAAGCTGATCGGCAACTTCATTCACAACATCGCCGGCATCAAGGGCGACTGGTCGATGTCGGCCTATCGCCAGAAGGCGGTCGACGAGATCCGCAAGCAGGTAGGCGACAAGCGCGTCATCTGCGCCCTTTCCGGTGGCGTCGACAGTTCGGTCGCCGCGCTGCTGATCCACGAGGCGGTCGGCGACCAGCTGACCTGCATCCTCGTCGACCACGGCCTGATGCGCAAGGACGAGGCGGCAAACGTCGTCGCCATGTTCCGCGAACACTACAATCTGCACCTGCTGCACGTCGACGCCTCCGATCGCTTCATCGGCGAGCTCGAAGGCGTCAGCGACCCGGAAACCAAGCGCAAGATCATCGGCCGGCTGTTCATCGAAACCTTCGAGGAAGAAGCAAAGAAACTCGGCGGCGCCGATTTCCTCGGCCAGGGCACGCTCTATCCCGACGTGATCGAAAGCGTTTCCTTCACTGGCGGCCCGTCGGTGACGATCAAGTCGCACCACAATGTCGGCGGCCTGCCGGAGCGCATGAAGATGCAGCTCGTCGAGCCGCTGCGCGAACTCTTCAAGGACGAGGTGCGCGCGCTCGGCCGCGAACTCGGCCTGCCCGACAGCTTCATCGGCCGCCACCCCTTCCCCGGCCCCGGCCTTGCCATCCGCTGCCCCGGCGGCATCAGCCGCGAAAAGCTGGAGATCCTGCGCGAGGCCGATGCGATCTATCTCGACGAAATCCGCAAAGCCGGCCTCTACGACGCCATCTGGCAGGCCTTCGCCGTGCTGCTCCCGGTCCAGACCGTCGGCGTCATGGGCGACGGGCGCACCTATGAATTCGTCTGCGCGCTGCGCGCCGTCACCTCAGTCGACGGCATGACCGCCGATTTTTACCACTACGACATGGAATTCCTCGGCCGCGCCGCCACCCGCATCATCAACGAGGTGCGCGGCATCAACCGCGTGGTCTATGACGTCACCTCGAAGCCGCCCGGCACAATCGAGTGGGAATGAGGAATACAAGGCGGCAATAGCGTCGTTCGCGATTATTGCCGCCCGGCGATCAGTGCTCGGACCGGGAGCGTTGCTCCCCGCGCCATCTCTCCCAGCGGCGACGCAGGTCGCCCTTCCGCAGGCCGTTGGTCGCCTCCAGCACCTCGATCTTGATCATGCGATCGGTACGGAAGTGACGGAAGTCCTGCCTCAATTCGCACCAGGCAACAATCAAGCGCGTTGCTTCACCGTAACCGAGGATGACCGGCCACACGACCCGCTCGGTCTCCTCCCCGGTATCGGACCGATAGCGCAGGCGAAGCTTCCGATCTTCGCGGATCGCGCGCCGCAGTTCGCTCGTGTCGACGATGTCCGTCGGAATGATCCCGCCAGGCTTTGCTCCAACGCTTGGCTCGGCGATGTATGGACGCAGCCGTTCGGGAATAACGGCAGCGATCTTGCTCAACACGTCCTGTGCCGCTGCGGATAACACCTTGTCACCGCGTGTTGCGACCCATTGTGTACCAAGCACGATCGCCTCGATCTCGTCGGGCGTCAGCATCAAGGGCGGCATGTCATAGGCAGGGTCGAGCACATAGCCGAAGCCGGCCTCTCCGACGATCGGCACCCCTTGGCCGATCAGGTCGGTGATATCGCGGTACACCGAGCGCCTCGACACTTCGATCTCCTCGGCGATTGCCGCGGCCGTCACCGGCCGGGTCGTACGGCGCAGGATCTGAATGATCTGAAATAGACGATCGGCTTTGCGCATTGCTGCTGACTCCTGTTGCCATAATGCTGGCAACAGGCCTGTGCGACAAGGCCCGCAGCGATGCCGCGCACACGTCTGCGGCCTTCTCGAAAGGACAACGTTATGAAATTTGCCTCAATCCGGCTGATCGCCGGTGATATCAAGGCTATGGTCGGCTTCTACGAAATGGTCACCCTGCAATCGGCCGAGTGGTTGGCGCCGGTCTTCGCCGAGATCGTCACCCCTTCGGCGACACTTGCCATCGGCAGCCTGGAAACCGTTTCGCTCTTTAGGGAAGGCAGCGCCGAGGCCGGCGCCAACCGAACGGCGATCATCGAGTTCATGGTGGACGACGTCGATGCCGCATATGCCCGGCTGAAGGATAAAGTCGACCTTGTTCATGAGCCCAAGCTGATGCCGTGGGGCAACCGGTCGGTGCAGTTCCGCGATCCGGAAGGCACGCTTGTCGCGCTGTTCACGCCGTTCACCGATCCGGCAAAGAAGCGCTTTGCATCACGATAGGCGCGTCACGCAACGCGCAGCAAGCGGTTCGCCTCCGAAAAACCAATTGCAATATACAATCAGTCGATCTAACTTATGACCGATTGCGCAGACGCAATCCGACCTCATGCGGATGGACCCTTGAAGGAAAGGAGTGAGCATGGCCAAGCTCGTGTTCGGAATGAACCAATCGCTGGACGGCTACGTCGATCATACGGCGTTTGCGCCAGGTCCCATACTCTTCCGTCACTTCATCGAAGCGACGCAGCGGCAGGCGGGCAGTGTGTACGGTCGCCAGATGTACGAGATCATGCGTTACTGGGATGACGACCATCCTGAATGGGACGCGGACAGACGCGCCTTCGCGGCCGCCTGGCGGAACCAGCCGAAATGGGTCGTCTCGCGCTCGTTGAAATCGGTCGGTCCAAACGCCAGCCTTGTGGACGGCGATCTCGAGGGCGCGATCCGTAAGCTGAAGGCCGAACGCGACGGAGAGATCGAAGTCGCCGGCCCGGATTTGGCGCGAAGCCTCACCGATCTTGGCCTGATCGATGAATATGTCATCTATCTGCACCCCGTCGTGCTCGGTCACGGCAGGCCATATTTCGCCGGACCCCGACCGCCACTCCGCCTTATGGCCAATGACCGGATTGGCGAGGATGTGATCCGATTGGTCTACGTTCCTGCTTGATTTCCCAAATCCCAGCAGCCGGCCGAGATTTCCTCGGTCGGCCGCGCTCGATGGGGAGAATGGCTGTGATGACGGCGTCAGCGGCCGTAGGTGACTTCAAGCGAGGCCTTGTCGAGCGTATTCGCCCGGACATAGTAGCCGACCATCGCGCCCGGCGCCGTATCGGGAAGCGGCAGCTTGTCGACCGAGAGCGCGTAGACGGTGAACTGGTAATGGTGCGGCGCATCGCCGACCGGCGGGCATGCGCCGCCATAGCCTGATGTACCGAAATCAGTACGGCCTTCCACGGCGCCCGCAGGAAGCTTCTTATCTCCGCTTGCGCCGGTGGCAATCTTCGAGGCGTCTGCCGGAATGTTGAACACCGACCAATGCCACCAGCCCGAACCGGTCGGAGCATCCGGGTCGTAGACCATGACTGCGAAGCTCTTGGTTCCCTCTGGAGCACCCGACCAGGTGAGTTCCGGCGAGATGTTCTTGCCCGTGCAGCCGAAGCTGTTGAAGACCTGCGCATCGGCCATGGTCTTACCGGATGTCAGATCTTTCGAAGTGAGCTTCATTTCGGCTTGGGCGGCCGTGGCGCCAAAGACGGACGTGGCCAGAAGTGCTGCTGTTATGAGACGCATGTTGTTTTCCTGCGGTTGATGATGCGGGAAAACTACCGTTGTCACGGCAGCGCATCTGCCCCGCTATGCTCAACTTCTGCCCCGATCCGCTCAAAACGCTCAGTTCCGCCCCGCACATGGCGCGGATTGACGCCGAACCGCTCTTTGAACCGTGCCGAAAATTGCGACGGCGAATCGTAACCGACTTCGAGCGCCACCTGTGCCATCGGCAGGGTTGTGGTTTGGATGAGGGCGAGGGCGCGATTCATCCTTGTGTCGCTCAATATCTCGCTGAAACTTGTCTTTTCGGCGGCGAGCTTACGCCGGAGCGTCGCTTCGCTCATGTTGAAGGCGCGCGCCGCGTGCCCCAGCGTCCAATCAAAGGCCGTATCACTTTCAATCATCTGCCTCAGCCGGTCCTCGAGCCGAGGACTTTCGCATCGGCCGAGCACCGCGCCGCAGAGCGCAAACCAGGTGATCAGCTCCATCAAACGCGCCTTGGCAATGGCGCCGGGAAGCCTCGTCAGATTGCCGGGCTGACAGCAATAGGCAAACAATGCCGCCGCTTCCTCCGGCAGGTTCGAGGCGCTTGCCGGGAGCGGCCGCGAGGGGACGGCGATCGAACCCATGGCGATATAGGCATCCTCGAACAGCTGTCTTGGAACAGGCAGCGCCAGGGTCTGATACTTCTGCGGCGCCTTTGGAATGTTCTCCATCGTCAACGGCCGATAGTCGGGCAGCAGCGCATAATCGCCCGCCTCAAGGCGCAAAGCCTTGTCATCCGCCATGACGATCTTCGTTCCCGACTGCACCTGGATCAGCAAGGGGCTCGTATTGACGAGACGAAAAAAGCAGGCCCGCCCACCCTGACGGATCAGAGCCCTGGTTGGAATGCGAAAGACGTCGTCCAGCATGGCTTCTCCGGCAACAGGGAGCCCCTCGCCCCTGATCCTTGGCGATGGGGAAATAGCAAAACCGCGTGACAGGGGCAACCTTGAGCCGGGGCGGGCGTATGCCGGCAGGAGCCATCGCACCCTTCGGTCAGGGCTCGACCATATCTAACCCCTCGCGGACTTCCTGATATGATCGACCAGGGCCCGCAGCTTCAGCGGCTGCCGCTGGCGCCTGGGATAATAGAGATAGAAGCCGGGAAAGGGCGGGCAGAAATCTTCGAGCAGCGGCATGAGTTCGCCGCGGTCGATATAGGGCTGGAAGGTTTCCACCATGCCGAAGGTGATCCCGGCGCCGGCGCAGGCCATGCGGATCATCATGCCCATGTCGTTCGTCGTCACTGCGGGATCGACGGCGACGTCGAAATCACGATCATTCTCGGTGAATTCCCAGCGATAGGGCGCCGTATCCGGGCGCGGTCGCCATCCGATGCAGGCATGGTCCTGGAGTTCGCTTGGATGGCGGGGACTGCCGTGACGCTCGAGGTAGGCGGGGGACGCGGCCGCGCATTGCCGCTGCGGCTCTGAGACCGGGACCGCGATCATATCCTGCTCGATCACTTCGCCCAGACGGACAGCGGCATCGAAACCGGTTTCGACGATATCGAATTCGTCATCTGTGACGGTGATATCCAGTTTGATTTCGGGACAGGCCTGCATGAAGCCGGCGAGCAACGTGCCGGACAGAAAGCTCTCGGCGATCGAGGACACCGTGATCCTCAGCAGGCCGCTCGGGCGCGCCTGCATGTCCCGCACCGTCTGCATGGCATCCGTGACCTGCCGGACCGATGGACGAACCGCCGCGAAGAACACTTCGCCGGCTTCGGTCAGGCTGACGCTGCGCGTCGTGCGCTGGACGAGCGCGACGCCAAGACGATCCTCCAGACGCTGCAGGGATTGACTGACGGCGGAGCGGGTGACGCCGAGACGCTCGCCTGCAAGGCGAAAGCTCCGCGCCTCCGCCACGGCGAGAAAGACTGATATGCCTTCTAGATCGTCGACCATTGGTTAGAAAATCTAACCAAGTCATCGCGGATTGGCAACTTAATCACTTCAGTTCGTGCGCCTATCTTTTCTGTCGAGGCCCGCCAAAACAGCGGTCCTGACCTCGAAAGGAAGAAGGATGCAAAACATTGCCATGAGATCCGTTCTGCATTTTTGCGCCGCCGCCACCTTAGCCAGTACGGCGGTCAGCCCGGCAGCCGGAGATAGCGTCGGCGGCCGCCAATCCACGCGTCAGCAAGCAAGCGAGAATACGATGCAGCAACATCCCTATGTCGGCATGTGGGTGACCGACGACGGCCGGGTCCGCCACCAGCTTCTGCCCAACGGTCGCTATGACGAGGCCCGAGGAAACCGGGAGAGCGCCTATCGAGGCCGTTACGAAGTGGTCGGAAGCCACATCGAATACTGGGACGATACCGGCTTCACGGCCGATGGTGATTTCGTTGACGGTAACACCCTCCATCACGGCGGCATGGTGCTTCGCCGCAAATGACAAGCTCGCTCAATAAGGCTCTATCCGGCCGGAAAGGATGAGGATCATGTCTTCCACCACACCCATCTGGTTCATAACAGGCGCATCGTCCGGCCTCGGCCGGGCGCTCGCCGAGGCGGTTCTCGCCCGTGGCTGGCGCGCCGCGATGACGGCGCGCAGACCCGAGACCCTCCGGGATCTCGCAACGGAACACGGCGACCGCGCCCTTGCTCTCGCCCTCGATGTGACGGATGGCCACTCCGTCACCCGCGCGGTTCACGACGCCGAGGCGCATTTCGGCGCGATCGACGTCACGGTCAACAATGCCGGCTGCGGTTACCTCTCGGCGATCGAAGAGGGCGAGGACGCAGAGATACGCGCCCAGTTCGAGACCAATGTCTTCGGCCTGATTGCCGTCACCAAGCATGTCCTGCCGGGCATGCGCGCGCGCCGGCGGGGGCATGTCTTCAACGTCTCGTCGCTCGGCGGGCTCGTCGCCTTCGCCGCGACCGGCTACTACCACGCCACCAAGTTCGCAGTCGAAGCCCTGTCGGAATCGCTTTCCCATGAGGTCAAGCCGCTCGGCATCAGGGTGACGATCCTCGAACCCGGTGCCTTCCGCACGGATTGGGCGGGCCGGTCGATGGTCGAATCCAGGACTGTTATCGACGATTATGCCGAAACCTCAGGCAAGCGGCGCCAGGCCACCCGTTCGGTCTCCGGCAAACAGCCCGGCGATCCCGCGCGTGCCGCCGCTGCCATCATATCGGCGTTCGAGGCGGAGGAGCCGCCATTGCGCCTGCTCCTCGGCGCGCCCGCCCTGAAGATTGCCCGCGAACGGCTCGATGCGCTGCGGGCGAATTTCGACGGCTGGGCGCAGACAACGCTCAGCGCCGATTTCCCCGACTGAACCGCGCCCGAAAAAACACTCAACAGACAAATGGAGCTTGAAATGTCGAACATCGAAGGAAAGGTCATTGCCATCACCGGCGCCAGCAGCGGCATCGGCGAGGCTGCTGCAAAGGTGCTGGCTGCGGCCGGCGCCCACATCGTGATCGGCGCTCGCCGCACTGAGCGCCTGGAGAGGCTCGCCGGCGACATCGAAGCCAGGGGCGGAACGGTACGGCTGCGAAAGCTTGACGTCACCGACCGCTCCGAGGTCGAGGCCTTCGCAGGCTTTGCCAGATCCGAGTTCGGCCGGCTTGATGTCATCGTCAACAATGCCGGCCTGATGCCGCTCTCGCCGCTCGAGGCCCTGAAGGTCGATGAATGGGACCAGATGATCGACGTCAACATCAAGGGCGTGCTCTACGGCATCGCCGCGGCCCTGCCGATCATGAAGGCGCAGGGATCCGGACAGATCATCAACCTGTCTTCGATCGGCGGTCACAGCGTCTCGCCAACGGCCGCCGTCTATTGCGCGACGAAATTCGCCGTCCGTGCAATCTCGGACGGGCTGCGGCAAGAGACCGATCGCATCCGCGTGACCGTCATCTCTCCCGGCACGACGACATCGGAACTGGCCGACACGATCACCGACCCGACCGCGCGCGACGCCATGAAAGCCTTCAGGGCGATCACGATCAGCCCCGATTCTATCGCCAATTCGATCCTTTATGCCGTCAGCCAGCCTGACGATGTCGATGTCAGCGAGATCATCATCCGGCCGACGGCCAGCCCGCATTGAGCAGCCGATATCCAATTGAAATTGCCCGCCGCCTAAAACCCCAGCGACTGCTGGGCGGGCGGCGGGGCGAGGTTGACGCCTTCGAGCTCCAGCATGCGGGTCTTCGAGGTCGAACCGCCGGGAGCGGAGAAGCCGCCGATCTTGCCGCCGGCCGCCAGCACCCGGTGGCAGGGAATGATCAGCGCGACAGGGTTCTTCGCCATCGCCTGGCCGACGTCGCGGGCCGCTTCCGGCCCGGCGCCGAGCTCTTTCGCCAGCGCGCCGTAGGTGGTCGTCCGGCCCCAGCCGATGCGCCTTGCCGCCGCATAAATCTCCCTGAAAAAGGCATCCTGGCCGGCAAGATCGAGTTCCACGCCAGAAAAATCCGTCTCCTCACCCTGGAAGTAGCGCTTCACTGCCGCCACGGTCTCGAGCACATCAGGCGTCGGCGCACCGGGCAAGCCATCGGGCAGCCGGCGCAGCAAGAGCCGCTCGGTTGCCTCCGCGGTTTTCGTCGGCAGCTGGAAACGGACGATGCCGGCATCGCTCCAGGCAATGCCGCAGAAACCACCCGCGGTTTCGAAGATGAGATAGTGGTGTATCGTCTGGGCCATGAAACAGCCTCCGCGTTTTCGATTACCACCAAAATCATACGGGACGGCCGCTGTTTCAACCCGATTCTTGCGCATCTCGTTCTTTTTTTGTTCTTGATATTCTCCCTTGCCGACGTATCTTTCGCCCCGTTTTTGGAGCGCGAGGCGGTCATGACGACCCGACAGGCCATGAACCAGATTTCCTTCGATTTCGACCATGGTCAAAATCGGCGCGGGCGGACGGGTGAAAGCCGGAACGGCGGTCACAGGCTTTTCTTTGCGTTCCGCCCGCCTGCGATCGTCGAACGGCAAGCCGCTTCGATCGCCGATGACTATGGCAAGACCTTCTCCCTTGCCGCAAAGCCGCGGCTGACGACGCTGCATGTGAGCGTTATCGGCGTCGGCGACTATGAGGCGTTGCCGGAGGACGTGATCTTTGCCGCCCGGCAGGCCGGCGCCACAGTCGAGGGCGCGCCGATCGCGGTCACCTTCGACAGGATCATGAGCTTCAAGCGGCAGGGCAAGGCGCGGCCTCTGGTGCTCTGCAGCAAAGGCGGGCTGATGCCGCTCATGCGCCTGCATGTCCAGTTGGGCGTCGGCATGCACAATACGGGATTGCGTGACAATATCGATCGCAATTTCACGCCGCATATGACGCTGCTCTACGACCGCAAGGCGGTGCCGCCGACGCGGCTCGACCAACCGGTTTCATGGACGGCGCAGGAATTCCTGCTGATCCACAGCATTCTCGGAAAAACCGAATACCACATCATCGATCGCTGGCCGCTTCTCGGCTGAGGGCACCGCGCCCGGTGAGGCTTGCGCTTGCCGGATATCCGCGCATAAAGCTGGAAGAGCCGTTGGGACGGCAAACGCGGAGCACGACAGCATGGACGTTTCAGAGATCATCATCCCGGGCGATACCCCGGGAACGGAATGGCGGCTGCCAGTGCTGCGCTTCAAGGGTCGCGATCCGAAGGCGCCGAAGATCTATATTCAGGCGGCACTGCATGCCGGCGAACTGCCGGGAACGGCGCTCCTGCATTTCCTCTGCGAGCAGCTGCGGCGGGCGGAAGACCAGGATGGCATCCTGGGCGGCATCACCATCGTGCCGCAGGCCAATCCGATCGGTGCGGCGCAGTCGCATTTCGGTGATTTGCAGGGCCGTTTCGACCTTGGTTCGCGCACCAATTTCAACCGGGATTTCCCGCTGATCTCCATTGCCGATCGGGCGACGCTGATCGAAGAGCTCGACGATTACCCGGCTACCGACAGGTTGAAGCGGCAGCTACTGCATATGGCGCTCGGCGCCGATCTCGTCCTCGACCTGCATTGCGACGACGAATCGCTGCAATATGCCTATATCGACGAGGCGTTCTGGCCGGAGGCGGCCGATCTCGCCGCCGCGCTCGACATGGAGGCCGTGCTGCTTTCGGATGGCGAAAGCTCCGCCTTCGAGGAGGCCGTCGGCTTTGCATGGAAATATGAAATCCCCGGCGAACGACGGTCCATGCTGCCGGGCAAGCTTTCGGTCACGGTCGAGCTGCGCGGCAAGCGCGATGTCGATCCGGCGCTGGCGAAGCGGGATGCGGACGGGCTCTGGCGTTTCCTCACATCACGCGGGATCGTCAGCGACGAACCGGTGGCGCCGGCCGCGTTTGCCGGCCCGGCCGTGCCACTCGACAATGTCGAGATCATCCGGGCTCCCGAAGGCGGCGCCGTGCTCTTCCATCGCGCGATCGGCGACAGGGTTGTGGAGGGCGAGCGTCTGGCGACGATCATCACCCGGCCGGGGCAAGTTGATGGCAGCATCGATGTGCAGGCGCCGCAGGACGGGCTGATCCTGACCCGGACCTCGGACCGGCTGGTGCGGCGGCGCGGCGACCTGATGAAGATCGTCTGCGCCGGGCCCAGCAAGACGTCGCGCGAGGCCGGCACGCTGGAGAGCTGAGGAGGCGCTGCCGGGAATAAAGCTCACATGGCGTTTGCGCCGGCCTTCGCGCATGCTATCCCGCTGCCATCACACGGAGATCGATCGGGTATGGCCGTTACCATCTATGGCATCAAGAATTGCGACACGATGAAGAAGGCCCGCAGCTGGCTGGAAGACCACGACGTCGCCTATGAATTTCACGATTACAAGGCGCTCGGCATCGACCGCGCCCATCTCGAAGCCTGGATCGACCAGGCCGGCCTCGACACGGTGCTCAACCGCGCCGGCACGACATTCCGCAAACTGCCCGATGCCGAGCGCGAGAACCTGAGCCGGGAGAAAGCCATCGCGCTGATGCTCGACCAGCCGTCGATGATCAAGCGGCCGGTGCTGGAGGCGAAGGACAAGCTGGTAATCGGCTTCAAGCCGGAAATTTACACCGGCACATTTGGCGGCTGACAGGCTTCTTATGTCCAAGACCACCCGCGCGACACAGGTTCTTTCCAAGGCCGGCATCGCCTTCACCATCCACACCTATGATTACGATCCCGGCGCCGAGCGCGTCGGGCTGCAGGCGGCCGAGGCTTTGGGCGAAGCACCGCATCGGGTGTTGAAGACGCTGATGGCGGAGCTGGACGGCAAGCCGGTCTGCGTCGTGGTGCCGTCGGACCGCGAAGTCAGCATGAAGAAACTCGCCAGCGCCTTTGGCGGCAAGTCGGCCAACATGATGAAACCCGCCGATGCCGAGCGGCTGACGGGCTATCACGTCGGCGGCATCAGCCCCTTCGGCCAGAAGAAGACCGTGCCGACGGCGATCGAGGAGACCGCCCTTATTGAACCGCTCGTCTATATCAATGGCGGGCAGCGCGGGCTGCAGGTGCGGCTCGACCCGAAGGACGCGCTGGCGGTGTTGAAGGCCGTCGGCGCGCCATTGATCGCCTGATCACAGGAAACGCGCGAGCAAGGCCGAGATGCTCTCTGCCTCGCTTTCGGTGAGCCTGCAGGCGATATGGCTCTCGATCGATCTGGCATAGACCACCCACATGCGTTCGCGGAGCTGCCGGCCGGCTTCGGTGATGACAACCCAGCGACCGCGTCCATCCTCCGCTAAGACTTCGCGCCGGACGAGCCCCTCTCCTTCCAGCCGGTCGATAAGGCGGGAAAGATTATACTGCGCAAGCAAAGTCCGCTCTTCGATCTCATAGGGGCGCAACCTGCCATCATCGGCGCGCGCCAGTTCCCACAGCACGTCATACCAGGCAAGCGGCGGCATGCCGGCCGCTTTCAGCTCGGCTTCGATGGCTGCAAGCAAGCGCTCGCGGGCGCGCATGATGCTCGTCCAGGCACGGGTGGTGGCTTCGCTCGGTTTCGGCATGTTCTCGGACATAAATGCAATTACATCTATCTTGAATTCCGCCGCAAGCGATATTAGATGCATTTGCATGGATTGTGACCAGGAGATTTCCATGAGCAGGCTTACCCTCATCAGCCACCATCTCTGCCCCTATGTGCAGCGCGCCGCGATCACGCTGCTTGAAAAGGGCGTGCCATTCGAGCGCATCAACATCGATCTCGCCAACAAGCCGGATTGGTTCCTGAAGATTTCACCGCTCGGCAAGGTGCCGCTGCTGCGGATCGAGGAAGAGGACGGCAGCGAGGCGGTGCTCTTCGAAAGCAGCGTCATCTGCGAATATCTGGCGGCCGATCCGCTCACCCGCGCCCGCCACCGCGGCTGGATGGAATTCGGCTCGTCCGTGCTTTCCGACCTCTGGGGTTATGAAACGGCGCAGGATGCGCTGCAGCTCGACGCCAAGCGCAAAGCCCTCATCGCCAAATTCGCAACGATCGAGAGCGCACTGACAGACGGGCCTTATTTCGCGGGCAGCAGCTTCGGGCTCGTCGACGCCGTCTTTGCGCCGGTCTTTCGTTATTTCGACCTCTTCGACACGCTCGGCGACAGCGGCATATTCGATGGATTGGAGCGGGTGAAGCGCTGGCGCAAGGCTCTTTCCGCGCGGGCGAGTGTCCGGGCGGCTGTCGGCCCTGATTACCCGCAGCGGCTGATGGAATTCCTCGAAAAACATTCCTCGATCCTGCTCAGGCAGTCTGCCGCAGCGTAAAGGCCTAGCAAGCGGCCGGACAAGACCGGCCGCTTCAATTCGGCAGCGGCACTTCATTTTCGCCGCAAACGGGTCTAAGTCTTCCAGCTTTCCACCATCGATGACAGAAAGCAGGTCGAACCATGACTTTCATGCCCCAAAGCCAGAACGCTGTTGATCCCGTCAAGCTGGAGAAGCTTGCGGAAGTCGCCGTCAAGGTCGGCCTTCAGCTGCAGAGAGGTCAGGACCTGGTCGTCACCGCGCCTGTCGTGGCGCTGCCGCTCGTGCGGCTGATCACCAAACAGGCCTATCAGGCCGGCGCCGGATTGGTGAGCGCCTTCTATTCCGACGAGGAAACGACGCTTTCGCGCTATCAGTACGGCAGCGACGAAAGCTTCGACCGCGCCTCCGACTGGCTCTATGAGGGCATGGCCAAGGCCTATGCCAATGGAGCGGCCCGCCTTGCGGTTGCCGGCGACAACCCGTTGCTGCTGTCCGAGCAGGATGCCGGCAAGGTCGGCCGCGCCAATCGCGCCACTTCCACGGCCTACAAGCCGGCGCTGGAGAAGATTTCGAATTTCGACATCAACTGGAACATCGTTTCCTATCCCAATCCGTCCTGGGCCAAGGTGGTCTTTCCCGACGATCCGGAGCCGATCGCGATCGCCAAGCTCGCCAGGGCGATCTTTGCCGCCTCGCGCGTCGATGTGGACGATCCCATCGCCGCCTGGGCGGAACACAATGCCAATCTCGCCAAGCGCTCCGCCTGGCTGAACGGCGAGCGCTTCGCGTCGCTGCATTTCAAGGGGCCGGGCACCGATCTGACGGTCGGCCTTGCCGACGGGCATGAATGGCATGGCGGCGCCTCCACCGCCAAGAACGGCATCACCTGCAATCCGAACATTCCGACCGAGGAGGTGTTCACCACGCCGCATGCGCTGCGCGTCGAAGGCCATGTTTCCAGCACCAAGCCGCTGTCGCACCAGGGCACGCTGATCGACAATATCCAGGTACGCTTCGAGGGCGGGCGGATCGTCGAGGCAAAGGCGTCGCGCGGCGAAGAGGTGTTGAACAAGGTGCTCGATACCGACGAGGGCGCGCGCCGGCTCGGTGAAGTGGCGCTGGTGCCGCATTCCTCGCCGATCTCGGCGAGCGGCATCCTGTTCTACAATACCCTGTTCGACGAAAACGCCTCCTGCCATATCGCGCTCGGCCAGTGCTATTCCAAGTGCTTCCTGAACGGCGCGACGCTGAGCCAGGAGGAGATCAAGGCGCAGGGCGGCAATTCCAGCCTGATCCATATCGACTGGATGATCGGCTCGGACAAGGTCGATATCGACGGCCTCAGACCGGATGGTTCGCGGGTTGCGGTGATGCGACAGGGCGAGTGGGCCTGACCGCCATCGTCGCGCGCTGACTGAGCCAGACGCCGGCGAGCACCAGGGCGAAGCCGGCGACCTGCGCCGGCGCCAGGCTCTGGCCGAGCGCCAGCCAGCCGAGCAGGGTCGCCACGACAGGGCTCAGAAAGCCGAGCGAGGCGGCCGCCGAGGGTTCGATGCGCGACAGGCCGCGGAACCAGAGCAGATAGGTGAAGGCCGCGCCGATCAGGCCGAGATAGGCGATACCGGCAATGTTTGCGGCGCTCAGTGCCGGCAGCGCCGGCTCGAGGAAAAGCGCAACAGGCACCAGCAGGATGCCACCTGCCGTCAGTTGCCAGGCGGTGAAGGTGAGGTTCGACACCGGCGGCGCCCAGCGGCGCGTCAGCACCGTGCCGAAGGCCATCGAGACGGCGCCGGCGAGACCGGCAGCGATCCCGACGGGATCAAGCGCCGCCTTCGGCGTCAATACCAGCAATCCGACGCCGGCCATGCCGGCAAGACCGGCCAGCACGGCCAGCGGCCGAACCGGCTTGCCGAGGAAAAACCGCGACAGGGCGATGACGATCAGCGGCTGCACCGCGCCGACCGTTGCGGCAAGGCCGCCCGGGAGCCTGTAGGCCGAGACGAAGAGCATCGCCCAGAAGAACGAGAAGTTCAGCGCGCCGAGAATGAAGGCCCTTCCCCACCAGATACCGAAAGGCGGCTTCCTTACCAGGAGCAGAAGCAGCAGCCCAGCCGGCAGGGCTCTCAGCATCGCGACTGTCAGCGGATATCCTGCCGGAAGGAAGGAGGTGGTGACGATATAGGTGCTGCCCCAGATAGCGGGTGCGAGCGCGGTCATCAGCACATCGGTCAAATATCGAGGATTTGTCTTCATCTCAAGAATCTCTATATCAAGATAAATCCAGGATAGCGGATTTTATCTTGACGTCAAGATATCTACTGGTATCGATGTGGAATGGATGAAGACAAGCAAGATCACGTCGACAGAATCCTGGCGCAATGGCGGCGCGAGCGCCCGGACCTCGACGTCGAGCCGATGGGCATCCTCGGACGCCTGAAGCGTCTCGGCACGCATCTCGGCCGCGAAGTGGAGGCGGTGCTGCTGAAGCACGGGCTTTCCACCTCGTCCTTCGACGTGCTGGCCACCCTTCGCCGCTCCGGCGCGCCTCATCGGCTCTCACCCGGCGAGCTTCTGGAGATGACGATGGTCAGCTCCGGCACGATGACGAACCGCATCGATCAGTTGGAGAAGGCGGGCTTCGTCGAACGCATCGTCAATCCGGACGACAGGCGCAGCGTGTTGATCGCACTGACGGATAAGGGGTTCACGACCGTCGAGGAGGCGGTCGGCGCCCATGTCGCCAACCAGCAGCGGCTGACGCGCAATCTGACCGCCGAGGACAAGGCGGCGTTCGACCGGCTGCTCAAGAAGTTTCTGTCGGATTTCGAATAGTCAGATGGCGGCGAGCGCCTTGCGGACGTGCTCCAGATGCGCCTTGCGCCTGGCTTCCGTGGCGCGGTCCATGTCGTGCAGGCTCAGCATGCGGAAGACGATCTTCTTCGAACAGAAGTTGGCAATGCCCCGCTTCAGCAGGCGGCGGACGGGGTTGCCCATATAGAGATGAACCAGCCACCAGGGCGAGCCCGTCGTCGTCAGCGCATAAAGCAGCCTGATATTGGTGAGCCGCGGCACGATGCGGCCGCCGGCGGCATCATGCGTGAAGGCCACACCTGGCGCGAAGAGCGATCGAAGAACCCCTTCAGAATGGCCGGGAAATTGAACCACCACTGCGGAAAGACGAGGATGAGACCGTCGGCCGACTGCAGCCGGGCAACGATATCGGCGACGGCCGACGTATCGTAGGGCGTGTCGAAATAAGTGCGGCGATCGGCCTCGGACAGGCGCGGATCGAAATCCTCGGCGTAGAGGTCAAGCAGATCGACGACATGGCCGGAGCCTTCCAAGGCTTCGCGAGCCGTGCGCGCCACCGAGGCGGCAAAACTTTCCGGCAGCGGATGGGCAAGCACCAACAGGATCTGCATCGTCAGAACAGACTTCCCTGTTTCGTCGGCTCGGCGGGCTTTGCGCTGCGCTTCTTGGCGCTGGCGGGCGGCATGCCGCCTTCGGTGGTGACGGCGCCGATGCGACCGTCGGCGAATTCGATCGAGACCGCAGCGCCGGCCGAAAGACCTGCCGCCTGCGAGACCGGCCTGTCCTCCTCGTCGCGGATAACGGCGTAGCCGCGCTTCAGCACATTCTTGTAGGAAAGCGACTGCAGCACCCGATCCTGTGCGGAAAGCTCGCCCCGGGCACGCGTCAATTGGTGGCGAATTGCCGTGTCGGCATGGCGTGAAAGATTGCCGAGGCGCTCGCGGGAGCGGTCGGTTTGCGTCTTCAACCGTGCCGGCAGCGAGGCAAGGATTGCTTCGGCGCGCTGGACGCGCGATGTCGAACGGTCGATCAGCCGCTCGACCATACGCTCGGCCCGCACCATCCGCTCATTCAGCCTCTGCCGCCGCTCGGCGATACGATTGGACAGAACATCAGGGCGCAGATGCGCAGCGACACGCTCGAAGCCGCGGCGCTTGTTGACGGTGTTGAGTTCGAGCCCACGGCCAAGGCCGGCGGCCGCCTCGTCGAAACGACGGCGCGGCAAGGCGAGAAGCTGGTCGAGCGAGGGCAATGCCCGCATCAAACCACGGACGGACTGGCGGCGCTGATCCATCTGCCGGCTCATGCAGCCTTGCAGGCGGGCAGCAAGGGCCGCAAGCTGCGCCTCGAGCTCCGCCTTGACGGGCACGGCCATTTCCGCCGCTCCGGTCGGCGTCGGGGCGCGGACATCGGCGGCATAATCGATCAGCGTCCAATCGGTTTCGTGACCGACGGCCGAGATCAGCGGGATCCGGCTTTCGGCCGCCGCGCGCACGACGATCTCGTCGTTGAAACTCCAGAGATCTTCCAGGCTGCCGCCGCCGCGCGCGACGATCAGCACATCGGGACGGGCAACCGCACCTCCCGGCTCCAGCCCATTGAAGCCGCGGATGGCGTTGGCCACCTCCTCGCCGGCCCCCTCGCCCTGAACCTTCACCGGCCAGACGAGGACATGCACGGGAAATCGGTCGGAGATCCGGTGCAGGATATCGCGGATCACGGCGCCGGTCGGCGAGGTGACGACGCCGATCACCCTGGGCATGAAGGGCAGCCGCTTCTTGCGGGCGGCATCGAACAGGCCCTCGGCACCGAGCTTGCGTTTGCGCTCTTCGATCAGCGCCATCAGCGCGCCGGCGCCGGCCGGCTCCAGCGTCTCGATGACGATCTGATATTTCGAAGAGCCGGGAAAAGTGGTGACCTTGCCGGTGGCGATCACCTCCATGCCCTCTTCCGGACGGAATTTCAGCCGCGAGAAGGTGGTCTTCCAGATGACGGCGTCGATGCGGGCGCGATCGTCCTTCAGCGCGAAATAGGCATGACCCGAGGAGTGCGGCCCACGATAGCCTGATATTTCGCCGCGCACGCGAACCTGATCGAAGGCCGTTTCGACGGTACGCTTGATCGAGCCGGAAAGCTCCGAAACCGAATATTCGGCAAGGTTGGTCGGCGAATCGCTGTCGAAGAGGTTGCTCATCCCTTCTTTCTATGTCGATCGGCGGCAAACAGGAAGGTCGCGATCGCGCCAAGGCCGGTTTCCCCCGGCAGTCGAGCCGATGCTGAAAAGACTCCGTAGGGCGGGCGCTGATCTGCGCCCCTCCTACAGGCGGTCGTTGTGCGCAAAAAAAACGCAACAAAATCGAGTAAATCTGTTTTGCGGGGGAACGCTTAGTTAGACTATGCGTTTCAGTCGAAAGGGATTGCTAACCACCGCAATGCAAAGGCTTTTCGGCCGATATGACCGGTAAATCTTTGTTAGGTGGCGCTTCCTATGCTTCCCCTCGTTCTCTTCGGGAAGGTGCTGAAATGATTATTCTCACAGCAGCAGCATTAGGCATCAGCGCCGCGCAAATGCGCTCGGCCGCAGCGATCGCATTGATCGCCGCGCTGATCGGAATCACCTTCGCGCTGGCGGCGATAACCTCGCCAGGGCCGGTGTCGCTCCTGGCCCTCCTCTATGCCATTCTCGGCTACAATGGCGGCCTGATCCTTTACGTGCTCGGCCTCTACGCCCATGCACGCTTTCGCGCGCCGCGTGTTTCCCATTAGAGCCTTTCCTGGTTAGATTGAATCATTCTGTTGGCTCAAACGGAGTCGGATGGTCGACCGGCCGGCGCGCGTCGTAGCCCAGCTCTACGGCCAAGCCGGCCGGTCGAGCAGCCGGCCCGTTTCAGCACCTGAAAGGCCGGGCATGGTTCCGCCAGGATCAGAGGCGATCGGCTCGGACGTACGAAGGGGTATGCCCATCGCCCATCGCCTCTGCCCTGACGAAAATCTGCTCCGGCAGAATGCTTCAATCTAACCAGGAAAGGCTCTAACGATTTGCCATCACGATGATCGCCGGCGTCAATTCGTCGCCGGCCGATAGTGAAAGAACTGCACAGCCGCATCCGCGGCTTTCGAAACCGGCTCCAGATAGGGCGGAATATTTCCTTTGCCGAGCTGCGCATAGAGGCCGTCCGGCTTTAGTTTCGCGAGCTGCCGTGTCTGCGGATCACCGGGGCAGAAGGCAAGCGTCGTGACGCCTGCCCCCTTCAGAAAAGCTTCCGCCTGCTGCGGCTCAGCCATGCCGATATGCAACTCCGTCAGCATGCCGCCCTGATTGCGGTGATAGGGGGCCGAAAGAACTCGGTTTGGCGTAAATCGGAGAATTGCGACGCCCATTTCCGATGGCGCGGAGACGAGGCCGACCGGAAGCCCGGAAAGCGGCGCCAGTGCCTCTCGCGATGCACAGGCCTTTTCCTTTGCCGGTTCCGACGCCTTCTTCTGCGCCTCATTCTGCATCTGCAGCGAGATGAGCCCACCACCGACGGCCCAGGCGGCGGGGACGCCTGCAAGCACCGTCACCACATAGACGAAGGCGACGGCGATATTTTCGCTGTCACTGTTGGAGATGCGCCTGATATCGATGATCAGCAGGGCAAGCGGCAGGATGGAGATGAGGTTCGAGAAGGTCGAGCCGCGCACCTGGACGAGCGCGATCGCCCAGCTGATTGCAAGCAGGAACAGCAGAACAAGGTGAATCTGCACGCGGTCGCGCTGAACGATGCGGAAGATGCAGACGGCGATGCCGAAAAGACCGGCCGCATAGAAGGCGCCGATATCGAAAGCTTCGCTGCGCGCCAAAGCGAAGATCGACCTCGCCTCGGAAACATTCCGCAGCCAGAGTTCGACGAGCATGGGATCGAGACCGGCCAGCGGATCGCTCAGGCACTGCGGCGCGATCACGACAGCCGAACCGAGGACGCCGGCGCCGACGACGGCGAGCGCCGCAAAGCGCAGCGGCCTGGTGAGTCCGCTCGCAAACACCGCGCAAAACAGCAGAAGCCCGCCGCCGATCGCCGCCAGGCTGTAATAACCGAGCGAGAGATTGTCGCAGGTGACCATCGAATAGAGCCGCGGCGGCACCGTTGCGAAGAAGAGGATGCTGATCATCATCGCCAGCGCGAGCCCGAAGGACTGGGCGGCGACGGCAAAATCTTTGCCCTCCCATGCCCAGAGAACGGCGACCGTCAGGCAGACGGCGGCAACGAAGGGCGTCGTCTCGGCGCCGATGGCGATGGCGATGGCGGCCGCAATGCCGGCAACCGCATAGCTCCAGCCGCGACGCTTCGGATCCAGCAGCATCGCCGTCATTGTCGCGACCAGCGCCAGTTGCGCATTGTGATGATCGATGGCGCCCGGCGCGAACCGGTTGCCGGTATAGATCGCGAGCGCGGTCAGCCCGAGACTGATATGCATGCCGGCAGCGCCGCCGATGCGCCGGCCGGCAACGGCCATGGCGAGCATGGCGGGCAGGATGAGCGATACGGGCCAGATGCCGAGCGCGATCGCCTCGGCCGTCTCACGCGGCGCAAACAGGCCGAAGAACCAGATCAGCGAAGCGATCGGCAGGTCGATCAACCGCGACCAGTGCATCAGCGTGCCGCCATTGAGGCCGAGACGATATTGCATCAGATCGAACCAGCCCTGGCCGGCGAGAAAATCGCGCACCTCGACGAGGCGCATGCCATCGTCATTGTCGGGGCCGACGTAATCGGTAGCGCCATAGAGCTTGGTGACGACGATGACGGCGGCGAGAATGACGCTATAGGCGATGACGGTCGGCCACAGACGCATCAGAAGGCCGCGGATGCCGCCGCTCGGGATATCGGTCGCGGATGATGTGTTGGTGATCGGCTGTACGGCGTTCATCGTGGTTAGAGCCTTTCCTGGTTAGATTGAAGCATTCTGCCGGAGCAGGTTTTCGTCAGGGCAGAGGCGATTGGCGATGGGCAGACCCCAAGGTATGTCCGAGCCGATCGCCTCTGATCCTGGCGGGAACATGCCCGGCCCTTCGGGTTGGCTGAAACGGGCCGGTCGACCATCCGACTCCGTTTGAGCTAACAGAATGCTTCAATCTAACCAGGAAAGGCTCTAGCGGTTCGTTTCCGGATGGCCGAACCTTAGCCGCCGCCGATCAAGAAAGTGTAAAGCCGGCTGCCGGCGCGGCCGATTCTGCCTGCGTTATAGGGTCTTATTAACGCTGCATGATTTAGGCTGATGGCGGCTTTCAGTGTAACGAGTAGAGTCATGGCCCGATCGCGTACCCATCACCCGGACATTGCCGTCCTGCTTCCCTGTTATAATGAAGCCGCAACGATCGGCTCTGTGGTGCAGGGCTTCCGGGCAACGCTGCCGGATGCCGCGATCCACGTCTACGACAATAATTCCACCGACGGAACCGCGCTGCAGGCGATGCTGGCCGGTGCGCATGTCGTGCGCGAGCGGCGGCAGGGCAAGGGTCATGTCGTGCGCCGGATGTTCGCCGACATCGAGGCCGACATCTACATCATCGCGGACGGCGACGGAACTTATGCGCCAGGCGATGCCGAGGAGTTGGTGCGCACACTTCTGACCGAGCGCGCCGACATGGTTGTCGGAACCCGGCGCGGCGTGCATGCCGATGCCGGCCGTCAGGGCCACGCGGTCGGCAACCGGCTTTTCAACCTGCTCTACCGGACGATCTTCGGCCCTGATTTCACCGATATCTTTTCCGGCTACCGCGCCTTCTCGCGCCGTTTCGTCAAGAGCTTCCCGGCCGTATCGGGCGGCTTCGAGATCGAAACCGAGATGTCGGTGCATGCCTCACGGCTGAAGCTGCCGGTCAGCGAACTTGAACTCGATTATGGCCGCCGGCCGGAAGGCTCGCACTCCAAGCTTTCGACGTTCCGCGACGGCGCCAAGATTCTCTGGATGTTTGCGATGCTGATGAAGGAGACCCGGCCCTTCGCCTTCTTCAGCGCGATCAGCGGTCTCTTCATGCTGGCGAGCCTCGGCTTCATGACGCCGGTGCTGGCGGAATATTTCGAGACGGGTCTCGTCAGCCGCATGCCGACCTGGGTTCTGTCGACGGCGCTGATGATGATCTCCTTCATGCTGTTCACCGCCGGCGTCATCCTGGATTCCGTCGCCCGCGCCCGCGCCGAGCAGTTGCGTATCCACTATATGAGCCTGGAGACGCCGAGCCATGCCAAGCTGCCTGATCGCGAGCCGGCACCGGCGCTGCGCGCCGGCCGCGGCAAGGCGGATGCGGCGTGAAGAAGCTCATCCGTTTCGCGATTGCCGGCGGCATCGGCTTTCTCGTCGATGCAGGTGTGCTGTCGGCGCTGCTCGATCTGACGCCGCTCGGGCCTTTCCTGGCGCGGCTGATTGCCATCGCCCTCGCAATGGCGGCGACCTGGGCTTTCAACCGGAACTTCACCTTCGATCGCTCCGGCCGCTCGCTCGCCGCCGAAGGCTTCCGCTACGGCTCGGTCGGCGTCACGGCGGCGCTCGTCAATTACGGGCTTTATTCCGCACTGCTGCTTTCGCTGCCCGGGCTTCAGCCGCTTGCGGCGATGGTGGTTGCCAGCGTCGCCGCGATGGTCTTCAGCTTCTTCGGCTATTCGCGCTTCGTCTTCCGCGCGTGATCATCAGACCGCCTCCCAGCCGTCCTTCTCGCTGGCGCGATAGATCGCATCGATCACCTTCTGGTTCAGCTTCGAATTTTCCAGCGTGACGATCTCTTCCTTGCCGTTCTTTACCGCCCGAGCGAAAGCCTCGACCTCGCGCCTGTACTGGCGATTGTCCTGGAAGCGGAAGATGCGCGATTCATTGTGGCTGCGATCGGCAAGTTCGATCTCTTCCGGCCCCCAGCGATTGGCGTTGAACGGCGACTTGACCTCGATGTAACCGTCGGTGCCATGGAAGACCATGATCTGGCGGTTGGCCATCTGCGTCGAGACATAGAAGCTCAGCTCGAAATCGTCGAAGTCGGCCTTGACGCTCGAATAGATATCGGTGCCGAAATCCGGATCGCGCTCGGTAATCGCCTGGATCCGGAGCGGCTCCTTGCCGGTGGAGAACCGCGTGCTCATGACGGGATAGACGCCGATATCGGGAAGGCCGCCACCGCCGAGCTCGCGGATGTTGCGCATGTTGGTGGCATCGCGATTGAAATAGGTGAAGGCGCCCTGCACATGCCGGAGCGAACCGATCGCGCCCTCATCGATCAGCGAGCGCACCTTCTGCCAGACCGGCGAATAGGTGATCATATAGGCTTCCGTGACCACCACCTTATTGCGGTCGCGAGCGGCGATCACCGCGTCGATATCGTCGGCCTTCAGCGCCAAGGGCTTTTCGCAGAGCACATGCTTGCCGGCATCGGCTGCTTTGATCGACCATTCGATATGCTGCGAGGTCGGCAGCGGGATATAGACGGCGTCGATGACATCGGAGGCCAGCATCTCCTCATAGGAGCCGAAGGCATGCGGCACGGAGAAGCGGTCGGCCATCTCCCTTGCGCGCGCGAGATCCCGGCTCGCAATCGCCGTGACGACACAATTTTCCGCGTCCTGGATAGCGGGAACGACATTGTCGCGACCGATCTTCGCCGTCGAAATGATACCGAAACGCAGCATGTCCAAACCTCCCGGAACTGATGTCCGCGAACCATATTCAGGGCTTCGCTGCGGCGCAATGGTGCGACATGAAATCACGGAAGTTTGTTTCCCGGATGCCGGGATCGCGCTACTTTGCCGTATTCGCGATTTCACTCACCTAGCGATTTTGGAGAGCGTCATGGAAATGCGCCGGCTTGGAAAAACAGGTCTTTCGGTCGCGCCGATCGTCATCGGCGGCAATGTCTTCGGCTGGACGGCCGACGAGAAAACATCCTTCGCCATTCTCGACGCCTTTTTCGATGCGGGCCTGAACGCAATCGATACGGCGGATGTCTATTCCGCCTGGGCTCCCGGCAACAAGGGCGGCGATTCCGAGGAGATCATCGGGCGCTGGCTGAAGCAGGCGAGGATTTCGCGCGACCAAGCCGTCATCATCACCAAGGTCGGCTCGGACATGGGGCGGGGAAAGACGCTGAAGGCGAGCTATATTCTGCAAGCGGTCGAAGCGTCGCTCAGCCGGCTGCAGACCGACTACATCGACCTCTATCTCTCGCATTGGCCGGACGCCGATACGCCGGACGAAGAAACGCTCGGCGCCTATGCCAAGCTGAAAGCGCAGGGCAAGGTCCGCGCCATCGGCTGCTCGAATTATGACGCGGGGCTGCTGCAAGCTTCCTTCGACGCTGCCGAAAAGGTCGGTCTGCCGCGTTACGACGTGCTGCAGCCGGAATATAATCTCTACGCACGTGCGAGCTTCGAGGGGCCGCTCGCCGAGCTTTGCGTCAAGGAAGATATCGGTGTCATCACCTATTTCAGCCTCGCCGCCGGCTTCCTCACCGGCAAATACCGCAGCAAGGCCGATACCCAGGGCCGCGCCCGCGAGGGCCGCGTTTCGCAATATCTCGACGAAAAGGGCCTTCGCATTCTCGCCGCGCTCGACAAGGTGTCTGCCGAGACCGGCGCCAAGCCGGCGGAAATCTCGCTTGCCTGGCTCTTGCGCAAGAAGGGCGTGACGGCGCCGATCGCCAGCGCCACCAGCCTTTCGCAACTCGAGAGCCTGGTGAAAGCGGCGACACTTTCGCTTTCCGATGACGCGATGGCGTTGCTCGACGAAGCCGGGCGCTGAGAGAACAGGACGATGACCATGACGATACGCGATGCCCGCCCCGAAGACGAAACCCGCTGGCGCCAACTCTGGGCGGCCTATCTTGCCTTTTACCAGGTGACCGTCGATGCCGATATCACCGACCAGACCTGGCGCCGGGTCTTCGATCCGGCCTCGGCGATCACCATGCGCGTCGCCGAGATCGACGGCAGGATCATGGGCTTTGCGCTCTATCTCACCCATGAGGGCACGTGGATTCGCGGCAGGGACTGCTATCTCGAAGACCTGTTCGTCGATCCCGAGGCGCGCGGCAAGGGCGTCGGCAGGGCGCTGATGGATGATCTCGTCGCGCTCGGCAAGGCGAAGGGCTGGTCGCGGCTTTATTGGCATACGAGCGAAAACAACAAGACCGCGCGGGCGCTCTATGACAGCTATGTCGAAAGCGACGGCCACATCCGCTATCGTATCAGCTTCTGAGCACGGGAAATCCCTGGTAGAAAGCGCCATGATCGCCCTCCCAGTTCGCCATGCCCGGCTTGGTGAGGATGCCGCGCGGGCTGACATAGCTCTGGATGATCCGCTTCGGTCGTTCGTGCCACTGGATATTGAAGGCCCAGAGCTTGGGGAAGAAGCAGAGCGAAGCATAAGGCAGGTGGTCGTGGATCCACCAGGCGAGCCGCTGCCAGTCGCTTTCATCGCGATAGCGGTCGATCATCCACGGCACGGCAATACAGACGGCAGCGCCCATACAGCCGTCGAAATCCCTGATATCCCAGATGTGATGGGCTGATGTGGCGGCATTGGTCGAGCAGTTCAGCTTGTTCTCGTTGCCAAACCTGTTGACGTCAGGCGAGCGATAGCCGGAGCGAATGTGCAGGCGCCCGAAGGTTGCCTCCAGCGGCTCCAGCAATTCCTCGCAAAGCCGCCTCCCCGCCTCGATCGCCAGGTCGGGATCCTCGGGAATGTTGGGGATGCGGTAGAAATCGGCGATTTCGGAATGCAGGAAATCGCGGAAGAAGAAGTTTTGCGACAGCCGCACGCGGCCCAGATCCTCCAGACCTTTCATCGAACCCGGCTTCCGCATCATTTTTCCTCCCGACATCAACGGCGGGATGATTGCCCGGCGAAGATTTCCAGTCCACCCGAAATCGCTGGGGAACAATTTGCGCAATCCTTGCTTCTTAATGTGTCGCCGCGTTCGCGGCCTTTCCCAAAACAAGGATCGAGAAAATGGCCAAGGAAAAGACGTTGGAAGATCTCTTCTACGACACGCTCAAGGATATTTACTTCGCCGAGCGGCAGATATTGCGCGCCCTGCCGAAGATGGCGCGGGCCGCCCAGTCCTCCGACGTGAAGGCGGGCTTCCAGAAGCATCTCGAGGAAACCGAAGCCCAGGTCGAGCGCCTGCAGCAGGTGTTCGAAAAGATCGGCAAGCGCGCCCAGGGCAAGACCTGCGAGGCGATCCAGGGCATTATCGCCGAGGGCGAAGAGATCATGGAAGAATTCAAGGGCACGCCGGCGCTGGATGCCGGTCTGATTTCGGCCGCGCAGTCCGTCGAACACTATGAAATCGCCCGTTACGGTACGCTGAAAACCTGGGCTGCAACGCTCGGCCTCAAGGATGTCGTCAGCCTGCTCGATCAGACGCTGCAGGAAGAGACGGCCACCGACAAGAAACTCTCGCAGCTCGCCACCACCGCGGCGAACCAGAAGGCGAAGGCCGCCTGACCCATATGGAAAGGGTGGCCGTCATCTCGACCGGCCACCCTTATCCGTCTCCCGCATATTTGAAGAAGTCTATGAAGGCGCGCAGCGCCGGCCGCATCTGCCGACGGCTCGGATAATAGACGAATGGGCCGGGATAGGGCGCGCACCAATCCTTCAGCACCCGCACCAGTCTGCCGGCTGCCAGTTCGGCATGAACCCGCATATCGAAGAGATAGGCGAGGCCGGCACCGTTCAGCGCCGCAAGCAGGGCCAGCCGGTCTTCGCTGACAACAAGCGGCCCATCGACTGCAACGATCAGTTCCTGACCGTCCTTTTCGAATTCCCAGCGATAGATGGAGCCGTTGGTGAAGCGCCGCTTGATGCAGCGGTGATGGACAAGATCGCGCGGATGCTCCGGCTTCGGGTAGCGCTCGAAATAATCCGGCGAGGCCGCGATGACGGTGGTCAGCTTGGGCGAGATCCTGACGGCGATCATATCGGCCTCGAGACTTTCCTCCAGCCGGATGCCGGCGTCGAAACCCTCCCTGACAATATCGGTGAAACCGTCCTCATTGGCGATCTCCAGTGTAATGTCGGGGTAGAGATTGAGAAAATCGCCGAGGCGCGGAGCGAGCAAAATATCGGAGGCGAAGCGCGGCGCGGTGATGCGCAGATTTCCCGCGGGCTTGCTGCGCGTATCTCTGACGGCCTCCAAGGCAACATCGATCTCCTCCAGCGCCGGGCGGAGCCGTTCGAGGAGCAGGCGGCCCTCCTCCGTCGGCGCGACGCTGCGGGTGGTGCGCGCCAGAAGTCTGACGCCCAGGCTTTCCTCAAGGCTCGAGATCGCATGGCTGATGGCCGACGGCGCGACGAGGAGCTCCCTGGCCGCTGCACGAAAGCTGCGATGCTCGGAAACGGCAGCGAGAACCGCGAGTTGCGAGAGCTGAGTTCTGTTCATTGATCTAAATTATAGAACAGGCTGTTATAAACTGCATGCATTTTCTGATCGATGCCCCGCCGATATAGTACCGCAACCATATCCTCAGCGGTTCACAATCAGCTCAGAAAAAGGAGCGCGGCATGAAAACCCGGAAACTCGGAAACGATCTCACTGTCTCGGCCGTCGGCCTCGGCTGCATGGGCATGAGCTTTGCCTATGGCGCCAGCGATGAAGCGGAATCGATCCGGACGCTCAACCGCGCCGTCGATCTCGGCGTCACCTTCTTCGACACCGCCGAAGTCTACGGTCCTTTCACCAACGAGGTCCTCCTCGGAAAAGCGCTGAAGCCTTTTCGCGACCGCGTGGTGATCGCCACCAAATTCGGCTTCAAGATCGATACCAGTAAGGCGGGCGCTGCCGCCATCGCCGGCGTCGACAGCCGCCCCGAACATATCAGGGCGGTTGCCGAGGCTTCGCTGAAACGTCTCGGCATCGAGACCATCGACCTGCTCTACCAGCACCGGGTCGACCCCAACGTGCTGATCGAGGAGACGGTCGGCGTCATGGCCGAGCTGGTGAGGGAAGGCAAAGTCCGCGCGCTCGGCCTTTCGGAAGCCGGCAGCGCCACCATCCGCCGGGCGCATGCGGTCCATCCGATCGCGGCGCTTCAGAGCGAATATTCGCTTTGGACTCGCGATCCAGAAGAGGACGTGCTTGCCACCTGCCGTGAACTCGGCATCGGCTTCGTGCCCTACAGCCCGCTCGGCCGCGGCTTCCTGACGGGAGCGATCCGCAAGGCCGACGATCTCGCCGCCGACGATTTCCGCCGGCAGGTGCCGCGTTTCCAGGCGGAAAATTTCGATGCCAACGTCGCCCTCGTCGCAGCGCTCGAAGAGCTTGCAGCCGAAAAGGGCGTGACGGCCGCGCAACTGGCGCTGGCCTGGGTGCTGAGCCAGGGCGACGACATCGTGCCGATCCCCGGCGCCCGCAAGCTTCACCATCTCGAACAGAACGCCGCCGCTGCCGATATCACGCTGAGCGCAGCCGAACTGCAGCGGCTCGGCGAAGCGATCCCCGCCGCACAGGTGGCGGGAAAACGCTATTCGGACGCCTCGCTTGCGATGACGAATCTGTAATCGAAGAAGCCCGACCTGATGCACTCGGCCGGGCTTGCCTTCGCCGCCGGCGAAACTATCTAACGCCATCTCGGAGAACGGGATGGAAACATGTCGGACAGGCAGGCAGTCGAACAGACGGTTCATCTCTATGTCGAAGGCATGGCCTTCGCCAATGCGGCAGCCTTGAAGAAAGCCTTTCACCCGCAAAGCTCGATCATCGGCTACTACCAGAACGCCGTCGAATGGCTGACCCGGGACGAATTCATCACCGCGATCCTGGCGGAGGAGCCGGCGCCGCCCGGCACGCAGCCCTTCATGGACATACAAAGCGTCGATGTCGAGGGTGAGGCGGCGAGCGTCAAGGTCACCGACGATTTCGCCGGAATGCGCTTTACCGACTATCTCTCATTGCTGAAGATCGACGGCCGATGGGTCATCGTCAGCAAGCTCTACCATCTTCACACGTGAACGAACCGGCCGCCGCAACGACCGGTTCTTTGTTTTCGGGAGACCGCGGGATCAGCTTCTGAGGACGCCGCCGGTGAATTTCGTGACGCTCGCGACGATCTTCTGCGTCAGCGCTTCGAAATCCTCATCCGTCAACGTGCGCTCGACCGGCTGGATCTGAACCTCGATCGCCACCGATTTCTTGCCGTCGCCGACAGACGCACCTTCGAAGATGTCGAAGACGTTGACGCCGGTGACGAGCTTGCGGTCTGCCCCGGTCGCAGCCTTGATGAT
Organism: Rhizobium sp. M1; assembly: GCF_002531805.1. Taxonomy (NCBI): domain Bacteria; kingdom Pseudomonadati; phylum Pseudomonadota; class Alphaproteobacteria; order Hyphomicrobiales; family Rhizobiaceae; genus Rhizobium; species Rhizobium sp. M1. The sequence goes on along the minus strand of NZ_NWSW01000025.1, from coordinate 7,211 downwards.
GGCGCCCGATTCCACCGTCTTATCGACGACGAAGGCGAAGTCGCGCTTGACCGCCTGGAAGGGTGACAGTTCCAGCGCCGGCTTGGTGCGGGTCGCCTTCTTCTTTGGCTCGGCCATCGCGTCGAGATAGACCTCGAAGCCACAGAGGGCGCCGGAGACATCGAGCGCTTCCAGGGTCAGCGGGTGGAATTCGCCGAAGTAACCGAGCACCACCTTCGGCCCCATCTTGATCGTGCCGGAGCGGCCGGGGTGATACCATTCCGGGCCGCCCTGCTCGATTTGGATATTGCCCATCGGCAAGCCGCAGGCTTCGATGACGGCGAGCGCATCGGCCTTGGCGTCGAAGACGTCGACCGGTTTGCCGCCGCCCTTCACTGCATTCGACCACATGCGGCCTCCGCCGGCGAGCGAGGCAGTGCCGCGGCGGATGCCGCCGGCAACGCGGTGCTGACCGTCCGGCCTGTCATTCTCATAGGTGCCCGAGACCTCGAAAATCGCCACGTCACCATAGCCTTTGTCGGCATTGCGCTGGGCAGCCGTCAGCAGGCCCGGCAGCAGCGAAGGGCGCATGTCCGACATTTCCGCGGCGATCGGATTGGCAAGCTTGAGGGCCGGCGAACCACCGCCGAAGAGCTTCGCCTGATCTTCCGGAATGAAGGACCAGGTGACGGCCTCCAGCATGCCGCGCGAGGCAAGCGCGCGCTTGGCCGCGCGCGTGCGGATCTGCAGCGTCGTCAGGATCCTGCCGTTGACGGCGGCATGGCTTTCGAGCGGCGCCGGCTTGATCTTGTCGACGCCGTGGATGCGCATGACCTCCTCGACGAGATCGGCCTTGCCGTCGACATCGGGGCGCCACGACGGAACGGAGACGGAAACGCGTTCGCCGGAGCCGGAAACCGTGAAGCCGAGGCGGGCGAGGATCGCGTTGCTTTCCTCCGTCGAGACTTCCAGGCCGGTCAGGCGCTTGACCTCCGAATAGGGGAAATCGACGACCTTCGGCTCGTGAGACTTGTAGCCGACGACCTCGGCCCGTGCGGCCGTGCCGCCGCAGAGCTCAAGCACCAGTTCCGTCGTGCGTTCGAGACCGGGAACCATATATTCCGGATCGACGCCGCGCTCGAAACGGTAGCGGGCATCGGTGATAATACCCAGGCTGCGGCCCGATTTGGCGATGTTCATCGGGTCCCAGAGGGCCGATTCGATCAGCACGTCGACGGTGTTCTCGTCGCAGCCGGAGTGTTCGCCGCCCATGATGCCGCCGATCGATTCGATCCCGTCTTCATCGGCGATGACGACGTTGCTCGGACCAAGCTTGTATTCGCGCTGGTCGAGCGCCAGCACGGTCTCGCCTTCCCTGGCGCGGCGAACGGTGAGATTGCCCGTGACCTTGGCGGCGTCGAAGACGTGCATCGGCCGGCCCTGATCGAAGGTCATGTAATTGGTGATGTCGACCAGCGCGTTGATGGGGCGCAGGCCGATCGCGGTCAGCCGCTGCTGCATCCAGCGCGGGCTCGGGCCGTTCCTGACGCCGCGCACGAGGCGGAGCGAAAAGCCGGGGCAGAGCTTGGCATCGTCGAGATCGAGCGTCAGCCTGACCGGCGTTTCGCCTTCGACGGAAAAGGACGGCGCCGCCCGGGTCTTCAGCGTGCCGAGGCCGGAGGCGGCGAGATCGCGGGCGATGCCGTGGATCGAGGTGCAGTCCGGCCGATTGGGCGTCAGGTTGATCTCGATGACCGGGTCGTCGAGATGCGCATAGGCGGCATAACTCTTTCCGACCGGCGCGTCGTCGGGCAGATCGATGATGCCGTCGTGACTGTCGGAGATCTGCATTTCCTTTTCGGAGCACATCATGCCGCGGCTTTCGACGCCGCGGATATTGCCGACGGCAAGTGTCGCATCGATTCCAGGAACATAGGTTCCGGGTGCGGCGAAGGCGCCGACGAGGCCGGCGCGCGCATTTGGAGCGCCGCAGACGACCTGGACCGGCGCACCGGTGCCGGTGTCGACCATCAGCACCTTCAGGCGATCGGCCTGCGGATGTTTTTCCGCCGAGACAACTCTTGCGATGACGAAGGGCTTGAATGCTGCCTTGTCGTCGACATCCTCCACTTCCAGCCCGATCTCGGTCAGGCGCGTGCAGATTTCATCGAGCGTGGCATCCGTTTCCAGATGCTCTTTCAGCCAGGAGAGCGTGAATTTCATCGTCTCAATTCTCCGTTCAAGCGCTGAGGCCGCCGAACAATGTCGGCATGTCGAGCGGGCGGAAGCCGTAATGCGTCATCCAGCGGACGTCGGCATTGAAGAAGTCGCGCAGGTCGGGCATGCCGTATTTCAGCATGGCGATGCGATCGAGGCCCATGCCCCAGGCAAAACCCTGATACTCGTCCGGATCGAGGCCGCCATAACGCAGCACGTTCGGATGCACCATGCCGCAGCCGAGAATCTCCATCCAATCGGTGCCTTCGCCGAACTTGACGATCGGGCCAGAGCGGTCGCACTGGATATCGACCTCGAAGGAGGGCTCGGTGAAGGGGAAGAAGGACGGGCGGAAACGCATCGTCACGCTGTCGACCTCGAAGAAGGTCTTGCAGAACTCCTCGAGCACCCAGCGGATATTGGCGACATTGGCCTTCTTGTCGATGACCAAGCCCTCGACCTGGTGGAACATCGGCGAATGCGTGGCGTCGCTGTCCTGGCGATAGGTCTTGCCGGGAATGATGATGCGGATCGGCGGCTTCTGCGCTTCCATGGTGCGCACCTGCACCGGCGAGGTGTGCGTGCGCAGCACCTTGCGCTCACCGTTTTCATCAGGATTGAAGAAGAACGTGTCGTGCATCTCGCGGGCCGGATGGCCTTCGGGAAAATTCAGCGCGGTGAAATTGTAATAATCGGTCTCGATATCGGGACCTTCGGCGATCGAGAACCCCATGTCGGCGAAGATCGCGGTGATCTCATCGACGATCTGGCTGATCGGATGGATGCGGCCGCGCTCGGCCGGTGAGGAGCGCACCGGCAGGCTGACATCGACGGTTTCGGCCTTCAGGCGGGCGTTGACCGCCGCCATTTTCAGCACCGACTTGCGTTCGGCGACGGCATCCGTCACCGCATTCTTCAGGGCGTTGATCGCAGCACCCCGGGTCTGGCGCTCCTCCGGCGTCATCGCGCCGAGCGTCTTCAGGAGTTCCGAGACCGAGCCCTTCTTGCCGAGCGCGGAGACGCGCACGGCTTCCAGGGCGGCCTCGTCATTGGCGGCGGCGATTTCCGCGAGCAGCGATGAGTTGAGCTGGTCGATATCTGACATTGTCACTTCTTTCCGTCCAGTATCAGGCGGGGATCGGGAGGCAGGGGGCGCCGACCGGCGCAAGGGATATAAAGAAAGAAAAACCCGCGCTAGCCCAAACCAGCGCGGGTTTCCCAAAATTCAAAAAAGCGTCAAGCTTGGGAAGCGCTGGTTAACGAACCGCGCCTTCAAACTCGTTGGCCGTACCGGTTTCCTTGAGGTATTCAAGGGCCTTCTTGGCAGCATTGACGAGCGCGCCGAACGCTTCCGGCTCGTGGATCGCCATGTCGGAGAGAACCTTGCGGTCGACTTCGATGCCGGCCTTGTTCAGGCCGTCGATGAAGCGGCCGTAGGTCAGGCCGAATTCGCGGACAGCGGCGTTGATGCGCTGGATCCAGAGCGCGCGGAAGTTGCGCTTGTTGACCTTGCGGTCGCGGTAAGCGTACTGCTTCGACCGGTCGACAGCGGCCTTGGCGGCGCGGATGGTGTTCTTGCGGCGGCCGTAAAAGCCCTTAGCGGCCTTCAGAACCTTCTTGTGCTTGGCGTGAGAGGTGACGCCTCTTTTTACACGTGCCATATCATGATCTCCTTAAATCTAGCGTTCGCGGACGAGTCTCAGAGACCGTTCGGCAGGTAATTCTTGATAACCTTGCGGCCATCCGGTTCTGCAAGAACCATCGTGCCACGTGCATCGCGAATGAACTTGTTGGTACGCTTGATCATGCCATGGCGCTTGCCGGCAGCGGCAGCCTTGACCTTGCCCGTCGCGGTGATCTTGAACCGCTTCTTGGCAGAGGACTTCGTCTTCATCTTGGGCATTTTGCTACTCCTTCTGTCCTCCCTGCGCGCTTCATCAAAAAAGCCCTCTCGCGAAGTCCGGTTCTCCGGCCGTCGCAACAAGGTGCGGGAGCGTTTGTTGTTGATCTGCGGCTTCGGCGACGAACCGTTCCGCAAGCATTCGAAACTGCCACGGCATGCCCTGCCGGTCAGTTCGGACGCGCGCTTATAACCGCAGCGTCATGAAAGTGCAACGGGGCCGCGGAGGAATCTTCGCCAGCCCAAAATCGGGAGGGCCGAAAGCACAAAAGCCGCCCTTGCGGACGGCCTTGGGCAAAAAGGTGTCTGGCGCTTACTTCGGCGCCAGCACCATCATCATCTGACGGCCTTCGAGCTTGGGCTCGGCTTCGACCTTGGCGATCTCAAGCGTGTCGGCCTTGACCTGCTGCAGAAGCTTCATGCCGAGCTCCTGGTGGGCCATTTCACGGCCGCGGAACTTCAGCGTCACCTTGACCTTGTCACCCTCGTCGAAGAAGCGGCCCATCGCCTTCATCTTCACCTCATAATCATGGGTGTCGATATTCGGGCGCATCTTGATTTCTTTGACTTCGACGATCTTCTGCTTCTTGCGCGCCTCGGCCGCCTTCTTCTGGTTGGCGTATTTCAGCTTGCCCAGATCGAGGATCTTGCACACCGGCGGTTCGGCATTGGGGGAAATTTCGACAAGATCGAGGCCGGCTTCTTCTGCCATTCTCAAGGCCTGGTCGGTGGGCACGATGCCCATATTCTGTCCGTCAGCCGCGATCAGCTGAACTTTGGGAATGCGGATTTCACGGTTCGAGCGCGGGCCGTCCTTCACGGGCGCATCGGTCTTAAAAGGTCTGCGAATGGTCGTATTCTCCTCGCGTTGTTTCCGGAATGTTGCAGCCGCGCGCTCCCGACCAGGGTGCACAAACGTATCTCGTTATCGCTGCAACGGAGTCAATATCATCCTTTAGCGGAAAAATCACCCGCTGTCAGCCTGCCAAGAATCTGTTTTATAGGCCAAAACAACAGGAGTTTCCCCGATGTCCGATCAGATGCCAAATGTCCAGCCGCAGTTCCTGACGGTCGGCGAAGGCGAGGCGGCGCGTGAGATCGCCATGCTGGTGCGCCCGGCGCAAGCCGGCAATAATGCCCCGACGCTCGTTTGGCTATCCGGCTACCGTTCCGACATGTGCGGTACCAAGGCATTGGAGCTCGACGGACTGGCGGGCGAACTCGGTACTGCCTGCATCCGCCTCGACTATTCCGGCCACGGGCTTTCCGGCGGCAGCTTTCGCGACGGCACGATCTCACGCTGGCTGGAGGAGGCGCTGGCCGTCATCCGCCACGTCGCGCCCGACCGGGTCATTCTCGTCGGCTCCTCGATGGGAGGCTGGATTGCGCTGCGGCTGGCGCAGGAGTTCGCGCGGCAGGACGGCCCAAAACTCGAAGGCCCAGAACTCGAAGGAATGGTGCTGATCGCGCCGGCGCCCGATTTCACCTCCGAACTGATCGAGCCGAACCTGACGGCCAAGGAGCGCAAGTCACTGACGGAGCGCGGCTATTTCGAAGAGCGCTCGCAATACAGCCCGGAGCCGGACATCTATACCAGGGCGCTGATCGAGGATGGCCGCAAGAACCGCGTGCTCGACGGCATGATCGAAACGGGTTGCCCGGTGCATATTCTCCAGGGCATGAAGGATCCCGACGTGCCGCATGCGCATGCGATGAAACTTGTCGAGCACCTTCCTGCCGACGACGTGGTGCTGACCTTCATCCGCGACGGCGACCATCGCCTGTCCCGCCCCAGCGATATCGCCCTTATTCTGAGCGCCGTCAAAGGCATCATCCGCAACTCCATGGCCGGGTAATAACCTGCTGAACAAGCTCGCCGTCTTGTTGCATTTTAACCATGTCGGCGGGTCGCAAGGCCCCTACAAGAAGTAACGATTGACTCTTCTCGGCCCTCTCCATTAACAGTTTGTTAATAATTAAGGGGCGATCGAGGAAAGAGCGGGCGTGCGGATCAAAGGTATCTTTGTGGCCATGATGGCCGTGTTTGCGATGGCGACTGCCGCCATCCCAGCTCCAAGCAGAAATGCTTCCATGGTAACAGGCAACGCCACTTCGCAGCCGATCGGCCATTATGATTTCTGTCAGACCCACAGCAGTGAATGCGGCGCAAACCGCAATGCGGGCCCTGTCGAGATGACCCCGGCCAAGTGGTCGCTCGTCCGTTCGGTCAACGCCACGATCAATCGCACGATCACGCCGATGACCGACAAGGAAATCTACGGCAAGGATGAAGTCTGGGCCTATCCGACCACCGCCGGCGACTGCGAGGATTTCGCGCTCCTGAAGCGCCGCATCCTGATCCAGCGCGGCGTTCCGGCCGCCGACCTGCTGATGACCGTCGTGCGCAAGCCCGATGGCGAGGGCCATGCCGTCCTGACGCTGCGCACCGCCGAGGGCGACTTCGTGCTCGACAACCTCGCCGCCGACGTCAAGCCGTGGTTCGGAACGCCCTATTCTTTCGTCAAGCGCCAGTCGAGCTACAATGCCGGCCGCTGGGTCACCATCGAGAACGGCCGCGACGTTCTGGTCGGCGCACTGCGCTAAGGATTTCAGGGGGATTCGGGAAAAAGGCCGGCGAAAGCCGGCCTTTTGCTTTTGGGGGAATTGGAACCGCGTCAACCGCCACCTTTCGCTTCCGCTCAAGCTGTTCGTCGCTCACGCTCCTCACCCCTCATCTGCCCTTCAGGCATCTTCTCCCCGCTGGGGAGAAGCGGGAGCAAGCCGCATGCTCTCATTTTCCGCAAGAGCCAGAGGCTGCCACGATTCCCCTTCTCCCCAGCGGGGGTCCGAAGGACGGGCGAGACCCGTGGCTCGCCCAGGCTGATGCCGGCAGGCAGATGAGGGGGTGAGCGGCAAAGCCGCGAATGCATGGAGCGTAAGCGAAGGGCAAGGATGCTGGCGCGCCCTCTCTCCAGCCTCATCCTGAGGTGCGGAGCCTCGAAGGACGGGGCTGGCCACTGGCAAATGTCGATACTGCTGGCGGCGTTCAACCACCCGCCCTCGTCCTTCGAGGCCCCTTGCGGGGCACCTCAGAGCTTGTGAAGCTTTTAAATCT
>NZ_NWSW01000024.1:0-117597 GCF_002531805.1 Rhizobium sp. M1 | reverse complement strand
CGGTTGCTGAGGTGCCCCGAAGGGGCCTCGAAGGACGAGGCGGGCGCCCCCTCAAGCCAGCAGCACCTTGCCGCCTGCCCGGAAGGGAAGGGCCGCTTGCAGCGCCTCGGCGATCCTTTCCAGCGGAAACACCTCCCGCACCTCGGTGGCGATCACCTTCGCGGCGATCTGCGCCGCCACCTCGGAATAGGCGCGCTGGACGTTGTCCATGGTTTCCGAATGGACCCATTCCCGGAGGTGGCAAAAGGAAAAGGTGATATCGGGATGGGAGGACCAGAAGGAATTCGGGATGCTCTGGCCGGAGAGCAGGCCGTAATGCACGAAATGGCCGCCGGGCTTGAGCGCATCGGCTAGAACCGCGGCACGCGGGCCGCCGACGCAGTCGAGCACGGCGTCGAGCCCATGCCGGCCGGCGAGGGCGGCTGCCAGATCGCTGTCCTCCCTGTCGATGATAACGGTCTCGAGCCGGCCACGCAGGCGCTGGCGGGATTCTTCGCTGCGAACGATCGCCACCGGCTCGACGCCAACGGCATTTGCGAGGCCGATCAGGATCGATCCGATCGAAGAGGCGGCGGCATTGACGGCGATGCGCATGCCCGGTCTCAGCCCGATCTTCCCATGCAGCATCAGCCAGGCGGTCATCGGGTTGACGTAGCTGGTCGCCACCTCGAAATCGGAGAGCGCGTCCGGCACGCGCAGGCACCAGCTGGGGTCGGTGTCCTTGAACTCCTGCCACCCGCCGGCGCTGCGCACCGGCAGCACACGCGTCCCCGGTGCCAGTCCATAGACCGCTTCGCCGCAGGCTTCGACCACGCCGAAGGCTTCGAAGCCTGGAATAAAGGGCAGGGTCGTGCGGCCGGCATAGGCGCCCGAAATGGTGATGATATCGGAAGGATTGATCGAGCGGGCGAGCAGCCGTACCCGCACCTGGTCGCGCCGCAGCGCCGGCAGCGGCGTCCGCTCGATCCCGACGACCTCCGGGGCCGGGCCGAATTTTCGCACGACCGCCTGATATTGCATTTGCATCCCCCACAAACTCGCGGTTAGAACAGCCCACCAATTTTGGGTGATCGAATGAGCGTTGACGACAGGCCTTTAGCATCGTTCCGGGTCTCGATGCGAGACATCGACATCTATGGCCATGTCCACAATTCGGTCTACCTCGACTATTGCGAGGATGCCGTCGTCGAGTTTCTGCGCCACCGCGAGATCCTCGGCCATTTCCGCCACATCACCTCGGGTGTCGCCTATCACGTCAAGAAGGCGGAGATTACCTTTCACAACCCGATCGACGTCGACGATGTCGTCGAGGCGAAGGTCGCCGTCGAGAAGATCGGGCGCACCAGCCTCGCCTTTGCAATCGAACTCTTTCGCCGGCGCGACGGCGCCCATTGCGCAACGGCCGGCCTTGTCTGGGTCTGCGTCGGCCTCTCCGACAGCCGCCCGACGCCGATCCCCGAGGCGACCAGAGCCGCCTTGTCGCAGGGCTGATCCATGCCGATCCATGCAGAGCTTCTCCGACACGCCACAGAAAGGCCCAGCAAGCCGGCGGTGGTGATCGACGGCGGCGCGCTCAGCTACGGCGAACTCTACGCGCGCTCGCGGGCGATCTATCGCTTTTTCCAAGAGCTTCCCGGCACGAATCGCCGCACGATCGATCTGCCCGGCGTCGAGAAACTCGTTGCGCTCAGCCTCGGCAATCATCTCGGCTTTGCCGAATATTTCCTCGCCGCCACCGCCTTGCCGAATGCCTGCGCCGTCATCGACCCTATGATGCCGGCAGAAAGGATCGAGCGCATTCTGCAGCGCCTCGCGCCTGATGTGCTCGTCGTCGACGACGAGGCGAGCCCCAGCGCAGAGATCGGCCGCCGGCTCGGCATATCGGTCGTCATCGCCGGAGCCGAGCCTTTCGATCTCACCGCACCGGGAGAGGACCTGCCGGATGCCGAAGGCATCTTCCTGATCGGCTTCACCTCGGGCACCACCGCCGAGCCGAAAGCCTATTACCGCTCGCGCGAGCAGTGGCGCCGGAGCCTCGACCGGGGGCGTCTGGTCTTCGAACTCCAGAACGCGCCCTCGACCCTCTGCCCCGGCGCCCTGGCGCATGGCCTGGCGCTTTACGCCCTGGTGGAAGCGCTCGATGCCGGAGCGACCTTCCATTCGGTGCGAAAGTGGGATGCCGGCGCGGTCGCGCGCACGCTCTCCTCCGCACGCATAGAACGGCTGGTCGCGGTGCCGACCCATATAGCCGGGATTGCCCGCGCATGGGCAGGCGAGCCGGCGCTCAACTGCCTGCGCGACGTGCTGACGGCCGGCGCCAAGCTGAATCTCAACGAGCTCGAATCCATGCGCCGCCTCTTTCCCAAGGCGCGCATCCGGGAATATTACGGCGCATCCGAGATCGGTTTCATGACGGTCTCGACGCTCGCCGGCGGCGAGACCGATTTTCCGATCGACCGGGTGGGGCAAGCCTATCCCGGCGTTGCGATCACCATCCGCGACCCTGAAGAAAACGATGTCGGCATCGACGTGCCGGGCACCATCTTCGTCAACAGCGACCTGATCGCCGACGGCTATCTCTGGGGCGACGACGGCCAGGCGTTCCGGGTTACCCCAGCGGGGGCGACGGTCGGCGATCTCGGCGAGATCGACGCCAACGGCATGCTGCGGGTGATCGGCCGGGCCGGCGGCATGATGATTTCGGGCGGCAACAACGTCTATCCCGCCGAAGTCGAGAGCGCGCTGAAAACCTGCCCCGGCGTCGAGGAAGCCGTCGTCTTCGGGCTGCCGGATGACTATTACGGCCAGAGGATCGTCGCCGTCGTCTCCGGCGAGGCGATCGATGCGAAAATCCTGGCCGACCATTGCGCGGGCAAGCTTGCGCGGTTCAAGATCCCCAGGCAATTCTACCAGATCGGCGCCTGGCCGATGACGAGCAGCGGCAAGATCGCCCGCGGCCAGGTGCAGGCATCGGTCATTTCGGGAGACGGCCTTGTCCTACGCCTATCAGCCTGACGAGGATTGGCAGCCGGTGGTGGTCGCCGCCTACCGCACGCCGATCGGCCGTGCCTTCGGCTCGCTTGCGACGGTCGCCTCCGAAGACCTGCTCACGCCGATCACCCGCCGCATCGTTGCAGAGACGGGCATTGCGCCCGAGGCCATAGACGACGTGCTGGTCGGCAATGCCGCCGGCGGCGGCGGCAATATCGCCCGGCTGGCGGCCCTTTCCGCCGGCCTGCCGATCGCCGTTCCCGGCGTCGCCATCGACCGGCAATGCGGCTCCGGCCTCGAAGCGATCATCATGGCCGCCCGGCTGATCCAGGCAAAGGCGGGCTCCTGCTTTCTGGCCGGCGGCGTCGAGAGCGTCAGCACCGCGCCATGGCGGGCCGAGAGGCCGAAAACCAATGGCGCCCTGCCGCGCTTCTACGGCCGCGCCCGCTTCTCCCCCGATGCGATCGGCGATCCCGATATGGGTGTCGCCGCCGAAAACGTCGCCCGCGCTTTCGGCATCACCCGCCAGCGGCAGGATGAATTCGCCCTGCGCAGCCACCGCCTCGCCGTCAAGGCAGCCGAAGCCGGCCTCTTCCGGCCCGAGACCGTCGAGATTTCCACCGGGCACGGGCTGGTGGAACGGGATGAATGCCCGCGCCCCACGACATCGATGGAAGCGCTGGCAAACCTCAAGCCCGTCTTCCTCGCCGACGGCTCGGTGACGGCGGGCAATGCCTGCCCGCTCAATGACGGCGCCTGCCTGGTCCTCGTCATCAGCCGCGGCATGGCCAAAAGCCTTGGCATCGAAAAGGGCCTCGCCTTCATCGACAGCGCAGCCGCCGGCGTCGACCCCAACCTGCTCGGCATCGGCCCGGTCGCCTCGACCCGAAAACTGCTTGAGCGCCAGCCGGGGTTTTCTTTGTCTGAGGTCGATGCCATAGAATTCAACGAAGCCTTTGCGGCCCAGGTCCTGGCGTCGCTGGACCAACTCGATATCGCGACCGACAGGGTCAACAGGGATGGTGGCGCAATCGCGCTCGGCCATCCCTTCGGCGCCTCCGGCGCCGTCCTCGTCACCCGGCTGTACAGCCAGTTGGTCCGCGAGGATGGTTCGTCGTCTGGCGCAACAGCGCTCGCCATGATCGGCATTGGCGGGGGCATCGGGCTGACGGCGCTGTTCGAGGCTGTCCGGCTTTCCTGATGAAACCCCGCATCGTGCGCTGTGGGATCAATCCTCCGGTCGATCCGGCTCGGGCGATGATGGGAATAAGGGCGGCTCCGGCGCGGCGAGCGTCTGCGCTATCTCACTCCGGAGCCAGGCACTTCCCGGATCGGCATCGAAGCGACGGAGCCAATACATGGTCACGTCCATTTTCGGCGATTCCATCGGCGGCATGAACACATCGAGCTTCAGCCGTCCGATCAACGTGCGCGCGAAATGAACCGGAATGCTTCCGAGCATCTCACTTGATTCAACGGCAAGAGCGACCGCGTGGAAGTGCGGCACCGTGACCATGACACGCCGGGCAAGGCCCAAGCGCGCAAGGGCCGGATCGATTGTCCCGGTCCGGCTCCCATCGGCGGAGCGCAGAACGTGGGGAACGGCGCAGAATAGGTCTGCCGGGATAACGTCTCCCGGATGAAGACCGCGGCTCGCCAGAAGGGGATGTCCCTGCTTCGCAATGCAGACCAGCCATGACTGGAGCACCTTGCGGCTGGCGACCCACTCCGGCGGCTCGAGCGATCGGTCGATGACGATATCCGCTCTGCCATCGCGCAACACCTCGAAGACTTCCGACGAGGCATGGTCGACCATCTGCAAGGTGACGGAGGGTGCCGCTTCGGCCACACGGGCAGCCAGCGGCGGCATCAGCAATGTCGAGAAGTAATCCGATCCGATCAGCATGAAGGAACGGGTCGAGGTGGCGGGATCAAAAACGGCGCTCGTTGCCAATGCCTCTTCCATGCCCGCCAGCGCTTGTCTGATCGGCTGACGCAGTTCGAGGGCGCGCGCCGTCGGCATCATCTGATTGCCTTCCCTGACGAACAATTCGTCGTCCAACAAGGCGCGCAACCTGCCGAGCGCCGAACTCACGGCCGGCTGCGACAAGCCGACCCGCTCGCCTGCCCGCACCGTCGAAAGCTCTGACATCATGGCGTCGAAGACGCGCAACAGGTTCAGGTCGAGGGCGGAGAAATTCACGCGGTCAATATCCCCTATACGATCATTCGATTTCCGTGCGGTCGCTATCGGCAATAGTGATGGAGAACAGCCCGGAACTCTATTCCAAAATGACCTCGGAAGGAAATTGCCATGAGCGTCGCGGCGAGAACCGTACGAACGGTAACGTGGATGAACACGACCTACACCATCAATATCGGCAGGTTCGAAAGTGGCGGCATCCTCGGCGTGTTTGAAGGCAAGGTGCCTGCCGGCGGCGGACCACCAATCCACATTCATCACAACGAGGACGAAGTGATCCATGTGATCGAGGGCGATTACGAATTCTGGCTGAATGGCGAGTTTGTCCCGGTCCGCCCAGGCAGCTCGATCTTCCTGCCGCGCGGCGTGCCGCATACGTTTCGGGTCACCGGCACGTCTCCCGGACGCAACCTCACCATCCTGACGCCGGGCGGCCTGGAGGAATTCTTCATCGAAGCGGCCGCGCAGGCGCCGCGGCTGCCGGATGACATGGATCGGCTCCTGCAGCTGGCGGAACGCTACGGCATCGAATTTCGCGGGCCGGCGACCTGGGAGGCAGACCGGATGCACTGATGTCGGCTGTCGGTCGATCCGGACCGCAGCCCGGCCACGAATCCACTCAGAAGACGACAATCTGCTCCAGGCGCTGTTTATCGCAATACCGATCAAATGGGCCAGGAGCGCCGCACGCCCGCCGGGGAGAAGCGTTGCCAATCCCGCCACCCAAGGTTCGCCCGTTGCCCCGGGGCAGGTTCGGCTGACGCCGACTTAGACACGTTTCCTTCTTTTCAACCGATCGGATCTCTCGCTGGGCGAGCCGTCCTACTTCCTTCGCATAGGTCGACAGCGACGGTGGGAGAATGGTTCGCGACCGTGATCCGGCGCATTCTCCTGCCCGTCGGCTGTAGCCGGCCAAGCCTGACATCGCGCGCCTGCCTCATAGAGGAAGCGGTTTCGGCACCCGCCTCAAGTCAACAGAGGATACTCCTCGCAATGGAGAAGGAGACTACCCATGAAAATCGTCATCATCGGCGGCACCGGCCTCATCGGCACGAAGACCGTGGAAAGATTGCGCAAGAAGGGACATGACGTGCTGCCGGCCTCGCCGAATACGGGCGTCGACACGATCACCGGCAAGGGCGTGGCGGAAGCGCTTGCTGGCGCGCAGGTGGTGCTCGATCTCGCCAATTCGCCCTCCTTCGAGGACAAGGCTGTTCTGGAATTCTTCCAGACCTCGGGCCGCAACCTGCTCAAGGCGGCCGCTGCCGCCGGCGTGAAACATCACATCGCCCTGTCGATCGTCGGTATAGAGCGGCTGCAGGGCAGCGGCTATATGCGGGCCAAGATGGCCCAGGAAGAGCTGATCAAAGGCTCCGGCATACCCTACACCATCGTCCACTCCACGCAGTTCCATGAGTTCATGGCGGGCATTGCCCAGTCGGGCACGGTCGGCCAGATGGTGCATCTGTCGCCGGCCTATGTGCAGCCGATCGCCTCGGACGATGTCGCCGACGTCATGGCCGACGTGGCGCTCGCCGCCCCCGTCAACGGCACGATCGAAATCGGCGGTCCGGAGAAGATCCGCCTTACCGAGGTCGTGACGCAGCTTTTCAAGGCGACGAATGACCCGCGCCAGATCATGACCGATCCGCACGCCCGCTATTTCGGCGTCGAGCTCGAGGACAACTCGCTGGTGGCAGGGCCGAAGGCCCGACTTGGCCGCATTCGCTTCGATGATTGGCTGCGCCAGCATCCGCCACAGAAGATGAGCGCCTGACGGCCCATGCCGCCGTCGCAGCCGCGCCGACAACCGTTCCCATCAACGCAAGGAGACCAGTCATGTCAGGAAAAATGATCTCGGCAGCGGCATTCGCCGTTGCCCTTGTCGCCGGCACAGCAGCCTATGCCGCGGGCGACAAGGCAAAGGTAACCCTGGTCTACGACCAGAAGCTTCCCAATGTTCCCGGCAAGAGCATCAAGGCCGTGCTCGTCGAATATAAGCCTGGCGGCATGTCGCCGGGCCATACTCACCCGAAATCGGCCTTCATCTACGCCACCGTTCTGGAGGGCTCGATCAAAAGCCAGGTGAATGACGGCCCGGTGAAGACCTATAAGGCCGGCGAAAGCTTTCCCGAATTCCCCGGCGATCATCACAGCGTCAGCGCCAACGGCAGCAAGACCGAGCCGGCGAAGCTGCTCGCGATCTTCGTGGTGAACTCGGACGAGACAGAGCTGACGATCGACGACAAATAAACTCTCGATGCCCGGCGCCGCCGGGCATCGTTCTACGTGGCGCCGTCAAGCAGATTGCAGCGCCAGTTCCAGATCGGCGACCAGATCGTCGGGATGCTCGATGCCGATCGACAGGCGGATCGTCGATTCCAGCACGCCGATCCGCTCCCTTACATCGGCGGGCACGCCGGAATGCGTCATGGTCGCGGGATGGCTCGCCAGCGATTCCGTACCGCCCAGGCTGACGGCGAGTTTGAAGACCTGCAGCGCATTCAGGAATTTGAACGAAGCCGGCTGGCCACCGCGAATGTCGAAGGAGAAGGTCGAGCCGGCGCCGCTGCATTGCGCGGCGAAGGTGCGGCCGGACGGCGATTCCGGATCGTGGTAGGGCAGGTAGTGGACCTTCTCGACCTTCGGGTGATCGCGCAGGAAATCGGCGATGGCCCGCGCATTGCTGTTTGCCCGCTCCATGCGCAGCTGCAATGTTTCCAGCGAACGGCCGAGCATCCAGCAGGAATGCGGATCGAGCTGGGTGCCGATCGCGCCGCGCAGCGCCTTGACCTGCCTGACGACGGCCTTGCGGCCGAGAACGGCCCCGGCGATCAGATCGGAATGACCGCCGACATATTTTGTCAGTGAATAAAGCGAAATATCGGCGCCGTGCTCGATCGGCCGCTGGAACACCGGCCCGAGCAGGGTGTTGTCGCAGACGATGATCGGCGTATGCCCCTGCTTTGCCCCGATCGCATCGGCAACGCGCCGGATCATCGCGACATCGACCAGGCTGTTGGTCGGATTGGCGGGTGTTTCGATCAGGATGACGGAGACGCGGCCCTTGGTCACCGCCTCGTCGGCCGCCTTCTGCACCGAATTTTCGCTGACACCATCGGCAAAGCCGACCGCGGCGACGCCGAAATTGAGGAAGGTCTTTGCCAGCAAGGTTTCCGTGCCGCCGTAGAGCGGCTGCGAATGCAGGATCGCATCGCCCGGCCGGACGAAGGCGAACAAGGTCGTGGCGATCGCCGCCATCCCTGAGGAAAACAGCGCGCCGCTCTCCGTCTTCTCATAGACGGCGAGCCTGTCCTCGACGATCTCGCTGTTGGGATGATTGAAGCGCGAATAGACGAGGCCCGCCCCCTTGCCGGCCGGCGGCTCGCGGCGGCCCGAGACGTAATCGAAGAAGTCTCGGCCATCCTCGGCAGAATTGAAGACGAAGGTGGAGGTCAGGAATACCGGCGGCTTGACCGCCCCTTCCGATAGCTCGGGGTCGTAGCCGTAGTTCAGCATCTGCGTTTCGGGATGCAGTGCATGATTGCCGATATGCGTTTTGGAAGGATGCGGGGCGGTCATGATCGTCTCCTCTGTCGAACCTGCCGAAGCACAAAATACATCAAAACCGCATCGAAGCAGCGGGCATCAATGCCGCTCCTTAACGATCAGCTCATGGTCTCGCCCAAAGTGTCCGCGACATAGGCCCCGCGCGCGCCCATCGGCAGCGGCTGCCCCGTCGTCGTGTCCCTGGCTGTCTGATGCTCGAGTTCGGCGTTCAGTTCCGCACCGACGATGAGGATGACGACGGAAAGCCAGATCCAGATGAGGAAACCGATCAACGCGCCGAGCGTGCCGTAGGTCGCGTTATAGTTGGCGAAATGCTCGAGATAGAAGGAAAAGCCGAGTGACATGACGGCCCAGGCGAGCGTCGTCAGAGCTGCGCCCCATGTCATCCACCGCACTCTGGCGGGCTCGCGGCTCGGGCCGAAGCGATAGACCAGCATGACCGCGACCACCACCACCAGCAGCAGCAGCGGCCATCTGAGAAGGAGCGCCATTTGCTCCTTGAACTGGTCGAGCCACAGAAAGGAGAGCACAAGCGGCATCACGCCGACGAGGGCAACCATGAGGACGGCGAAGAATATCGCGCATAAGGTGAAGCAGAAGCCGATCAGATTCAGTCGCACGAGGCTCCGTTTCTCATCCTCCTCATAAGCCACGTTCATCGCATCGAAGATCGCGAGCGTGCCGTTATGCGTGCTCCAGAGCGCGATGGCGAGACCCACGAAGAAGGTGATTCCGAGCGTGCTCTCGCGTCGTTCGATGAGCGCCTTCAGTTGGTCGGCGAGAAGATCGAACGCTCCCGGCGGCAGGAGGACGACCAGTTCGCGAAGATGTTCGGATATCGTGAGCGGATCGGCAACCAGTCCGTAGAGGGAGACGAGCGCCGCCAGCGCCGGGAATATCGCCAGCAGCAGATAGAAGGTCACGCCGGCAGCAATGAGCGAGACCCGGTCGTTCAGGATCTCGTGGAAGACCCGCCAGAATACGTCACGAAGACCGCTGAGCGGAATGGCCTCCGGCGTCGCCGCGCTGCGCCCATGATCGTCGTCGCCCCAGGCGATATCGCCGGACAGGGCGACAGCCCCGCGCTGCCTTGCCTGGAGGACAACAAACGCGCCGATCGCTGCGGCCATCACCGTCGCCGCGATCGAGAACCTCTTGAGGCGGAACGCATCTGCCATTACCCTATCCTCCGATTTGCTGCGTGGATAACGCCGATTGCCGCTAAAGGATGCAAGCCGTTGCTTTCCTGCGGAAATTCCCGGGGCAGGGGAGGGGCTGACGCCCTAAAGAGGCCGGACCCATAAGGGTTTCGCAGATTGTAAGCCGCTGATTTTGTTGGAACCCTACCGCACTACGGAAGCAAAACCGGACTTTGGTTTCGTTACTGCTGTGTTGGGGTTATATCGACAGGGCCGCAATGTGGCGCCCCTCAGGTCCTGAGGGTCGGAATTATGCCTGGAAAACGCGGCCTGAGGCTGAATTCCGACAGGCGAAAAAAGTCTCTAAACACATCAATAGCGCCACCGGCAATGGCCAGCAATAGCCGCTGCCGTTATCCACGACAATCAGTTCCTCGAGCGGAAGGATCTGGCCTGCCGGACCGATAAAGGGAGAGGAACAGGCAGGAAATCTTACTCCGGGAGGCCGGCCTTGCGCAACGCCGACGCCAGCCCCTTCATGAGCTGCGGCCGCACGACATCCATTTGCACGAAACCACCTATCGTCCAGTTCGGCGCGACCTTCAGCAATCGCGCGGCGGCCGCTCGCGCAGCCTCCAAGCGATCGAGATTGGCGTAGCTTGCCACCAGGCTAGCGTGGAGAATGCTGAAGCCCGGATTCACCTGAACTCCCAGGGCCGAGTATTTCACGGCATCCTCGAACCGCCCGCCAAACAGGCTGACCCATGCCAATGCGAGATAGGAATGATAGTTCATCGGATCGAGCGGACTGAGCCGAAGGGCCTTGAATGCGTGATCTCGGGACCGATCATAGGTCTCGTTGAACATATGCACCATCGCACTCAGCCCGTAGGCCAGCGACGAATTGCTGTCCAGCATCAAAGCCCTATCGAGTGCGTTGATCGAGCGCTCGTAGTCATGGGTGATCGTGGCATGGACGAAGGCTCCGAGGCACAGCGCCTGCGGATCGTCCGAGCCGGTGGCGAGCGCCGCATCGGCGTGGCTGAGCGCCGCGGCCCTGTCCTTGGGATCGAAGCCGCCGCGCAGGAAGCGCTGCTCGTACCCCCAGGCGGCATAACCGTGCGCGGCGGCATAGTTGGGATCAAGACGCAAAGCATCGGCCAGTAGCCGCAATGCTTCGTTGGTGTCCGCGGGGGTATTGGCATAGCTGTGCGGCAATGCGCGAAGGAAAAAGTCATAAGCGTCCAGGCTGTCAGGCCGCTTGCGGCGCGCCCGCTCTATCTCCGCATGCCTGATTGTCGGCTCGAGCGTCCCGACGATGCGCTCGGTCAACTGATCCTGCAAATCGAAAATGTCTTCGGCCGCACCTTCGAACTTGTCGGCCCAGATATAGGTGGCGCTCTTCCCTTCGATCAATTGCGCGCTGATGCGCACTCGGCTTGCCGCCCGCCTGATGCTGCCTTCCAGCACGTAGCGGACGCCCAGTTCTCTCGCGATTTGCCTGACGTCGGCCGGCCTGCTTTTGTAGGCGAAGGTTGAGTTTCGCGCGATGACGAACAGGCTCGGAATCTTCGAGAGATTGGTGATGACATCCTCGACCAGCCCATCGGCAAAATACTCCTGCTCAGGATCACCGCTCATGTTCGCAAAGGCCAGCACGGCTATCGACGGCTTGTTCGGCAGAGTAGGCGGCCTGGACAGACGCTCCTGCGGGGAGGTCCCTTCCTGCACGAGACGGTGAACCGTGATCGGCTCGGCGATGTTTTTGACCTGCTGCTCACCCATCGCCTCAAACCCGAAGGCGAGCGTCTTTTCGACCTCACGCGCGACTTTGCCGGAGATGCAGACACCGCCAGGATCGGCGAGCTGCTGCAAACGCGCCGACACGTTGACGCCATCGCCATAACAGTCGTCGCCATCGACGATGACTTCGCCGAGATTGAGCCCTATTCTCAATTCGAGCCGCTCGCTCTCCTTCACCTCGGCGTTGCGCTCCTTGAGTACGCCCTGCAGCGACACCGCGCATTCGACGGCATCCACGACGCTGCCGAACTCGGCGAGCAACCCGTCGCCCATGAGCTTGAAGATGCGACCGCGCCGCTTCGCGATTTCCGGCTCGATTAGCTCTTTTCGAATCCCGACGAGACGCTCGAACGTCCCGGTCTCGTCACGCTCCATCAGCGCCGAATATCCAACGACGTCAGCCGCAAGGATGGCCGCAAGCTTCCTCTCCATGGCCCCCTCACAAGACGCCTTGCCAAACGTTAACACACAAACAAGTGGCGACCTATAGACCACTACATCGACCTCATGCGGCGCACCGACCGATGATGACACAGCGAACCGAAACGTTGATCGGCGGCAGCGGTTGCATGAGACGGAGGAGCGCCGATCATCCGGTTGTCCGCGGACAACAAGGATTGCGATGACAGTTTGCTGGAGCAAAAGGCCTCGCCTATTGCGGCGGCAGCGGGATAGTTGTCCGCGGACAACGTAGCACGGAACCGGCTGACGTAGCCGCGCCATGACGCCCTGCACCTGCGCAGTATTGACGCAACACCCAGGCTTGAATTCGCCGTACTGCCTCACTACCTCGTAACGAACCGACGCGCCATACTCCTCCTCGGCTGCGCCGGCCCGACGGACGGCACTCCTCCTCCCATGCTGTCGGTCACTATTGAAGCCCGGCGCCTTCTCCCGCGCCGGGCTTCTGCCCCTCTGAAAAGGCGCTTCCGCTCCCCTTCGAGCACTTAGCGGTCGGGCTTTGAGCGTCAGACCTGATACTCTCCGACATCTCTCATCGAATGCCACCAGACATCGAACAGGACCAACAGCGAAGCAAGCGAGATTGGACATGGAAAGACTTGCACAATGCCACTGCGGATCGCTCCGCGCGAAGACCTCAACCGACCCGCTCAAGGTGAGCCTATGTCACTGCCGCGATTGCCAGCGCAGAACTGGTGCGGTGGCGGGCAGCGGTGCAGTCTTCGAGAAAACCGAAGTGACGATCGAGGGAGAGCGGAAGCTCTTCGAGCGTGACGGCGCGGACGGGCGCAAGGTTCGCTTCCACTTCTGCCCGAACTGCGGAACCTCCTTGTATTGGGAGGGCGATTTCAATCCGAATCTCTGCATCGTCGCCGTCGGCGCCTTCGCAGACCCGACATTCCCCGTGCCCCTGGTTTCCGTCTTCGAACAATCCAGGCATGACTGGTTCCAGCTTCCGGACGGCATGACGCGTGCGCAGCGCGGATTGGTTTCGCCGGCCGCTGCCGTAGATGACCAGCCGCGGAGCAACTGAACGCGCCGATCGAAGGGGCGCCTTGTCCGGGTTTGACGGCGCTGTTCCGATCTAGGTGCACCCGCCTCGTCCTTCGAGGCTCCAGCCTTCGGCTTCCGCGCCTCACGATGAGGCTCTCTTGAGCGCTTGCGGCAATCTCAAGGTTTCTCGCGAGCGTTGGCGCGGCATCCACCAACGCTCCTCATCCTGAGGCGCGCAGCCCGCAAGGGCGGAGCCTCGAAGGACGCGCTGCAACACCACTCCTTGCATCCTTCCGGTTTCGGCGCACCCGCTTCGTCCTTCGAGGCTCCAGCCTTTGGCTTCCGCACCTCAGGACGAGGCTCTCTTGAGCGCCCGCGGCATCTGGAGTTGCTGAGCGCTGGCGGCCGTCTTGCGGCGGTGGCAGCCGTCTTAAAGGCCCCTTTGAGCGGCGCGCGGCATCCTCCAACGCTCCTCATCCTGAAGCCCGCAGCCCGTAAGGGCGGGGCCTCGAAGGACACGCCGCAACGCCACTCCTTGCATGAACCAACCCAGCGCACCCGCCTCGTCCTTCGAGGCTCTAGCCTTCGGCTTCCGCGCCTCAGGATGAGGCTCTCTTGAGGTTGCCGCATCTGGAACTGCTTGAGCGCTGGCGCTCGTCTCAAGGTTTCTCGGGAGCGTCGGCGTCATACCACCACCACAGATGTAACGGAATTGAACAATCATATTGCTTCCGTAAAGAGATCCGGCGCAAAGAAATCAATGCGTTATGTTCCAGATCTTTTCCCTCAGCAGTGAAAAGCCGGGTCAGCCGAGCTGCCAACTGTGGTGCGATAACAGGACCTTTTCTCTAGGGCGGGCCAAAATCGCCGGCGACAACGCTCAAAATGTGATGCTGGATTGCTGCTGCGCTGACCTCTGCGGTTTTGGCAGTCACGTCCAAGTCCAGGGTAAACCGATGTTTGGGATCGAGCACGCGCGCTTGTCTGCTTTTCTCTCTGGAGGCTTGCGCGTCAATTGACTTCAGCCGGTCGCGACGCGCGGGCGTCGAAACACGGCGCGCCAATTCCTCCTCGTCGCAAAGCAATCTAATCGGCACGAGCAGCGCCTCGCACCGTCGGGCCGCGTCGGAGACCTGCTGATACGTGCGGGCGCTACGCTCGTCGCCGTCGATACCGGCATGGGTGAAAATAAAGTTCGACGGGGGAGGGCAGTATGCGACAATCGCGTCCAGCACCGCTTGCCGCACTCTGCCGGTGTATTCCCAGATTCCTTTCGGAAGCGGTGTCGCGCCATCGTCATCGAGCAGGCGGAGTATCGGATTATTGAACCAATGATTATCGATGATCTTTGCAGGAAAGAGCGAACTCAATTCAGTCGCGATCGTCAGTTTCCCGACGCCGGGGAAGCCCATCAGCAAAACGAAAACGCCCATGACAGTGTCAGCTTTCCAAATTGTCCGCTGAAGATCTGCAGCATAGGTGATCCTTCATATGTCGCAACGCCCCGATCGGCGGCCACATACATATGTTCGCCGAGGCCGCTCACACCACCAGCGACCCCTGCCGTTCAGCGACGGTCACCACTGCCCGCGTCCCAGCGTTGAATTCCAGAAAATCCGCCTCGATGCCGTCGCTGAAGATCACGCCGTGTTCCGGCATTTCGGAGACGATGGTCAACGGCTGGGTATCGGAGACGAGGCCGGCGACGATGGTGGCGCCGGTGGTGCGGCTCGGGAAGGGTTCGCGGACGAAATAGCGCAGGTAATCCGCATCCCAGGCGAAGGACATGTCGATCGTCCGCTCAGCGGGTTCGAGGCCGAGCGCGCTCGCGGCCCCGAGGCAGCCGGAATAGAGGCTCTTCAGCCAGCCGGTCGAGCCCATGCCTGTCGAGACGATGATGCCGCTGGAGGACTGGCGCTCCTCGCGTTCTTCCGCCTGCAGGACATAGCGGGCTGAGACATGGCTTTGCGGGCCGATGAAGAGATCATTGACGGCATGGATGACGGCGCCGGTATTCAGCGTCGCCTTGGCCATGCTGACGCGCTTGATCGGCCGCTTGTTCCTCAGCGCCTCGCCGATCACCTTCGGAAGGCTCTTCGGGTTGAAAGGAAGGAGCAGGCCGTCCCAGCGCATCGGATCGGGGTTGACGCCGAGCACCGGCTGGCCGTCGAGATATTTCAGCGTATTGGCGACCAGCCCGTCCTGGCCGAGCACGACGACGACATCGTCGGGGCCGAAGACGAAGTTCGGGAGGTAGCGGCGGTCGAGACGCTGCACGCGGGCGACCGCGCGCAGGCTGGCCTCCACCTCGGCGATCGCCGTTTCGTAGCGCCTCTTCTCGGCGAGGTAATCGCTGAAATCGGCGCCGAGATGTTCGACATAGAACTGCGCCTGCTGCACCGTGTTGAACCGGGCGATGAGCTCGTCGAGGCGGGTCGGGCGGACGACGAGGATGATCTTGCGTTCGTCAGTGGCCGGCACGGTCCTTGCCCTCCTGCGGCTGCAATATCTCGCGCAGAAGATCGGGCGAGACGTTGAGCTGGCCGATCTTCGTCGCATTGTCGGCGAGGTCGCGGAAGGCGAGCGCCATCAGCTGGCCGGGCTTCATGCCGACCGAGGCGAGCGCTTGCAGCACTTTCGGATCGGCCTGCTCGAAGGATTTCATCATCGCCGTCAGCGCATAGGCTTGCGCATCGGCCTCGGCCTTGGCGTTGGTCGCGGCAAGCGTCACCAGATCGCGGTTCTGCTCTTCCAGCGCGATCTTGCCGGCCATTTCTTCCCGCCGGATCTGCAGCTGCCGTTCCTGCACGGCGCGCTCGGCCTCCATCTGCGCCTCGCGCACCTGCCGCCTCTTGTTCTCCAGCGTGATCTCTGTGGCGATCTCGTTTTCCTTGATCGTCCGCTCCTGCTCGATGGCGGCATTGCGCCTGCTATAGATGGCCTCGTCGGCCTGGCGGAGCAGAGCCTCGCGGGCATGGGCTTCCAGCGCCTTGGCCGTCTCGGCCTTCGGCATGACGGCGAGCAGCGACAGGCCGAGAATTTCAAGGCCGAGCGCTTCGATCGTCGGATGTACTTTGAGGGCTTCAGCCACGCCGGCGACGAGCGTCTCGCCCGAAGCAAGAACCTCCTTCAGCGACAGCGTCTGGACCTCGGCGCGCATCGCCACCTGCACGCGGTCGATCACCCGGGTCGAAAGCTTCTGCGGATCCTCCGAGACATAGCGACCCTTGTGGTCGAGCGTGAAATTCAGGAGCGCTGCCGTGCGGCGCGGCTCGGCGATGCGATAGGTGATCTGCCCCTGCACGGTCACTTCCTGGAAGTCCGACGTCACCAGCGGAAAGATGAAGGGGTCGTTGACGCTCGCCGTCGGCACCAGGACCAGCGAGCTCGACGGCGCAAAATGCCAGAAGGCCAGGCCGGCGCCTTCACGAATGGCGTTGCCGTTTTGATATTGGATGACGTATTGCGTAGGTTCCGTCTTGATGAAGCGCAGTCCGAACATGACCGTTTCCTTGTTCCAGGCGCGAGCCCCCTGCTCGTGTCGAAATGGAGAAAACATGAGTTAGTGATAAATGTCAACTAACTTAGTTGAAGATTTACACTAAGCCTCGCGCATGTTATATTCGCATCATGACAACGCATAACAATGACGCCTTCAAACCGATCGCGACCGTCGATCTTGCGATCTTCTCGCTGTCGCCGGCCGGCCTCGCCGTGCTTCTCGTGCGGCGAGCGAACGCGCCCTTTTCCGGCGACTGGGCCTTGCCCGGCGGCTGGATCCATATCGACGAGGATGCGGATCTCGAGGCCGCGGCCCGGCGCGTGCTGAAGGAAAAGACCGGCGTCGAAACACCCTATCTCGAACAGCTGCAAACCACGGGCAGCCGCACCCGCGACCCGAGGGGCTGGAGCATCAGCATCGTCTACATCGCGCTGCTTTCCGCCGATGACGTCGCCGAACGGCAGGGCGGAATCGCCGGAGAGGCCGAATGGCGGCTGATCGAGGGCGAGGGCGTCGGCTGTCCCATCGCCTTCGACCATGCGGCCCTCCTGAAGGAGGCGCTCGGCCGCATCCGCGGCAAGGTCGAATATTCGAGCCTGCCCGGACATCTGCTGCCAGTCCATTTCACAATGAGCGAGCTGCAATCGGTCTACGAGACTCTTCTCGGCCGCAAGCTCGACAAATCGGCCTTTCGAAAGCGCATGGCCGACGCCGATTTCCTGGAGCCGGTCGAGGGCGAGATGCGCCGGGCGAGCAACCGGCCCGCCCAGGTCTTCCGATTGAAGGATACCCGGTCGCTGGCGCTCTTCGACCGGACGATCTGACACGCCCGATCAGGCGTTCAAGCTGCTGCGTCTGCCGGTCGAAGGCTCCAGACCTGCCACATATTAGTCAGCAGCCGTTGCGGAACAATGACCTGCCGGTGAGGTTGTGGATAGGCCAATACGGCAAAATTCCCCAAGGAGGATATCCCAATGCATATGAAACTCGTAGCAGCGTCGCTTTTTGCCATCGGCATGGCCACATCGGCCTTCGCCCAATCCAATCCGGCGCCGGCCGGCGCCACGATCGATAAGAACCAGGCCGATCAGGGTGGCGGCGCGACCGGCGACACGAAGGCCAAAAAGCCGATGGCAACCGATACCACCACGACCGGTTCCACGACCGGCGGCACGATGAAAATGGACAAGACCAAGTGCCCCAATCCGGTCAACAACTCGGACAATCTTCAGACGCAGGGCGGCACCAGCAATGCCACGCCGATGGATGAGGCCTGCGCCGCACACAACAATTGAGCGCTGCCTGCGAGAAAAACCCCGCTTCGGCGGGGTTTTACGCGTCTGCGCACTGCGCATCCTGACCGCCCTTTCCGAAACCCTCATTTTCGAACATCGCAAGAATTCTG
The DNA here is from genome assembly GCF_002531805.1 of Rhizobium sp. M1. Lineage (NCBI taxonomy): Bacteria > Pseudomonadati > Pseudomonadota > Alphaproteobacteria > Hyphomicrobiales > Rhizobiaceae > Rhizobium > Rhizobium sp. M1. The sequence continues at coordinate 99,529 of NZ_NWSW01000024.1, read as the reverse complement.
GTTGAGTTGGCCACAGGGCTCAGGCAAATCTCCGGGAGGCGGCTTGCTTTTGCGTCAGCAACGCCAGCACAACTTGACTTCCAGCAAAACGACCGATATCAATTTGGGTAATCGATAACCCAAAGGGCTCCCGTGACCGCCTCACTCAACGACATAGCCGTCCGCGCAGGCGTCTCGGTCAAGACGGTGTCAGGCGCCTTGCATGGCGGCTCGGCCCGCATGTCGGAGGAAACCCGGCAGCGGATCAAGGAGATTGCCGAGGAGCTCGGCTATGTCACCAACTTCGCCGCTCGCAGCATGCGGCAGGGCTGGATGCCGCTCGTCGGCCTGGTCGCCGATGATCTGATCACCTCGCCTTTCGCCACCGAGATCATCAGGGGGCTCGACGGCGCCGTGCGCGCCGCCGACATGGCCGTCTTCGCCATGACCCTCGGCGGGCACCGGAGCATCGCCTCGATCCTCGACGAGATGCGGCGCTTTCGCCCGCGGGCGATCGCCTATGCCGCCATGTATCACAAGAGCGTCGACCTGCCGGCCGAATTTGCCGATGCGGTCGGCGTCATGATCAACTGCCGCGATGCCAACGACCGCGTCACCTCGCTGGTGCCCGATGAAACGGGGGCGGCGCTCGAGATTACCAACTATCTCATCGATGCCGGCCGGCGCAACATCGCCTTCATCAATCTGCCCGGGCTGCTCGCCGGCGAACTCCGGGAACTCGGCTTCCGCCAGGCGCTCGATCAGGCCGGCATCGACGGAGCCGGCGCCATCGTCCTGCCCGCCGTCAGCAAGGCGATCTACAGCGACCGGGCGCACAGCCTCGTGGCCGCGCATGTGCATGCGCTGATGAACGGCCCCCGGCGCCCCGATGCCATCCTGTGCGGCAATGACCGCGTGGCCATGGAAGTCTATGCCGCGCTGCGCCGGGCGGGTGCTGCCATTCCCGACGACGTCGCCGTGGCGAGTTTCGACAACCAGGTCGAGATCGCCTCGCGTCTCGATCCGCCGCTGACCACGATGGCGCTTCCCCATCGCGCCATGGGCCGCCAGGCCGCGCAAATCCTGCTTGCCGAAGACCGGGTCCCGGTCGGGGTGCAGAAACTGCCGTTCCAGCTGGTGGAGCGGGCATCCGTATGAATTTGAAATAGACCCATTCAATTGAGGAGGAATTCTAATGGGTAAACGTTTACTTTGGTCTCTGGTCCTGTCCTCGGCACTATCAGCCGTAGGGGCGCAGGCAGCCGAGAAAACCGCAATCCAGGTCATGCATCAGGGCGACCCCGGTTTTGTCGCCGCCTATGGCAAGGTCGCCGAACGGTTCGAGGCCGCCAATCCCGATGTCGACGTGCAGTTCATTTATGCGCCGCACGATGCCTATAACGAGAAGTTCAGCGCCGCCGTCATGGCCAAGCAGCTGCCCGACGTCATGGAGCTCGATGCGCCCTTCCTCGCCAATTACGTCTGGTCGGGCTATCTTCAACCGATCAAGCCGCTGATCGACAAGGATGTCGTCGACGACATGACGGAGTCCAATATCGCCCAGGGCACATACCCGATCGACAAGGACCTCTACGCCATCGGCCTGACCGACTCGTCGGTCGTGCTATACGGCAACAAGAAATATCTCGAGGCGATCGGCGCCCGCATTCCGAAATCCGTCGAGGATGCCTGGACCCGGGAGGAGTTCGAAACCTATCTCGAGAAGCTTTCCAAAGTCGACGGCGTGAAGTGGCCGATCGACACCTTCCGCGGCTACGGCATCAAGACCGAATGGATCACCTATGCCTATGGCCCGATCCTGCAATCGGCCGGCTGCGATCTGATCGACCGCAAGGCCTGGAAATCCGAGGGCACGCTCGACAGCGACGCCTGCGTCGATGCGCTGGCAATGATGCAGAAATGGGTCAAGAACGGCTGGGTCGTGCCGCAATCGGCGGGAACCAACCAGTTCTTCGCCGAAGGCAATCCGGCGGCGCTGGCGCTCGGCGGACACTGGGTCTATGCGGAGGCCGCCGCGACCATGAAGGACAACATCGTCGTGCTGCCGCTTCCAAAATTCGGCGCCAAGGGCGCGAGCCCCGACGGCACCTGGATCTGGGCGGTCACCAAGACGTCGGCGCATCCCGATATTGCAGGCAAGTTCGTCAGCTTCCTGCTGAAGGACAAGGAGTTCCGCGCCTACGTCGCAAGCCAGTCCGGCTATCCCGGCCTGAAGAGCTTCGCCGCTGAATCTCCGCTCTACGCCCCTGGCGGCCCGATGGCGATCGCCTTCGAGCAGGCCTCGAAGACGGCCGTCGCCCGCCCGCCGCATCCAGCCTATCCGACCATTACCTCCGCCTTCATGCAGGCCGTCGACGAGGTGTTCAATGGCGGCGATCCCAAGGAGGCGCTGACAGCGGCCGCCGAGAAGATCGACCAGGATATCGAGGACAATGACGGCTATCCGCCGTTCGGCGACGAGCAATAAGCTCGATCGCCCTGCAATGTCCCCGCCGGACATTGCAGGGCGGGACCGGCGATCGAGACTGGAGAGGAGGAGCCAATGGCCATGCAACAATCGATATCTTCGACATCCGTCCGAAAGGCTCCGGCACGCCGGCATGACAAGGGACGGCTGATGCAGGAAGCGGCCATGCTTGCGCCTGCCGTCATCCTGTTGACGCTCTTTCTGATCCTGCCGTTTCTCCTGTCCTTCTGGACGGCGATGACCAACCAGCCTTTGGTGCCGCGGCCGACGCCGGTCCGCTTCGTCTGGTTCAACAATTTCATCCGCATCTTCCAGGACGACCTGTTCTGGACAGCGCTTTGGAACGTTTCGCGCTTCACCTTCTGGATCATTCCGGCGCAGTGCGGCCTCGCTTTCGCGACGGCGCTGCTGCTTCATCAGAAGCTGCCGTTGCGCAATCTGCTGCGCGGCATGTTCTTCCTGCCGGCGATCACCTCGATGGTCGTGGTCTGCGTCATCTGGGGCACGCTGTTCCAGTATCCGACGGGGCCGTTCAACCAGATCCTCGGCTTCCTCTCCGGCGGGGCGATCCAGCCGATCGATTGGCTCGGCGATCCGCAATGGGCGATGTTCTCGCTCGTGCTGCTCTCGGCCTGGCAGGCCTACGGCTTCCAGATGATCGTCTATCTCGCCGGCCTTCAGGGCATTCCCGATGAACTCTACGATGCCGCAAAGATCGACGGCGCCAATGCTTTCCGCCGCTTCTGGCATGTGACCATGCCCGGCCTGCGGCCGACCCATGTCTTCGTGCTTGTCATCACCACCATCCAGGCGTTCAAGCTCTATACCCAGGTCGCCATCCTCACGCAGGGCGGGCCGAAGAGCAGCACCGAAACGGTGGTGCACTACATGGTCCGCGCCGGCTTCGAAGAGCAGAAGATGGGATATGCCTCCGCCGTCTCGGTCATCCTGTTCGTGATCGTTCTCGTCATCGCGCTGATCCAGCGCCAGCTCCTGAGGCGCTTCGATGTCTGATATCGCTCTCTCGATCCCGCAGGCCCGCGCAGCACGGCCCCGTTCCGCCGCCAGGGTCCTCCGCGCCATCCAAACCGTCAGCATCTTCATCATCGCATTGGTGATCGTCTCTCCTTTGCTGCTGCTGGTCGTCGCCAGCCTCAAGGACGACCGGTTCCAGATTCTCGCCGACATGGGCAGCTTCCGGGCCTTCTGGGTATCGAACCCGACGCTTTCCAATTATGCCGAAGTCGGCCACCTCTCCGGCGAACTCGCCTTCGGACGCTACCTCATCAACTCGCTGATCATCCTGGTCACCACGGTCTGCTCCGGCTTGATCGTCAATTCGATGGCCGGCTTCGTTCTGGCCTGGGGCTCGCTCAAGGGCCGCGCCGTCATCCTCTCCGTCGTGATTGCGCTCTACGTGATCCCGCAGGAAAGCATCATCATGCCGCTGGTGATCATGGTTTCGCGAGCGGGTATGTCCGATACCTTCGCGGTGCAGATCGTGCCCTGGGTCGCAAGCCCGCTTTACATCTTCCTGTTCTACCAGTTCTTCGCGCAGCTGCCGAAGGAATTGCTGGAGGCCGCCGAGATCGACGGCGCCTCCTTTTTCCGGGCCTATCGCTCCATCTTCCTGCCGCTCAGCCTGCCCGCCCTCGCCACCGTGTCGATCCTCATGGGCATCGAGACCTGGAACCAGTATCTCTGGCCGATCCTCGTCACGCAGACCGACTATGCCCGGCCGATCGCGGTGGCCATCGCCACCTTCTTCGGACAGGACAGCATCTACTGGGATCGGGCGATGGCGGCCTCCGTTTTGATGATGATCCCGATCCTGGGGCTCTACCTCGCATTCCAGCGCTGGTTCGTGAGTTCCTTTATCGGCTCTGCCGTGAAAGGTTGAATTGATGGCAAGCCAACCGATTTCTCCCTCCGATGAAGTGGAGCTGGAGACGATCCGCGCCGTGTTGCCTGCGGGCGCCACGATCCATGCCTGGATCAGAGCGTCGCATGGCAGCGCCCCGGGAAGGCTCACGGCACATGTTGACGGAGACCCGGCCGGCGCTGTCGAGACGGCAAACTCCGATGAATTCGAGTTTCGGCCGCTGACGCTGGAAAGAGGCGGAGAGACCGCCTTTTCCTACGATCCCGCGACAACCGAGGTCTCGGTCCTCTATGCCTTCCTTCAGTCCCGCGTTCTGGAAGAAGGCATCCGGCTGCTGCATGTCCGCTCCGCCAATGCCACCCCCGAAGTGCCGGGCAGCTATCATTTCCGCCCGCCTTTCGGCTGGATGAACGATCCCAACGGGTTTGGAAGGTTCGGCGGCAAGCTGCATCTCTTCTACCAGCACTATCCCCATAGCCTTCGATGGAACAACATGCATTGGGGTCATGCGGTCTCGAAGGACTACCTTCACTGGACGCATCTCCCGATCTTTCTTTTCCCTTCGGATGAACTTGCCGCGCGGGCCGACGGGCGGGGCGGGGCATTTTCCGGCTCGGCGATCGCTCTTGCCGGCGATGAAGCCGGCCTTCGCATTTTTTACACCGAGCATATGAAGGACCGGGAACCGGAGGAACAGGTTCAGTTCACCGCCACCAGCCGCGATCTTGTCAATGTCGAGCCGGCGCGCCTGATCCTGCCGGCGCGTCCGGCCGGGCTCGGCCTGACGACCGATTTCCGCGACCCTTACGTCTTCAAGGGCCCCGACGGCAGATGGAAGATGCTGCTCGGCACGCGAGACCGGGAGGGCGGCGTCATCCTGCTCTACGAAACCGCCGATCCGGCCGCGGCGGCGGGATGGACCTTCCTCGGCACGCTTCACCGCGAGAACCGCTTCGGAATGACGGCGGCGGAATGCCCCTGCATGCTGCCGCTCGACGGTCCCGCCAACGACCCTTCGACGCGCTGGGCCCTGATCTTCGGTCTGCTGACCAGCCGCGACCCGGCAACCGGCCGGCGCAACATGACGCTTGCGACCGTCGGCCGTTTCGATGGCCGCGGCTTCTCCGTGGAATTCGAGCAGGAGCTGGATTTCGGCACCGACGCCTACGCGTTCCAGGCCTTCGTCGACGAGGGCGGCCCGATCGGCATCGCCTGGCTTGCGAACTGGACGGATGTATCAAAAGAGATCGACATGCCGACGGCGATGACCCTGCCGCGCCGACTCGCATTGCAGAGCGGTGCGCTGATCACGCCGCCGGTGTCGGGGGTCGAAAGCCTGCGGCAGCGCCGGCTGGATGCCAAAGCTCTTCTGGATGGCCGGACCGTCGATCTCGCCAACGGCGCCGTCGAAATCCTGCTCACCCTCGGCCAGGCCGGCAACGCCTTCCGCCTCGATCTCGAACATCCCGAGGCAACGGTCGCGGTGCAGCTGAACGACGACGGGCTGAGCATTCCCTTCTCGGTGGCGAATGCCAAAGCATCGCCCCGCTATATCGCCGCCGGCGCACGCCCGTCGACCATCCGGATCTTTCTCGATGCCGGCTCGATCGAGGTCTTCGCCGACGACGGCCGTTGGACGGGCACCAAGCGACTACCCGGTTTCAAGGGGGTGACTGCGGTGCGTCTGACCGCACCCGAGGGAAATATCATCGCCGCCGAAATCTGGCAGCTCGGTCTTTGATCTCCGGAGGAGCCGGGGCAACGCACGGCTTGCAGAATGCCGGCTTCCGATTGTGCGGCGCGGGCTATCAGGCCCTCAGCATGCCGCGGGCGAGGTCGTGACCGGTCGGCACAAAGCCGTCGGTCCAGGCTGAACTGCTCGGTTTGTCCGATATCGTACGGCAACGAATAGGACTGCTGGAGCTTTCTCTCTCATTCCAGGAGAGAAAAATGACTTCCTCGTCTTCAGTACGGCCTACGTCGCATTGCAAAGAAACGTCCGCAATCGAGCGTGAGATCGTCGAACTGACGCCGGCGTTGCGCGCCTTTGCCCGCAGGTTTCTGCGCAGTGACGACGACATTGATGATCTCGTCCAGGAGACCTTGCTGAAGGCGTTGAACTCGCTGCACCTCTATCAGCCCGGCACCTCGCTCAAATCCTGGCTTTTCACCATCCTTCGAAATACGTTCTGCACCAATTACCGCCGGCAAAAACGCGAGCCGGCAGGGATGGATGCGGCGATGGAACAGATTGCGATCGCGCCAACCCAGGAGTGGACGCTGCGGGAGCACGAACTGCAGCGGGCTTTGACACGGCTTTCCGACGACAGGCGCCGTGCTCTGACACTGGTGGCTGCCGGAACGACCTACGAGGATGCCGCCAGGATGTGCGGGTGCCGCATCGGCACGTTAAAAAGCCGTGTCAGCCGCGCCCGCGCGTCGCTGCTGGCAATGCTCGGCAACCATCTCGTCGACTGAGCGCCCCACGGTCGATTCATCGGCAGCTCCATCAGGGCTTGGCTTCCCGTGAAAACTGCGTGCTCTGATCGCTTCTGCTGCCCGCGTTCCAAGAGAGCGTAGCGCCGAGCACGATCAAAAGCCCGACCAAGACGATGGCTCCAATATAGATTGCGAAAGCGCGGCGATCCGATTGCTGGCTCATCTTCCTCTCCTTCAGTCCTCGAACCAGCCGAAAGGCGGAATGTTCCGGTCAACGGGATGAGATAGGATTTACCAGCGGAGCAGGCGGGGGCCGGTGAGCGAACCCAGCGCGCCGGTGAGCAGGATGCCGAGCGAATACCAGATCAGCACGAAGGGCATGCCGTTTTCGGTGCAGAACCAGGAATAGACCCAGGCGCCGGCAGCGCCGGCGGCGATGCCGGCGACAAAACCCACCAACCTGAGATCAGCGGGTGCCGCCCGGCGCAATGCCCAGACGACACCGGCATAAACGGGCAGCGCGAAACCGAAGATCAAGACCGGGCAATGGAGCGCCGAGGAGCCGAGGATCAGCACCGGATAGGTCTCGACCGGAGCCGTCATGAGCTGGATGGCCGCGACCGCCGCCATGGCGGCGAAGATCGCGGCAAGCAGACCGAAAAAGCTTCCCTCGGAACCATCGGGGCGGGAAAGCCGGAAAACGGCTGCAAAGGCGGCCGCGGCGATCAGGGCATTATAGGCCGACTTGATCCAGAAAACCGGCAGCATCAGCACGTCGGGCATATCGATCCTGAGCCCAAGAATGATCAGCATCAGCAACAAGGAGAAAGCGAGGGACAGCACGATGCCGAGCATGAAGCGGCGCCGCAGTGCGTTGCGCGGCACCGGCTTCAGGTCCCCTGCCAGGCGTTCGATGATGTCGTCCGTCTTTGTCACGATGCGCCTCGCAATCTTTCTCCGAGCGCCTTGAGCGCCCGGTGGATGCCGACTTTCACCGCCGATTCAGACTGGCCGGTGCGGTTCGCGGTGTCGGCGACCGACTGGCCTTCGAGCTTCACCTGCCGGATCAGCTCCCGCTGTCTCGGCGGCAGCCCGTCCAGCAACCGCTCGACATCCATGCGGGCCGTCACCGCTTCCTCGCTGAAATCGCTTTCGATCTCTTCGGCCAGTTCGGTCTCAGCCAGTCTGCGCCCGCCGCGGCCGCGATGATGGTCGATCAGCTTGTAGCGGGCGATCGAAAAGAACCAGGCGGTGAAAGGTCTTTCCCGGTCATAGGTGGACCGGCGGGAATGCAGTGCCAGCAATGTCTCCTGGACCAGATCTTCCATATCCGCTTTCGTCGCCGCAGCCATCCTGCGGCTGTAGTAACCGACAAGCAGCACACGCAAAGCCATGAGCAAACGCCGATAGGAAGCCTCGTCCCCGTCAAGGGAGAGAAGCATCAATGCTTTCAGGGCTTCTTCCGAATGGGCGGTTGTCATGCTGTCACGAGTTCATTCGCTGGAAGCGGCCAATCGGTTACAGGAAAGATCAAAATAATTGCGGCATCACAGTCCTATCACATGCGCGTGAAGCTGTAACGCATCCCGGCACTCCCGCGAATAACCGGATGTGAGCCATCGGCAGGCCGCCGGTGGACATGAAAAATCCATTCAGGAGAGTTCCATGACCAAGCTTTTTTCCAGCCTCGCAGCCTGCACTTTCATCGTCGGTCTTTCGCTTGCCGGTGTCGCCTCGGCTGACGACGCCATGAAGTCCGATACGATGAAGAAGGACAATATGCAGAGCAGCGCGATGTCGAAGGACACCATGAAGACATCGGGGCCCAAGACCGACTGCATGAACAAGGCCGACATGGAAAAGGATGCGATGAAAAAGGCCGACATGATGAAGGCCTGCGACGCGATGTAGTAGGCGTTTCGCGTCTCCGCGGCCGCTGAAACTTTCTACAGCGCCGCGCGTCTTTTTAGACGCGCAAAGGACGCTGTAGCACTTTTGATTGCTGCATAATTTTATCCTTAAATCGATTCCGATTTAAGGAATTATGCAGCGGGCGGCGGCCGCGTCTTCTTCTCCCGAAACGTCCATTCATTCGGAGAACAATCATGGCGACGATCGATGCCGGCCCGACAACCGGCCGCACGCTTATCTACCGCCACAGTCTCGCTGTCCGCCTGTCGCATTGGGTGAACGTGCTTTGCCTCACCGTGCTGCTGTTCAGCGGCCTGCAGATATTCAATGCTCACCCGGCGCTCTATTGGGGTCAATACGGCGCCGACAACGATCCGTCCTTCATCTCCATGGAAGCAACAGAAGACGGCGACCGGGTGAAGGGGCTGACGCATGTCGGTCCGTTTACCTTCGATACGACGGGCTTTCTTGGTCTCTCCGATGTCGACGGCGAGGCGACGGCAAGGGGCTTTCCGAACTGGCTCACGCTTCCGAGCTATCAGGACCTGTCGAGCGGCCGACGCTGGCATTTCTTCTTTGCCTGGCTCTTCGTCGTCAACGGCCTTGTCTACCTCGCCTATGGACTGATCAGCCGGCATTTCCGCCGAGATCTTGCACCGGCTGGCAACGAACTGACACTTGCCCATCTCGGCCACGAGGTCGTGAACCACGCCCGGCTGCGCTTTCCGAAAGGCCCCGAGGCGCAGCACTACAACACGCTGCAGAAACTGACCTATCTCGTGGTGATCTTCCTGCTTCTGCCGCTGATGATTGCGACGGGTCTGACCATGTCGCCGGGCTTCAACGCGGTGGCGCCCTGGCTGCTCGATGTCTTCGGTGGACGGCAATCGGCCCGCACCCTGCATTTCCTCACCGCCTTCTCGCTCGTCGCCTTCGTCGCGGTGCATATCGCCATGGTGATCCTGTCGGGTGTGTTCAACAATCTGCGCTCGATGATCACCGGCTATTACGCCATCGAACAGGGAGACGAACGATGAGTCGCCTGATCACCCGCCGCCGCTTCCTGATCGGCTCGACCCTGACCGCCTCCGCATTGGGATTGAGCGGCTGCGACGCATTGGTCGAAAACGACCGGACGAAGTCGGTACTGAAGATCGCCGAGGGCTTCAGCATGACAACGCAGCGCTTCCTGCTCGGCGATGATGCGCTCGCCCGAGAATTCACCGAGGCCGATCTCTCGCCGGTCTTTCGCTCGAACGGCACCAGCATGCCCGATAACCCGCAATATCTCGATTGGGTGAGCCGGCAATTCTCGACCTGGCGGCTTGATGTCGGCGGCCTTGTCGAAAAGCCGTCGCAGTTCACGCTGGCGCAGCTGAAGGCGATGCCGTCGCGCACGCAGATCACCCGGCACGACTGCGTCGAAGGCTGGAGCGCGATCGGCAAATGGAGCGGTCTGCCGCTCGCCGCCCTGCTGCAATCGGTCGGGCTGAAGCCCGAGGCACGCTACATCGTGTTTCACTGCGCCGACGAATACGAAAAGACGCTCGACGGCAGCGGCTGGTACTATGAGAGCATCGATCTCGTCGACGCCTTCCACCCGCAGACGATCCTCGCCTATTCGATGAACGGCCGCGACCTTGAGGTGGCGCATGGAGCGCCGCTGCGGCTGCGGGTCGAGCGGCAGCTCGGTTATAAGCAGGCGAAGTATCTGACCCGCATCGAGGCGGTCGCCGATCTCGGCCAGCTCTACGGCGGCAATGGCGGCTTCTGGGAGGATCGCGGCTACGAATGGTATGCCGGGATATAAGTCACCGGCAGGCTTTGATCCGCCTGTTCATGCCGGCTGTGGGGACGCTATGTCGGTGAGACCGCGCCTCGATTTCCTGAGAGGCCCGATCAAACGCTCATATTCGTCCTCTGCCTTGCCATAGGCGTCGGAAGCGAAGTCCTCCAGGCCGGCGCGATCCCTGACGATCACCAGGCCGCGGACGGAGCGGATGAAGCGGTAGCCTTCGAGCAGATGCAGGGCGGTGGTGACGCTCGGCCGCCGCACCGCCAGCATCAAGGCAATGTACTCGTGCGTCAGCGCGAGCTCATTGCCGTCGATCCTATCGTGACACATCAATATCCAGCGGGCCAACCGCTCATCGATCTCATGGACGGCGTTGGAGAGCGCAGTGAAACCGGCCTGCGTCGCCAGAACATGAACGACCTTATGGAGAAGGCTGGCGAAAACCGGCTGCGTTTTCATCAGATCCAGCAGCGTGGTTTGCCGCAGACGATAGGCGAAACCCGGCACCTGGACGGTGACCTCTGGGACACTGATGCCTGCACCTATCGCCGCCGCGACCGGTGCAAAACCGTCGCGGCCGAACAATCCCGCTTCGACACGATTGCCCTCAGGCGAAATATTGATGACCGAGCCTATGCCCGAGCATGGAAAATAGGCATGCTCGATCACCGCATCTGCCGGAACGATAATGTGACCGCGGGGGATGGCGCAGGGTTCGAGATGAGCAGCGACTGCCGTATATTCGTCCTCCGGCAAAAGACCCAGCAGGCGATTCTCTTTCGGCCGCATCATGGTTTCTGCCATTGTTTGCCCTCCGGCAAGTACGGGATGCTACAGGCAGGACCGCCGAAGCCAGGTCGCGTTCGCCAGCTGCGTTCGCCCAACCCCAACTCACAGGACTTTTGTTGGTTCCCGCCATCGCCGCACCGCTGATCACTGATTCTACGCGGATATTCTTTGCGGGCAGACGTCGCCGAGCACGTCTGTACGCTATTGCACAGTGTATTGCTCAATGATTCTAGATGGTTAGGTTCGCCCGCGACAACGATCGCATCATCATCGTTGCGTGGATGGACATGGAAGACGAACAATTGAATTTTCGGAATGAACTTTTGCGCGCCATGGGGCCGCAAGAGCGCGAGCTTCTGCTGCCTCATCTGGAGCCCGTTACTCTGGACGTCCCCTTGATCCTGGAAACGGAGGATACCCCGGTCAGCGACGTCTACCTCCTGGAGTCGGGTCTTGCCTCGATCGTGGCGAGATTTCCGGGCGGGCGGGATATTGAAGTGGGGATCGTCGGCCGTGAGGGCATGACCGGCGCCGCGGTCGTGCTCGGCGGCGACCAATCGGCGAACCGCACATTCATGCAGGTCTCCGGACACGGTTTCAAATTGCCGGCGCGTATCCTCTCTGCGGCGATGGAAGAGAGCCGTGCCCTGCGCGGCCTGCTTCTTGCCTATGTCCAGGCGCTGCTCGCGCAAACGACATCGACCGTCCTTGCCAACGGTCACGCCAAGCTCGAGGAGCGGCTTGCCCGCTGGTTGCTGATGGTTCATGACCGGACCGACGGCATGACCATCTGGCTGACCCACGAATTCCTGGCTGTGATGCTTGGCGTTCGCCGCGCCGGCGTCACGGTCGCGCTGCACCTGCTCGAAGGCAAGGGCCTGATCCGCTCCACGCGGCGGCAGATCGTCATTCTCAATCGGCGCGGACTGATCGAAGAGGCGCACGGCTCCTACGGAGCGGCCGAGGAGGAATATCGGCGTTTGATCGGCAGGCACCTTGCGCGTTGATGTCGATGCGCAGCCGCCGGCCTCGCAATCCGCGTTACGATCCGGCCATTCCGCCTTCGGGCCGGCCGGCGCCCCTGCAAACGGACACCCTCAATGATAATAGGACAGGTCCGGCCCGAACAACGCTGCAATCATCGCATCGATATCGGCAGGACGGCCGCTGAGGTTAAAGCCGCCGGGCGGCGCTTTGGAGCGCTGATCATGCGCAAAGACAAAGGGTATGCCTCGGATCTCCAGCCACTCGTTCAGCCAGAGCATAGCCTGATCGGAGATCCTGATGTCGATGATCGCGGCCTCGAACACGAGCCCCTCGCTCAAGCACTCCATCGCGCTGGAGACGACGACCGGCCCGGCGATCGAAGCCTGACAGGTGATCAGGGCCTGTCTTGCATCGTCCGAGAGGAAGCCCGGCTCACCGATGATGAGGATCGTTTTGCCGGCGACCGGACTGAGCGATTTCATGGCGGATGCCCACAATAGCCTTGGTTTGGACGGTGCTCACGCTGTTCAATGGCGACTCAAACCTCAGACGATCCGCTTCCTCGTGCGTAACACATGCAAGCCCGCCGCGCGACGGTCATTCACCATTCCCGCCGAACCTGATCCGACCACGTTGGTTCCACGGCTTTGGCGGAGGAAGCCCACGGACCGCTCGCCTCCGTACGCTTCCGTACCCGTAGTTGAAAACGAAAATCCGAAGATTAGGATCGGCTCATATATTGGGAGGAATGCGGATGAGCCAGCATTCTGGAATTACGAAGCCGGCGCTGCAGCCCGATGACATAGCCATGCTGCATGCCGTGCTGAGGGGGTGGTGCCGGGAAAAATCCTGCGAAATCGGCAGTCCGGCGGCGCAGCACGTTGCGCGGGAACTCGTCTCCTGGTTCGAATGCGGCATCCGCAATCCGTATAAGCTCGCTGGCCTGATGCGCCACATGCACCTGGATGCGAAAGACCTGCCGACCTCACCAGATGCATCGGGCACGGTCTCGCGGCCCGCCGCGAAAGCCGGCCGGCTGGCGTGCCATGGCGGATAGAAGCCGGCGCAGCGCCTCGATCCCGGTCTGTTCCTCAGGTTTGAGCGTTCCGGAACGGCAGATTGCCCTCAGGCAGATCATCGATGAGCTTCAGGATCTCTGCGACGGCGCCTCCGATCGGCGCCCGGTTCTCCATCATCTGCTTCAGACGGTCCGCGAATCGATGGTATCGATCGCCAGAGCCGATGACGATTGCTGGGAAGATATCATCAGGGAGCTCTTTCGGCTCCGGGCGATGATGGTGCGTCTTGAAACCGACACGGCCATCACCTGCCATTGATCGGTTTCGCGAACGGATGGCGGATGAGCGCGAGTCTCTCTGATGCGGTGGCTCATCTCCGTATCATGATCTGCTGATGCTCCTGGGCAAAATGCCGATCGGCGTCGTCCCGGCACTTCCGGAATTCCATGTGCTGCCGCACCTCCGCCGACATTGTCCCGTTGCGGACCGTCACCATCCGCAACGCTCGTGTTCTGCGTTTATGCGGCGCATTGACGCACAACCCGGCGGATGATATCGATACATTTAATTGGTCAGGCCAGTTGACCAGCCGCGGCTTGAGGAGAAGCCGCCAGGGAGGCACGATGTTTTCGCCCGTTGAATCCCGCCGCCTTTATCGACAGGTGGCGGACCAGATTCGTTTGATGATCGCGAGCGGCGAGCTTGCCGTCGGCCAGCGGCTGCCGGCCGAGCGCGACCTGGCGGAGCAATTGTCCGTATCACGCCCGACGGTACGCGAGGCGCTGATCGTCCTGGAGGTCGAAGGCCTCGTCAACATTCGCATGGGATCCGGCATCTATGTGGTGCGCCAGCATGCCGCCAATGCTGCGGCAAGCGAACGCGAGCCGGCGGAGGGACCTTTCGAATTGCTGCAGGCGCGCGCCATTATCGAATGTGCCATTGCCGAGGAAGCGGCGGGCTGCGCCAAGCCGGACGGCATCGCCGGGCTCGACGAGGCGCTGATGCGCATGAGCGGCGGCGTCAATGATGCGAGCGCAGTGCTTGCCGCCGACCGGGCCTTTCACACCGGCATTGCCGCCATCGTCGGCAATGCGACGCTGATCCGCGTGACCGGCGAAATGTTCGACATGCGCATGACCCCCTATTTCGCCAGGCTCGCCAGCCATTTCGAGGGGCCGAATACATGGCGCAGTGCTCTCGATGAACATCGGACGATTCGCGATGCGATCGCCGCCGGCGATGCAGCGGGCGCAAAAGCCGCCATGCGCACCCATCTCACCATGTCGCAGAAGAGATTTTCCGAGAGCTTCGGGGAGGAGTTCTCGGGAGAAGAGAAGCGCGGCCACGACAAGGGGCGCGCGAAAGGAACGGCCAAGACTTAACCGAGCTCGGAGGAGAGAGCGATGAAGAGCAGACTGGCAACGATACTTTGCACCGCAGCCGCGATCATGGCGAGTACAGCGATCGCCCACGCCCAGACCGTGCTGAAATGGGCGCACGTCTATGAAACGTCCGAGCCCTTCCACACCGATTCCGTCTGGGCCGCCGAAGAAATCAACAAGCGCACCGACGGCCGCTACAAGATCGAGGTCTATCCGGCCTCGCAGCTCGGCAAGGAAGCCGACATCAACCAGGGCCTCAAGCTCGGCACGGTCGACATCATCATCTCGGGATCGAGCTTTGCGGCGCGCGACTACAAACCGATCGGCGTCACCTATTTCCCGTATATCTTCCGCAGCCCGGACCACCTGATCGCCTATACCAAGAGCGACGTCTTCAAGCGTCTCGCCAAGGGTTATGAGGACAAGACCGGCAATCACATCGCCGCCGTCAGCTATTACGGCACGCGCCATACGACATCGAACAAGCCGATTGCCAAATGCGCCGATATGCAGGGCCTGAAGATCCGCGTGCCCGATGTTCCGGCCTATCTCGCCATGCCGCGCGCCTGCGGCGCCAACACGACGCCGATCGCCTTCGCCGAAGTCTATCTCGCCCTGCAGAACGGCACGGTCGAGGCGCAGGAAAACCCGCTGACGACGATCGAGGCGAAGAAGTTCTTCGAAGTCCAGAAGAACATCATCCTCACCGGCCATATCGTCGACCACCTCAACACGGTGATCTCGAAGACGCGGTGGGCAAGCCTTTCCGACGAAGACAAGAAGATCTTCGGCGAAGTGATGCAGGAGGCCGCCGAGCGCACCACCAAGACCATCGCCGGCAAGGAAAACAGCCTCGTCGCCACCTTCAAGGAAAAGGGCATCAACGTCACCGAGGTCGACAAGGCCGACTTCGAAAAGACTGTGATGGAGAAGGTCAAGTTCGAGGACTTCGGCTACGAGAAGGCCGATTGGGAAGCGATCCGGGCGATCCAGTAAGAGCCGCTGGACGCGGCGTTCCGGCGTCGCGTCCTCTAGATTGCCGGCGAAGACCGCCAACCTCTCTTTCGTCATGCTCGGGCTTGTCCCGAGCATCTGCCCCCGTTCGATAGGGCAGCGGATCTTCGGCACAAGGCCGAGGATGACGCCGAGCGAGGAGCGGGGCTCGTCATCAAGGTTAGGCGCGCCGCGCCCTCCTTCGCCAACAGGAACAAGGCCGATCATGTCGCAAGAAATTCACACGCCAATCACGGCCGAGGAAATCGGCCACGAATTCGAAGGCCATGCGCCGACCGCAAAGGTCTCGGACTACGCCATCGAGGACTGGATCACGCTGATCGTCTTCTGGCTGATGGCGGGCTGCGTCTTCCTGCAATTTTTCACGCGCTATGTGCTGAACGACAGCTACGCATGGACGGAAGAGATCGCGATCAACTGCCTGATCGGCGTCGTCTTTCTGGGCGCCGTGATGTGCGTGCGCACCTCGCGGCATATCCAGGTCGACGTGTTCTATCACTACATGCCGGCGGGGCTGGCGCGCGTGCTCGCCACTTTCGTCGATATCGTCCGCATCGGCTTCTTCGCCTACGGCTGTTATCTGATGTGGCGTTACGTCGATATCGTCGCCGACGAGCAGATGGTCACCATCGAGCTGCCGCGCAACATCGTCTTCTACTCGGTGCTTGTCGCTTTCGTGCTGATGCTGATCCGCGCGGTGATCGTCTTCATCGCCAATATGCGCCGCGGCTACTCCGTTCTGGAGCGCCCGGAAGAATTCCAGACCGTCGAGGGTTGATCCCATGCTGCTGCTTCTTGGCTCCTTTCTGGTGATGATGCTGATCGGCGTGCCCGTCGCCATCTCGATGGCCGTCGCGTCCGTGCTCTACATCGTGCTCTACGGCATCGCGCCGGACATTATCGTCGCTCAGCGCATGATCGCCGGCGTCGAAAGCTTTCCGCTGCTCGCCGTGCCCTTCTTCATCCTGGCGGGCAATCTGATGAACTCGGCGGGTGTGACCGGCCGCATCTATTCCTTTGCGGTCGCGCTGGTCGGCTGGATGAAGGGCGGGCTGGCACAGGTCAACATCATCGGTTCGGTCATCTTCTCCGGCATGTCGGGCACGGCGCTCGCCGATGCGGCCGGCATCGGCACGATCGAGATCAAGGCGATGAAGGATCACGGCTATCCGGTCGAAGCCGCGGTCGGCGTGACGGCGGCGTCTGCCACGCTCGGCCCGATCTTCCCGCCGTCGCTGCCCTTCGTCATCTACGGCATGATGGCGAACGTCTCGATCGGCGCTCTGTTCATGGCCGGCATCCTGCCCGGCATCGTCATGACGCTGCTGATGATGATCACCGTCGCCGCCTTTGCCTACAAGAAGCGCTGGGGCTCGGACGCGCCGTTCGACGTCAGGCAGCTGCTGTCGGCCGGATTGGAGATTCTCGTCGTGCTGATGGTGCCGGTGGCGATCTATCTGATGATGCGGGCCGGCCTGTCGATGAATGCCGCCGCGGGCATCGCCCTTCTCGTGCTTCTGGCGCTCGACTGGTATTTCGGCTTTTCCGCCGTCATGGCGCTGATGACCCCGGTGATCCTGATCGGCGGCATGACGATGGGCTGGTTCACGCCGACCGAAGCCGCGGTGGCGGCCGTGCTCTGGTCCTTGTTCCTCGGACTCGTGCGCTACCGCACCATGACATTCTCGACGCTCGCCAAGGCCAGTTTCGATACGATCGAGACGACGGCATCCGTTCTCTTCATCGTCACCGCGGCTTCGGTCTTCGCCTGGCTGCTGACGGTCAGCCAGGCCGCACAGCTGCTTTCCGATGCGATCCTGTCGATCACCGACAACAAATGGGTGTTCCTGATCCTCGTGAACCTATTGATGCTGTTCGTCGGCTGCTTCCTGGATACGATCGCGGCGATCACCATCCTCGTGCCGATCCTGCTGCCGATCGTCGCCAAGTTCGAGATCGATCCGGTTCAGTTCGGCCTGATCATGACGCTGAATCTGATGATCGGCCTGTTGCATCCGCCGCTCGGCATGGTGCTCTTCGTGCTGTCGCGCGTGGCGAAACTCTCGGTCGAACGCACCACCATGGCAATCCTGCCCTGGTTGGTGCCGCTCTTCCTGGCATTGATCCTGATCACCTTCATCCCGGCCGTATCGCTCTGGCTGCCGCAACAACTCGGACTGTTGAGATAGGAGGGCCATGATGCAAACACGTCTGGCACGGCTTTACCAAAAGGGCGATCTCAGGATCGAGGCCGACACCGTTGCGCCCCCCGGCCCAGGCCAGGTGCTGCTGAAAATGGCAGCCGCAGGCATCTGCGGCTCCGACCTGCATTATTATCAGGACGGCGGCTTCGGACCGATCCGGGTGCGCGAACCGATCATACCCGGTCACGAGGCATCGGGAATCGTGGAGAGGGCAGGGGAAGGGGCAGACCTGAAACCCGGGACGCTGGTGGCGGTCAACCCGAGCCAGCCCTGCGGCCAATGCGAATATTGCGGGAAGGGACTGCCGATCCACTGCCTCGACATGCGTTTCATGGGCAGCGCGATGCGCCTGCCTCATGAGCAGGGCATGTTCCGGGAATGGCTGGTCGTGCCGGCCAAGCAGTGCTTCGAAGTGGGAGCGGCGACGACGGCTGCGGAAGCCGCCTGCAGCGAGCCCTTGGCCGTTTGCCTGCATGCGGCATCGCGTGCGGGAGAAATCGCGGGCAAACGCGTCCTCGTCACAGGCGCCGGCCCGATCGGCTGCCTGATGGTTGCCGCCGCCCGCTATCACGGCGCGGCCGAGATCATCGTGACCGATCTGGCCGATGCGGCGCTGGAGAGAGCCGAGGCGATGGGCGCGAGCCGGACGATCAATGTGTCTCGAGAGGCTGCAGCACTTGCCGAATTCGAGACGGGCAAGGGCTATTTCGATCTCGTCTTCGAATGCTCGGCCGCCGCACCCGCCATCCGCAGCGCCATTGCCGCCATCAGGCCGCGCGGCACGATCGTGCAGGTCGGCGTCACCGGAGAGATCCCGATCCCGCTCAACGCCATCGTCGGCAAGGAACTCCATATCCACGGCACGCAGCGTTTCGACGAGGAATTCGCCGCCGCCGTCGAGCTGATCTCCAGCCGCGAGATCGATGTCCGGCCGATCATCAGCCACAGCCTGCCCCTCGAAGAGGCCAACACAGCCTTCACACTGGCCGGCGACCGGACGGCCGCCTGTAAGGTACAGCTTACGTTTTAGAAGGCTGTGTCACTCCCTGCCGGCGCGCCATTCGCGCCAGGCGAGATGGATCTTCGCGCCGATCGTCGTCAGCGGCTGCGGCGGCAGCAAAACCGGCTTGGTCATCCTGTCATAGACGCGGCCGAGGTCGGATTCGTGTCCCAGCAAACGTTCGGCGGCCGCAATGCCGGCGGCAGTCGAGTTCGACGCGCCGAGGCCGTTGCAGCCGCAGGCGGCGAAAACGCCGCGTTCGATTTCCCCGAAGGCCGGCACATGGTTGTGCGTCAGCGCCATCGCGCCGCCCCAGCGGTACTGCATGCCGACACCGGCAAGCGTGGGGAAGCGATGGGCGAACTTGCCGTCATGCAGGCGGCCGGCGCTGCGGATGGCGGCATCGCTGGTTTCGATGCCTGGATTATAACTGTATCGCGAACGCACCAGAATCCGGTCTCCGCCACCGGTGTTTATCCGCCGCACTGTCGTTCCCATCGGCAGCGCAGGCGTCGCCGCCCATTTTCTTTCGCCGCCGAGCCGTGCCGGATCGAACTCTTCCGTCAGGGATGCGTAGGTGAAGACGTGGAGGAGGCGGCCGCGGAAGAAGCCGAAGCTTTCCGCATGGCCGTTATTGGCGAGGATGATCTTTGCCGCCTGCACCGATCCATGCGGCGTCTTCAGCAGCCAGCCGCCGGCGAAGCGCTCGAAGGAGAGAACCGGCGTCTGCTCGCAAAGCCGCACCGGCGCCTTCAGGCAGTCGGCCACGCCTCTTACATAGGCGGCCGGCTGGATGATGACCGTGCCGGGCGAGAACAGGCCCGAGGTGAAGGCCTTCGATCCGGTCACGGCCTCGATTTCTTGCCCTTTGAGCAGGCGATGCGCTTCACCCATCTTCGCAAGCTGCTGCGAATAGGCTTCGAGATGCTTGTCGCCTTCCGCGCTCATCGCGATGCTGTAGCGGCCGCAGGGATCGAACAGTTCCTTCCCCCAGCCGTTCTCTGCCGCGAGCTCGCTCGCGAGCGCGATTGCCGAACGCTGCAGCAGCACGGAGTCGCGGAACTTGACCTCCGACTCGCCGCTGAAATCATCCGAGGAAACTTCGTGCGGCAGGTCGATGATGAAGCCGGAATTGGCGCCGGCCGGCCCCTCGCCGACGATGCCCGCTTCGAGAACGGCGACCCGCAGCGTCGGATCGAGCCGCGAGAGCCGGTGCGCCGCCGACAGGCCGGCAAAGCCGCCGCCGATGATCGCCACATCGGCTAAGATCGCTTCGCTCAGCGCCGGCTGTGGTTTCCGCGGCGGAAGTGTCGCCACCCAACCTGAAACGCCGGCGCGTTTGGGAAGCTTCGATGCGACGAAGACGTTCTTTGCGGCCCGGCTCACTGTCAAATCGCCTCCCGCTCCATGAGCGGCGCGAGCGAGCGCCGCAGCGCCGGGAGCTTTTCGGACGCAAGGGCGCGCAGCGGCTTTCGCGGCACACCGGCGCCATAGCCGACCATATCGGCGGCGGCATAGACCGACTGCACGTAATCGCCTTCCCAGATCAGACCCATCGCCGGCTCCAGGATTTTCCAGAGTTCGCGCACCTCGTCCCATTTGCGCTGGGAGGCCGCCTCGACGAGAGCGACTGAGGTCTTCGGCGCGAAATTCGCGCCACCCCAGATCAGACCGTCGCATCCGGCATAGAGGGCGTAGGGCACAAGAGGATCGGCGCCGTTCATGACGAAACGGCCGGTGCGGATGAGGCCTGCCTGTTTTGCGAGGTCGCCGCTGCTGTCCTTGACGGCGGAGAAGCCCGGAATTTCATTGAGCTTGTCGAGAAGCTCGGGCGTGATGGCGACGCCGACCGCCTGGGGCACGTTATAGCCGATGACCGGAAGGCCTGATTTGGCGACTTCGGCGTAGAAATCGAGAATGCCCTGGTCGTCGGTCGGGCCCTCGAAGAAGGGCGGCAGCACCATGACGCCCTCAGCGCCGGCATCGCGGGCGCGGGCGGTCCGCTCCACCACATCTTCCACCAGCAAGGCCGAAGTCTGGGCGATCACCTTGGCGCGGCCGTTGACGATCTTGACGCCACGGCGGACCAGCTCCTCGGATTCCTGTTTGGAGAGATAGACGTGCATGCCGGTGCCGGAGCTGAACAGGAAGCTGCGCACGCCTGCGGCAAGATAGCGTTCGACATTGGCTTCGAGCCGTCCGTAGTCGATGCCGCCGGCAGCGTCGAACGGGGTGGTGATGGCGAGATTGAGTCCTGGAAAGGGAAAGGCGGTCATCGATAAAATCCCGTTGCGTTTGGCCGAACTGTCGAGCCGGATTGTCGTGAGCTGGGTGTATTGATCTCGGGCGGCTTAGAGGGTCGGCGTCTCCAACCCTTCGGGGGCCGCGTACATGGCCATGTTCCGCCGGGAGAGTTCGATATGGAGACGCGCCAGCTCACCGGAGGCTTCGGCGTCACGCCGCTCGATCGTCTCGATCATCTCCTCGTGCTGATCCGACGCCAGCTCGAGTTCCTCCTGCATGCGCGGCGTATTCGGATGCTGGTAGAAGATTTTGCCGATGCGGGCGTGGTCGATCTGCAGGCGGCGCAGGCTCGGGACGACGTAGACATTGTGGGCCATTTCGCCGATCTGGCGGTGGAACTGGTCGTTGTAGAAGACCCGGCCTTCGACATCGCAGTCCTCGACCGCCTTGCGGAAGGAACGCTGGATCGTTCTGAGGACCTCGAGTTCGCCTTTCGTCCGGTTCTCAGCCGCGAGCTTGTTGGCGGTAATATAAATCATCGGCGCGAGCAGGAAGAAGTCGCGCAACGACTGATAACTCATCGAGCTGACGCGGGCGGCGCGGTTGGTCTCGAGTTCGATATAGCCCTCACCGGCCATCTGCCGCATCAGTTCGCGCACCGGCGGACGAGAGAGCCCGAACTCTTCGCTTAACGACACTTCATCCAGCACCGAACCCGGCGGCAGCTCCATCGTCAGGATGCGCCTGCGCAGCGCAAGTTCGAGGCTGGCTTTGCGATCAGGACTGGCAGTCTCGCTATTCATCTCGTCGCAGCTCCTCATAATTCTTTTAGAAGACATTAAGTAGACAATGTGGAAACGTCAAGCTGCAAACCGCTGTTTCGCAGCGCCAACCAGCCTGACAAGCTGCGAGTGGTGCGCAGCGGCGTGCCGAGTGGTTCAAAAAAGTGCAACGCCATGTGGAAACAAAGCGGGCCTGGTTTGTTACTGATAGACCCGCGCAGGGGTGTTCCTGCCGGGCGGCGGCCGAAACGGGAGCAGAATCATGGAGACAGCAACGCAGTGGGCGCTTTTCTTCGGCGCACTGACGTTGGCGAGCTGGATAGCGGGAGGCATTGCGGCCGTCCTTGGAAGTGTCGAGCTCGGCCACCGACAAAGAGCGACAGAATATCTGACGTTCGGGCTCAGCGCCGCCGGCTTCATCTCGGCAGTCGCCATGGCGGCGGTTTTGGTGATCCGCTGACGCTGATTGCGCCGATGCGCGTCGATTGAAATCCCACGCCAGCTGCGCCTTCAGCGGCGGGCGGCGATCTGCTCGGCAGCGGGTGGCGGACGGTGGAAGACGCAGACCTGGTTGCGGCCTGCTTCCTTGGCGCGATAGAGTGCGACGTCGGCTTCGTGCTGGAGATTGGCCAGGGAAACGCCGGTGTCGGCCGCCGATTTGAAGGCCACCCCGACGCTCAGCGTCACCGACGGGCCGACGCCGGAAGACGGGTTCGGAAGGGCGGCAGCTTCCACGCTTTCACGTATTCGCTTCGCCACCGCGACAGCCTCTTCTTCTTCCACATCCGGAAGGACGATGAGAAATTCCTCGCCGCCGTGTCGTGAGACGAGGTCGCGATCGGCGCGCACGCAGCTCTGGATGATGCCGGCGACCTTGACAAGGCAGCGGTCGCCTTCGCCATGCCCGAGCTTGTCGTTCAGCGCCTTGAAGTGGTCGATGTCGCACATGAGCATGGCGACGATGCCGGTTTCACGGCCGTGGCGCCAAAGGCTCTCGAGCGTTTCCATCATCCAACGACGGTTGGCGATCCCCGTCAGCGGATCGGTTCTGGCTAGCCGCTCCAATCGGGCATTCGCATCGGCCAATTCCGCGACGCGGCGCTGATCCCTGCAGTCCAGAAGAAATGTCTTCTGCGCCAGAATGTTCATCGTTCGCCTGGCGACCACGGTCGCGATGATCCCGCAGGAAAAGAACAGGGTCCCGGCTATGACGCTGCCCGCGTCCACGAGCGGGTTGTACCATTGAAAGGTGAAATAGAGGCAGAGGGCATAACAGGCGATTGCGATCGTCCAGGCGAGCGGCACGCTGAAGATGGTGATAGCGCTCGTGGCGACGAACAGCATGATGGTCAAATGGCGCTCGTAGAATTCACCCCCCGCAAAGACGCCGACGAGTGCGACCGACAGCAGGATGACGCACATTCCGCCAAGGAGCGATGCGCGTTGAACCGCTGCCGGGCGCGGCTTGGTCCAGACGAGCGCCGTCAGGATCGCCGCCGGCGGCAGCAGGCAGGCCGGGGCGACCATCAACAGGGCAACCTCACGGGGAAGCAGCATGGCATTCAGCGCCAGCGTCAGAACATCGACGAAGGCGACCCATGTCATCCAGGAACGGATGACTTTCGCCCTCTGGCGCCATAGCCTTTCGTCGAACCGGCGCAGCAGGTCGCCCGTCAGGCGAATATCGCGCGTTCGGCCCGATAAAAGGCGTTCGACCTCATCCCCCATCGCGCCGGTCAGCGGCCGCGGCGAAAAGGACCCGGCTGCAGAACCTTCGAAGGACGTGCTTTTGGCATCATTCATCTTTGCTCTATCTAGCCGCAATCGGAAACTCGGCAAGGCTGCCGCGCGGACGTCCGGATTCCTGCGTTGATATTTTGTAAACAAGTTTGGCCGCGTGATCTGGGCCAGACCCTCTCGAACATGCTACCTACCTTATTCCGAGAGGAAGCAGGATGAGACTTAAGCTGGTCGCAGTTGCGGTCGCGGCGCTGGCGCCGGTGGTGGCGATGCTCGTTTACAACGAAGTCGCGCTGCGCCACCAGCGCAATGAAGAAGTGCGCGCATCCGCGGCACAAGCGGCCAGACAAGCCTCGTCGGAAGTCGAACGGAT
This sequence comes from Rhizobium sp. M1, assembly GCF_002531805.1. Taxonomy (NCBI): domain Bacteria; kingdom Pseudomonadati; phylum Pseudomonadota; class Alphaproteobacteria; order Hyphomicrobiales; family Rhizobiaceae; genus Rhizobium; species Rhizobium sp. M1. The sequence continues at coordinate 75,501 of NZ_NWSW01000024.1, read as the reverse complement.
CATAGAGGGCCTGCACGCCCTTCTTGTCTCCGTCGCCGCCATGCCTTCCGTCCGGCAGCTCGACGTCCCGGCTTGCAATGCGGCGCTCAAGGCGGTTGTCGAAAGCATTCCGAACATCCGCACCATCTTCGTCGTCGGGCTCGACGGACAGCCGATCTGCGGCAGCATGGCTTTTCCCGAGGGCGTGACCTTCTCCGATCGAGACTATTTCCGGCAGATGCTCACGACCAAGGCTTTCGTTGTCGGCACTTATACGCAGAGTCGCCTTGTCGACAGACCCGTCCTGCCGCTCGCCATGCCCCTGATGGAGGGCGACGCCATGAAGGCCGTCATCGTCAGCGGAATCCGGCTGGACTGGCTGCAGAACCGCATCACCGAGCGCGGCGTTGCTCCCGGCAACGCGGTGACGATAGCCGACGGCAACGGAACGATCGTTGCGCGCGTTCCCTCGCCCGAGCGCTTCGTCGGCACCGTCGTACCCGATGCGCTTGAGCGCCTGATCCATGCCGAGCAGCCCGACGTGATCGATGTGGTGAGCCAGGACGGAACCGAACGCATCCTCGGCTATCGCCCGATCGCGCTGCCCTCCAGCCCTCTCTATGTCAGCGCCGGCTTCTCCAAGGAGGAAGCTTTCGCGCCGATCAACCGGGCGACGACGATGAATACGCTCGCCATTGTCGGCGGTGCGCTTTTTGCCTTCCTCGCTGCGATCTTCATCGGCAACCGCTTCATCCTCGTGCCGATCTCCAGGATCGCGGATGTGATGGAAAAGTGGCGCAGCGGTCAAACCACGGCGCGCACCGGCATGAAAGGACCGGACGAGCTCGGTGTCGTCGGTGCGACCTTCGACCGGCTGCTTGACGAACTCGATGAACGAAGACGCCAGAGCCAGGAGGCGGAGGAGGAGCGCAGCCTCCTTGTCCGAGAACTGGCGCATAGGGTCAAGAATGGCTTCACCCTCGTTCAGGCGATCGCCCGGCAAACCTTCTCACGCTCCGATCCGGAAAGATACAATTCCTTCGCCGAGAGGCTCGCAGCGCTCGCCGGCACTTATGATCTCATCCTGTCGCGCGAGGGATCGGCCTCGTCTGTCAGGGAGATTGTCTCCGCGGCCTTGCGTGCCCACGTCGCCTCGCAGGCCGAGCGCATTCGCATGGATGGTCCGGAAGTGGTTCTTCCCGCAGACGTCGCCCTGCCGCTTTCGCTCGTGGTGCACGAGCTGGCGACCAACGCAACCAAGTATGGAAGTCTCGGAAGCGAAAATGGAACAGTCACCATCGAGTGGAAGCACGATGACGGACGCGTCCTTCTCGTCTGGACGGAAGCGGATGGGCCGCCGGTTTCGACACCGACGAAAAAGGGCTTCGGCTCGATACTGATAGAACGGGCCTTCCCGGCGAAGGCGAAGGCGCGGTCCAGGTCGGACTACAGACCCGGGGGCCTCGTCTTCGAAGTAATATTTTTGATCGGGGAACCGGTTGCGAGAGGCGAAGTTGACCCTTTGGGTAAGGATGACATGCATGCGAGCGAAACATGAAAACCAAGGTAGTCGTGGTCGAGGACGAAGCTCTGCTGCTGATGATGGCGGTCGGCATCGTCGAGGAAGCAGGCTTGGAGGCGCTCGAAGCACGCAATGCCGATGAGGCTCTGATGCTTTTCGAAAGCGTGCCCGGCATTCGGATCCTGTTCACAGACATCGACATGCCGGGAAAGATGGACGGTTTGAAGCTCGCAAAAGCCGTCCGCAATCGCTGGCCGCCCGTTGAAATCATCATCGTCTCCGGCATGAAGCAGCCGGACAAAGATGAATTGCCCGAGCGCGGCGTCTTCTTCCCCAAGCCTTACGACACCCGACAGCTCTGCGACGCGCTCATCCGAATGGCTGCCTGATACGTGAGCCGACGCACGGGCTTGCTCATGTGAACACTTCAATCCCTTGGAATCTCGTGTGTTTTCCCTGCCGCAACAGCGGGCGACCCGCGGCGACCATCACGCCAGAAAGCATTGAAACCAAGACAGCGATCGGGATGTCGCGCCGCCGGGAGCAGCGAGCGGCCTGCTATCTTTCTGCCGTCGAGGGCCGCTGCAAATCGATGCGACTGGTCACGACCGGCTGGCCGGAAGCAGGATCTTGGTCGACGGTCTGCAGTCGAAGCCGGTTCTGCCCGACTTTCTCGATCATCAAAACTGCGTCTCGATCGCCGTTGACCAGCCGCGCCCAGGTCACACGCAGGTTGAGGGCAGCACCTTTCCTGCTGCCGGCAAGCTTCGACGGCTGTCCTGACGGCCCGACATAATTGCCGGTATAACGCTCTCCGGCGGCCTTGACGGTCGCCGAAAAGCTTCTGGTGAAAACCGCTAGGCCGCGACACTTCCCGTTCATCGAAACGGTGGATGCGCTGGCATCAGATCGGAGGGTGCAGGAAACCTTCAGATTCGTGCCGCCAATCCGCGTGAGCACCCTTCCAGTCCCGCTCCAGTCGCCGGCCAAAGACTGCAAAAAACCGACCTCCGACGCCACTGCCCCGACAGGCAGGCAAGGCAGCAAGAGAAAAGTTGCGATCAGGACCATACGCATGGCAGCCCCCCTGGTTTGCGTCTCCGGACAACAGGTCGGCATGGCAGATTGTTCCCGGCGTCAGATTGTTTTTGCCGCCCGCGCGCGTGAAGGGCGGCCGCTTCCCGACGACCCGCCGTCGCTGCGGTGGCATCGATTCTTCGCAGCTTGAAGAAATAACGACGGGCGTCGCCCGTAATGCACATCATGCCAGCCAGCTCTTGGCCATTCATTCTGCGAAAGCAATCGACGATCGGCTGCCTGTCGTAACGCATTGCGGCGGTGACCCCGTCCCCCGAGGTCTGAAGCGCAAGGGACGCGGTCGTGCCCCTCGCACGCAATGCCTTCTGCAGATAGGAGAACCAGCTCCGGGCGACCCTTGTGCGCCCGAACGGTGCGGCTTTGATGGCCAGCCCGATTGGAAAAAAGCCGGGTTCGATGGCGACCAGCCGATCGGCTCGCCACTGAAAGAGGAGGGCGTCCGCGCGCATGTCCGCGTGAAACCGCTTGCCGAACCAGCCAAGGTTCTCGAGAACGCCGTTGAGCGGGTGATCCGACGGAATACCCGCCCCCCTCCACAAGCCGATCATCTCGACCGGCTGGACCGGCTCCAGCGAAGAGAACCAGGCCTTCATCTCGTCCTGCCGGCCCATGCTTTCCATCCGTTTCCAATCACGCGATGCGGCCGGATCACAGCGCTCGCTCCGTTGACAACAAGGCGTCCAGCGACACCGGCCTGAGACCGTTCGCATCGACGCCGACATCGTACTGGCGGGGCAGGGGCTTCAGGCGGCCATGGGAATGTCCATGCAGATTGATCGATTTCTTGCCCATCTTGTTCCAGGTGCGGAACGGGTAGTGGCACAGGATCAGCAGATGATCGTCCAGCGTCATCTCCTTGTAGTGCTGCACGCTCGCCCATCCCGTCGCCTCCGTCGTCGTCGGCGGGTCATTATTCCCGATGATGAGGTGCTTGCGCCCGTTCAGCATCGAAAGGAGCTGGTCACAATCCCCGCCACGGAAGGACATGACGTCGCCGAGGTGCCAGATGTCGTCCTGCGGATCGACGATTTCGTTCCAGTTCCGGATCAGCGTCACGTCATGCGAGGCCATGTCGGGGAAGGGGCGTCGGTCAATGCGAAGGACGCGCGGATCTGCAAAATGGGTATCGCCGGTGAAGTAAATCATCTGACAGAGATGGCGCAGCTCGCCCGGTTGGAAAGTCACCGTTTTTTTCAATGGCCGGCTGTCGGGATCGAATGTTTGACATCGGCAAGGGACGGGCTGCGCACGACGCGATAGCGCGCCTCGACGAGATTATAGACCCCGAAGGCCGCCAGTCCGGCCGCGATGGCGATATAAAGGATCGAGCCGAAAGGCAGCTGTCTCACCCATTCAAGCGCGTCCGCCATGCTGCCCGCCTGTTGCGGGTCGACGCGAAAACCCGCATAGGCGAAGAAGATTCCCGTAATCACGAAGACGACGCCGCGGGCGACGAGGCCGTAGACACAGACCGTGGTGACCACGCCGCTGGCATCGGCGAGCCTGAGATAGCGCTCGAATTTCCTGGTGATGCCCTTGGCTGCCGTCACGACCCCGCCGATGATGAAGCCGAGGCCGACGGCAACGGCAAGATAGGCACCGAACGGCTGCGACATGATCCACTGAGCCAATCCCTTCTCACCCGAGCCTTGGCTTGCGCCACCGCTGAAGAACGCGTGTGCCAGCGCGTATCCGGCAAGCCCGAGGTAGACGACGGCGCTGCCGAAGAGAAACGTGCGGATGGCGATCGCCTTGGCGCCGGTGCCATGCCCGTCCGAATCGGCCAGGGACTGGGCCAGCCGCCAAGCCACGAAACCGAGAAGGCCGATGCCGATCAGCCCCACCCAGACGCGGCCGAAGGGCTGTGCGAGCAGCGTCGAAAGCGCCGACTGCGTTTCCGGCCGTCCGCCGGCAACGCCGGAGAACACGGCCAGGCCCGCCACAAGCAGAAATACGACGCCGCGCGCCACGTAACCGCTCTTGGCAAGCAGGTCGAAACGAAATCCTTTGGCCATGATATACTCCGCGCATCTGTGTGGCTGTCACCCCTAACGCGCCACCACGCGGAAAGTTGTCGAGGAAAAGGCCACGCTCATGCCTGGAGTTGCCGATGGCGGTCCGTAGCGCCGGACTTCTCATCCACCGCTTTTCCGAGACGGGGCCCGAGGTCCTGCTCGTGCATCCCGGGGGTCCGTTCTGGGCAAAGAAGGACGAGGGCGCCTGGTCGATCCCGAAGGGATTGATCGAAGCCGGTGAAGACGAGCTGTCGGCAGCAATTCGGGAGGCGCGGGAGGAGCTCGGCGTGGAAATCCAGGGAGCCTTCGCCCCGCTCGGCGAATATCGCCAACCGGGCGGAAAAATCGTCGTCGTCTGGTCGGTGGAGGCCGAGCTTGATGTCGCGAAGGTGCACAGTTCAGAGTTTCAGCTCGAATGGCCGCCGCGATCGGGCCGTTTGCAGAATTTTCCCGAAGTCGACCGCGCCGAGTGGTTTCCCACCGCAGAGGCTGAGATCAAGATTCTCAAGGGGCAGGTCGCAATGCTTGCAGATCTGGCAAAACAGCTCGGTCGAGACCGATGAAAGGAGGTGTTGCGATCACTCGGTTCCGACAAGAATGAAGGAGCGGCCGGCGGCCTCGAGCAAAGTATAGGCGATCAGGCCATAGGATAGTGTTTCGGCGGCACGCCGGCCGGACGACGTCTATCTGCGTCGCAGACGCCATCAGCCATCCGCGATCGGATGCAGATAGGCTTTGTTGACGAGCGGTTGCTGGAGCCTAATCGACGCCGGTAATCTCGGGATCGAACACGATGATCTTTTCGGAAGGCGGATTTCCGTCACTTCTGCTCGCAGCAAGCAGAAGTGCGGCGGCGGCTTCGCCCATCTGACGCCGCGGCGAGATCGAGGTCGCGATCTTGACGGGCAGGGCGCGGGCGACATCAAGTCCGTTGAATCCGGCAATCAGAATATCGGCGGGGCTGGAAACGCCGAGTTCCAGGCATGCGAAGGCGCCGCCGGTCGCCATGTCGTCGTTGGAATAGTAAATGCAATCGAGATCGCGCGTTGCCGCGAGCATGGACATTGTCAGCCGCTTGCCGTGGGCCACCGAAGAATAGGCGGCGTTGAACCGCTCCGCCACGAAAGAAAGGCCGCTCTCGCGCAGGGCCTTCTCAAACCCGGCCTTCCGCTTGCCGGCCCGCAAGTCCCTGTCGATCGCGCTGCCGATATAACCGAACCGCCGCCGGCCGGCCGCCAAAAGCGCTCTTGCCATCTCCTCTCCCGCCTTGCCATGAGAAAGCCCGACGTTGAAATCGACGGGCGTGCCGTCGAGGTCCATCAGCTGGATCACCGGGATCTCCGCACTCTGCAGCATTCTGACCGTTTCCGCCGGCTGATCGAGGCCTGTCACGATGATGGCGGCAGGCCGCCAGGAGAGCATGTCGCGGATGATCTCGCGCTCTTTCGCCATATCGTAGTCGGAGATGCCGAACACTGCCTGCATGCCGGATCCCCGCAGTCCGGCCGAGATGCCCGCCAGCATCTCGGGAAAGACGATGTTGGACATGCTGGGAACGACGACGGCGACGAGGTTGGTGCGCTGCGACGACAGCGAGAGCGCCAGCCGGTTGCCGACATAGCTCAGCCGTTCGGCCTGCTGGAGCACTTTTGCGCGGGTCTCCTTGGAGACGTCGGCCGCGCCGCGAAGGGCCCGTGATGCCGTCATCTTGCTGACGCCGGCCGCGGCAGCAACCTCTTCCAGTGTGGATTTACGCATCGCACGATTCCTTAGTCGAATTGCCTCGCCAGCGGCCAACACCAGATTCATAGGCTCTTTTCCAAAAAAGGAAAACACGCACTACTTGACATATGCGACCAAAATAGGCGTTGTTACCGATACCGGTATCGATACCAACGATCAAACCCTGGAGCAGAAACGGGACGGACACAGCTTCGGGCGTCCCGCATCGTACGAATATTTGACTGCGAGGATCTGCGGGTCAGCCAAGCCGGCTTGACCTGCGGGTTGCAGACCTATCTGAATTCGATCGGACAGATTCCGATCGCGCCGCCAGCTGCGACAGGCACTGACCGCCAGGACAATGCGACGAGCAGCGCGATCTTGCCGACGACACCGGCCGAACGGGAGGAAGAGCCGCCATGCATGTGATGATTTTGGGCGCAGCCGGTATGGTCGGCCGCAAGCTGGTTGAGAAGATCGCGCGCGAGCCGCTGGCTTTCGGCCGGCCCGTCACCCGGCTGACGCTGGTGGACGCCTTTCAGCCGCCGGTGCCGGAAGCGCTCCGGCCGGTCTCGACGGCGCTGACGGTCGACCTCGCCGGTGCCGGCGCCGCCGACAGGCTGATCGAAGGCCGGCCGGAGCTGATCTTTCATCTCGCCGCCATCGTCTCGGGTGAGGCGGAAGCGGATTTCGACAAGGGTTACGCCGTCAATCTCGACGGCACGCGCGCCCTGTTCGATGCGATCCGCCAGGCCGGTCTGACGAACCCCTATGTGCCGCGCCTCGTCTTCGCGTCCTCGATCGCCGTCTTCGGCACACCGTTTCCCGAGGTCATTCCCGACGAATTCTTCACCACGCCGCTGACGAGCTACGGCACCCAGAAGGCGATCGCCGAACTGCTGCTCGCAGATTATTCCCGCCGCGGCATTTTCGACGGCATCGGCATCCGGCTGCCGACCATCTGCGTGCGGCCCGGCACACCGAACAAGGCGGCATCGGGCTTCTTCTCCAATATCCTGCGCGAACCGCTGGTCGGCAAGGAAGCGGTGCTGCCGGTCAGCGACAACGTGCGGCACTGGTTTGCAAGTCCGCGCGCGGCCGTCGGCTTCTTCGTCCATGCCGCGACGATCGATACGGCACGGATCGGGGCGCGGCGCAACCTCACCATGCCGGGACTTTCCGCGCTGGTCTCCGAAGAGATCGAAGCGCTGCGCCGCGTGGCCGGCGACAAGGCGGTCGCGCTCATCAAACGCGTGCCCGATCCGGTGATCGAACGCATCGTCGCCGGCTGGCCGACCCAGTTCGACGCCGAGAGAGCGTCTTCGCTCGGCTTCAAGGCGGAGACGAGCTTTGACGAGATCCTGAAGGTGCATATTGAGGATGAACTGGGCGGGAGGATCGCATGAGCATATCGGCCAGCGGAGAGGCAAGGATCGCGCTTGTCACCGGCGGCGGCACCGGCGTCGGGCGTGCCATATCGCGGGGGCTCGGCGCTGCCGGCTACACGGTCGTCATTTCAGGACGGCGGGCCGACGTGCTTGAAAAGGCGGCAACCGAGCTTGGTGGCGAAACCGGCGCGGAGTTCTTCGCGGTTTCCGCCGATGTCGGCGATCCGGACTCCGTTCGCGCGCTCTTCGATGCGATCTTGGAAAAATACGGGCGGCTCGACCTCCTGGTCAACAATGCCGGCGTCACCGTGCCGGGGGTGCCGCTGGAGGAGGTTTCCTTTGAGCAGTGGAGCGCCATCGTCGCCGCCAATCTCACCGGCGCTTTCCTCTGCACCCAGCAGGCCTTCCGGCTGATGAAGAGCCAGAACCCGCGCGGCGGGCGCATCATCAATAACGGCTCTGTTTCCGCCACCACGCCGCGCCCGAATTCCGCACCTTACACGGCGACGAAGCACGCCATTACAGGACTGACGAAATCCACCGCCCTCGACGGGCGCGAATTCGACATCGCCTGCGGCCAGATCGATATCGGCAATGCCGCAAGCGACATGACGACGAGGATTGCGGCCGGCGTCTTGCAGGCAAACGGCAGTATTGCCGCGGAGGCGACGATCGACCCGGCGCTTATTGCCGATGCGGTCGTCTACATGGCGGGCCTGCCGCTCAGCGCCAATGTGCTGACCATGACCGTGATGGCGACAAAGATGCCATTTGTCGGGCGGGGGTGAGAAGGCGGGCTGCCGCCGGCCGAAAACGACATAGATACAGTGCTTGCGTAATGCTCATGATCTGGGAGGAGGGAGTATGGCAAACGTTCAATTCGAAGATGTCCGGAAATCATTCGGCGCGCATCCCGTTATCAAGGGGGTGGACATCGATATTGCCGATGGGGAATTCGTCATCCTCGTCGGCCCCTCGGGCTGCGGCAAGTCGACCCTTCTGAGGATGCTGGCCGGGCTCGAGAATATTTCCGGCGGCGAAATCAAGATCGGCGGGCGCGTCGTCAACACGCTGCCGCCCAAGGACCGCGACATCGCCATGGTCTTCCAGAATTATGCGCTCTATCCGCATATGACGGTGGAGCAGAACATGGGCTTTTCGCTCATGCTCAACAAGGCGCCGAAGGCGGAAGCCGAGAAACGGGTGAAATATGCCGCCGGCATCCTCGGCCTCGACAAGCTGCTTGACCGCTATCCGCGCCAGCTTTCCGGCGGCCAGCGCCAGCGCGTCGCCATGGGCCGCGCCATCGTGCGCGATCCTGAAGTTTTCCTGTTCGACGAGCCGCTCTCCAACCTCGATGCGAAACTGCGCGTCGCCATGCGCGCCGAGATCAAGGAACTGCATCAGCGCCTGAAGACGACGACCGTCTACGTCACCCATGACCAGATCGAGGCGATGACGATGGCCGACAAGATCGTCGTCATGCATGACGGCATCGTCGAGCAGATCGGTTCGCCGCTCGAGCTTTACGACCGTCCCGCCAATCTCTTCGTCGGCGGTTTCATCGGCTCGCCGGCGATGAACATGATCCACGGCAGGCTCGATCCGGAAAATCCCGGTCAATTCGTCGCGGCCAACGGCACGCGGCTGCCGGTTGCCAATCCGCCTGCGAGCGCTGTGGGCCGCGACCTCGTTTACGGGCTGCGCCCCGAATATATCTCGCTCGATCCGAATGGGCTGCCGGCCGAGATCGTGGTGATCGAGCCGACCGGTTATGAAACACATCTGACCGTCCGCCTCGGCGGCAGCGAGGTCAGCTGCGTCTTCCGCGAGCGTGTCGATGCCCGCCCGGGTGAAGCCATCCGCGTGGCGATCGACGCCGCGCATGTTCACCTCTTCGATGCCGAAGGCGGCAAGAGGTTGACCGACTGATGCCATCCGGCGGCGGCACGGGAGAGGAGGAGTTCTCCCTGCCGCCGGAGAGCAAGCATCCCGGGAGCGCAAGCTCCCCGGGGATGCCAGGCCGCCGTTCACCAAGCGGGAGGTGGATGCCGGAGAATTGCTCCCGCTGTTTCAATGAGGAGGAATCTCATGACGATCAAGAGACGTGAATTTCTTGCCGCATCGGCAGCCGTTGCCGGCGTTGCCGGTCTCGGCATCAGGCCATCTCTGGCGCAGGCCGAACCGACCTACACGCCGGAAAGCGGCGCGAGCCTCAGGCTCCTGCGCTGGACGCCTTTCGTGAAGGGCGATGAGGATGCCTGGATCGCCAATACCAAGAAATTCACCGAAGCCACAGGCGTGGAAGTGCGCATCGACAAGGAAAGCTGGGAGGACATCCGTCCGAAGGCAGCCGTTGCCGCCAATGTCGGCTCCGGTCCCGACCTCATCATGTGCTGGTTCGACGACGCGCATCAATATCCGGACAAGCTGGTCGATCTCACCGAACTCGGCAACTATCTCGGCAACAAATATGAGGGCTGGTACGACGGCGTGAAGGGTTACGCCACCCGCGACGACAAGTTCATCGCCATGCCGCTGACGGCGATCGGCAATGCGGTCGTCTATCGCGACAGCCACGTCAAGGCGGCCGGCTTCAACGAATTTCCGAACGATACCGCGGGCTTCCTCGAGCTATGCAAGGCCATGAAGGCGAAGGGCACGCCCGCCGGCTTCCCGCACGGCAAGGCGGTCGGCGACGGCAACAACTACGCCCATTGGCTGCTCTGGAGCCATGGCGGCAAGATGGTCGATGAAAGCGGCACGGTGACGATCAACAGCCCGGAAACGCTCGCCTCGATCAACTACGCCAAGGAGCTCTACGCAACCTTCATTCCGGGCACGGAAAGCTGGCAGGACGTCAACAACAACCGCGCCTTCCTGGCCGGCCAGGTATCGCTGATCGCCAACGGCGTCTCGGTCTATTACACGGCCAAGAACGATCCGAAGCTCGCCGAGATCGCCAAGGACATGCGCACGACGAACTTCCCGATCGGACCGGTCGGCAAGAGCGTCGAGCTTTTCCAGACGAGTTCGCTGCTGCTCTTCAAGCACACCAAATATCCGGAAGCCGCCAAGGCCTACATCAAGTTCATGATGGAAGCCGACCAGATGAACGCCTGGATCCAGGGCTCCAGCGCCTATTGCTGCCAGCCGCTCAAGGCCTTCGCCAAGAACCCGGTCTGGACCGCCGATCCGGTCCACGCGCCCTATGCCCGCGCTTCGGAAAGGCTGCGCCCGAACGGCTATGCCGGCCCGCTCGGCTACGCCTCGGCGGCGACCATGGCCGATTACGTGCTCGTCGACATGTATGCTGCCGCCGTTACCGGCCAGAAGTCGCCCGAGGACGCAATGAAGGAAGCCGAACGCCGGGCGAACCGCTACTACCGCGTCTGATCCAGAGTCAGGCGGACGGCATGCCGGCAGCCGGCATGCCGTCCGTCTCTCAAGAACTGAATGCAATCTGGAGACAAGCAATGTCGACCTTGAAATCCGGGGATACGCGTGGACCGATCTCCTCGCTGATGCAGAATAACAATGTGCTCGGCTTCCTGTTCATGCTGCCGGCCGCGGTGTTTCTTGTCTGCTTCCTGACCTACCCTCTGGGGCTCGGCGTCTGGCTTGGCTTCACCGACACGCGGATCGGCCGTGACGGCATCTTCATCGGCCTGGAGAACTACCAGTTCCTCGCCGACGACGCCGTCTTCTGGCTGTCGGTCTTCAATACCATTCTCTACACGGTCATCGCCTCGGCGCTGAAATTCGCGCTCGGCCTCTGGCTGGCGCTGCTTCTGAACCAGCACCTGCCGTTCAAATCCTTCTTCCGGGCGATTGTGCTCCTGCCCTGGGTGGTGCCGACGGTGCTTTCGGCGCTCGCCTTCTGGTGGATCTACGATTCCCAGTTCTCGATCGTCTCTTGGTCGCTGATGAAGCTGGGGCTGATCGACGCGCCGATCAACTTCCTCGGCGATCCCACCAATGCCCGCATCTCGGTCATCGTCGCCAATGTCTGGCGCGGCATCCCCTTCGTGGCGATCTCGCTGCTCGCCGGCCTGCAGACCATCCCAGCCTCGCTGCAGGAGGCCGCCTCGCTCGATGGCGCGACGAGCTGGCAGCGCTTCCGCTATGTGACGCTGCCGATGCTGACGCCGATCATCGCCGTCGTCATGACCTTCTCGGTGCTCTTCACCTTCACGGATTTCCAGCTGATCTACGTGCTGACCAAGGGCGGGCCGGTCAACGCCACGCACCTGATGGCGACACTCTCCTTCCAGCGCGGCATTCCGGGCGGGCAGCTCGGCGAGGGGGCGGCCATCGCCGTCGCCATGGTGCCCTTCCTGCTCGGCGCCATCATGTTCAGCTTCTTCGGCCTGCAACGCCGCAAATGGCAGCAGGGCGGCCAGGATTAGGGGGAATAACGATGTCGACCAATCTCAAAACCGCCGATCAGGTCCTGACCGACAATGCCGAGGGCATGAGCTACCTGAACCGGCTGCCGCGCCGCGTGGTGATGCTCTATCTGCCGATGGCGGTCTTCGTCTTCGTGCTGCTCTTTCCCTTCTACTGGATGGCGATCACCGCCGTGAAGCCGAACGAGCAGCTGACCGACTACAACAATTACAGTCCCTTCTGGGTGATCGGGCCGACGCTCGACCACATCAAATACCTCTTCCTCGAAACGTCCTATCCCGGCTGGCTGTGGAACACGATGCTGGTAGCGGTGGGATCGACGGCGCTGTCGCTGGTGGCGTCGGTCTTCGGCGCGTATGCGATCGAGCGCGTGCGTTTCACCGGCTCGCGGCAGATCGGCCTCGTCATCTTTCTCGCCTATCTCATCCCGCCGTCGATCCTGTTCATCCCGCTCGCCTTCATCGTCTTCAAGCTCGGCATCTACGACTCGCGCCTGGCGCTGATCTTCACCTACCCGACCTTCCTCATTCCCTTCTGCACCTGGCTGCTGATGGGCTATTTCCGCTCGATCCCGTTCGAACTCGAGGAGAGCGCCCTGGTGGACGGCGCCAACCGCTGGCAGATCCTGGTCAAGATCATCCTGCCGCTCGCGGTGCCCGGCCTGATCTCGGCCGGCATCTTCGCCTTCACCCTGTCGTGGAACGAGTTCATCTACGCGCTGACCTTCATCCAGTCCTCGGAGAACAAGACCATTCCGGTCGGCGTCCTGACCGAACTGGTGCGCGGCGACGTCTTCGAATGGGGATCGCTGATGGCCGGGGCGCTGTTCGGCTCACTGCCTGTCGTCATCCTCTATTCCTTCTTCGTCGACTACTACGTGTCGTCGATGACGGGGGCGGTGAAGGAGTAGCGCCCGGACCGGGCTTATCGGCAACGGGCAAGGCAAGTCATTTTGCCTTGCCATCGAAACTGCTCTGCACGCAGCCTGAGAGTGCAGGGTAGCAGTGCGATTTAGCTCCAACGCGCCGATCTTGCGTCCTTCGCCTCAATCGAGAAAATGCGTCCGGAAAGCCAGGCGCCGGAACCCTCCTCGATCGCCGCAAACTTCTATGGCACCGTCCACCACACGAATATCCTCGACGCGCTCGCCTGATGGCCACGAGATGGCGCCTATGGCATGCCTTGCTTCGGCTTCCCCGTCCCGGACGAGGGTGAGAGCCCCGGGACCTGAGAGGTCGTTTTCGCGGGAGTGGCTGCGCAAGGCTGCGGCCGCACTCTCTTCGACCCCCAAACAGCCGAAGTGTCGGCTCGACCACGGGGGATAGTCGCGGCCGCCGTTGGAATGCCAGAAAATAGTCATGGGCAACCGGCGGGCATTCCGGAGGGAAAGGAACAGATCTCCCTCGACCGGCCGCGTCACCGCGGTCCAACCCAAGCTGTGTTCGCGGCCTTCTATGGCGATGACGACATCCTCATGCCGCGGGTTCCACGGGAACCGGCTCAGATCCACCGATCCGTCGATCCCAGGACAGCGGTCGGGCGCCGTTGACCGCGAGGGGTAGCGCAGGCCGGAACGCCCACGGGCGGAATCGACTTCGGGCGGCGCCGGCGGCGTCTCCCATGCCGATTTGGGGGAGCAACTGATGAGTCCGCCCCGAGGCAGCGACACGTTGGCATGGTTCGAGATGGCAATGCGGCCGCTCCCGCCGGCGAAGACATGGCGCTGATAGACCCAGGCGTGCCCGTCTTCAACCTCGAGCTCCTTGGTGACGGTCGCGCCGCAGACGGTGCGCTGCAGCCTGGCCCGCAGCCGCCCGGCCTCCTGTTCGACCACATCCCAGGGCGAATTGGCGGTCCAGCCATGAAGGGGTGATCCCTCTTGGCTGCCTGCGAAGGGTGCGCAGAAGAAATCGCCGCCGAGCACCATCAGATGCGGCGGCGTACCGGGCGGCATTATCTCCTCCGTGCCGACCCAGGGCGCACGGTGCAGCAGAGCGATTTCGTGCCCCTCATCTTCCACGGTAAAGCCGTCGAGGAGACCGGTCCGCGCATCGAAGCCGAAACGGATTCCCTTGGCACGGATCTCGATCATGCCGCGATATGTTCGCCGGTGATGATATTTTCGACCTCCTGGATCGATGAGGTAGCGGGGCTTAGATCGTCGGCGACGACGGTGCCGCGTCGCATCACCACCATGCGGTCCACCACCTGGAAGACATGATGGATGTTGTGCGCGATGAAAATGCAGGAGTGGCCGGTGTCGCGTGCCTCGCGCACGAAACGCAGCACACCCTGGGTTTCGGCGACACCGAGATTGTTGGTGGGTTCGTCAAGGACGATGAGGTCGCTGTCGAAATACATGGCGCGCGCGATTGCCACCGCCTGCCGTTCCCCACCGGAAAGCGATCCGATCGGCGTAGTGGGCGGAATGTTCTTTGAAATTCCGACTCGCTTCAGAAGATCGGCGGCAACCGCGTTCATCCGCTCCTGATCCAGCCGGTCGAGGAAGCGGGGGCCTGTTCTGAGCTCCCGTCCAAGAAAGAGATTGCGGGCAATGGAAAGCTGCGGGACCAGGGCGGAGTCCTGGTAGATGGTTTCGATGCCGCTCGCGATCGCGTCGTTGGTGCTGCGCAACCGCACTTCGCGGCCCTTGATGAAGATCTGGCCGGACGTGTAGGGAACCGCGCCCGACAGCACCTTGATCAGGGTGGACTTGCCCGCGCCGTTATCGCCGAGAAGGCCGACGATCTCGCCCTTTCTTATGGTGAGGTTGACATCGCGCAAAGCGTGGACGCGACCATAGAATTTCTCAATGTGTCGCATCTCGACGAGGGTTTCGGTACCGCTCATCCTCAGACCCCCGTATTGTGCCGGCGCTCAAGGCCGGCATGGAGCGCCATCATCGCCAGGATGATCGCACCGATGAAAATATTGTAGGCGAGACCGGGCACCCCGATCAGGACGATCCCGTTGCGCATCAGTCGCAGGATCAGGACGCCGAGCAGGGTTCCAAGAATTGTCCCGCGGCCGCCATTCAGCACGGTGCCGCCGATCACCACCATCGCGATGACCTCGAGTTCGTAGCCGGTTCCGGCATTGGGGTTGGCGGCCGAGACGCGGATCGACGAGACGATGCCGGCAAAGGCCGCCATTGCGGCGGACAGCATGAACAGGATGACCTTGACCCTGGCGATCGGCACCCCGCGGTTTCGGGCAGCATTGGGATTGCCGCCGGTCGCCTGGATCCAGTTGCCGAACCGGGTGCGGGTCAGGACGTAGTGTAGCCCCAACGCTAGCGCCACGAACCAGATGAGGCTCATGAAAACGCGCAGGTCGCCGATATAGAAGTCGCCGACCAGCAATTGCGCCAACCACTGCTCTTCGGCGTCCCAGGTGCGCTGCGGAAAGCCGGCCGTCAGCCACAAGGCCGTGCCGCGGATGACCAGCAGCGTACCCAGCGTCACCAGGAATGAAGGGATAGCGAGACGGGTGACGAACAGACCGTTGAAAAGACCGATCGCCAGAGCGACGGCTATTCCCGCAAGGAACGCCAGCGGTAAGGGAAGCACGTCCGCATTGAACAAAGTCCACATCACCACGGGGGCGAAGCCGAAGACCGAACCGACCGAAAGGTCAAATTCCCCCGCGGTCATCAGAAGGGTCATTGCGAGCGCAATGAGGCCGAGTTCGACGGTGAAAGTCAGGGCATTGCCGACATTGATCAGCGACAGGAAGGCGGGGTTGATCGCCGTGAAAACGAAGAGCATCGCGATCAGAAGGACGAAAGGCCCGAATTCCGGATAGGCGATAAACGTCCTGACCACGCTAGGCCTGTCACGTTGCGGGGTAAGAGCGTCGCTGCTTTGCTCGATCATTGTGGACTCTCGCGTTGGGGCTGGAACAGGCATCCGCGGCAAGGTACCGCGGATGCCGGGATGGCATGCTTATTTGCCGCCCATGATCTTAGCGTAGAACGGCGCCTTATCGGCCTCGTAGAGTGCGCCTGTGATGATGTCGAAGTTGATCGGGATGCCGCTCGCTTCAGACATGAGCGCCGAGAGGCACATGTATGAGGTTGCCAACGGATCCTGCCACATTCCGGCATTCACATAACCTTCGCTGACCTCTGTGGTCGTATCCAACGAGTTGCCCCATCCCACCACCGGAATCTCGCCTTTGGCGATGCCGGCCTGATCCCACACGCGTTTGACGGAGCCGGTTACGAGATCGCCGAGACCGATGACGGCATTGATCTTCTTACGGTTGGCGGTCACGTAGTCGGTCATCCGGTTGATGGCCTCGGCCTGGTCGTAGGACGCATCCTGGATTTCCCAGGTGATCCCGAGCGGCTTGAACACTTCGTCGGCACCCGCCGATTCCTCTTCGCCGTAGCCTGCACCCGGAACTTCGAGCGGCATCCAGACGAAATCTCCCTTCTTCACCAACTTATGGTCGACCAGATACTGTGCCCAGGTGCGGCCGACGACCTTGAGGTCGACGCCGACATAGGCTCTCCAGGCCGGCGCCGGGTCCTTGGTGTTGAAGTTGATGACCGGGATGTTGGCCCGGTTGGCCTCGTTGACAACATCCACCAAGGTGCCAGGCCCCGGGCTCGTCGTGCAGATGCCGTTCGCGCCGGCGGCGATGGCGGCGCGGATGGCTTCCTGATGGCTCGGTACATCATTCGAATGGAAGGACGTGTTCACCTTCACGCCGGTATCGGCAGCGAATTTCTCGGCACCCTGAAGAAAGTAGGTCCAGACCGGATCGGTCGGGGAGCCGTGCGATATCCAGTAAAAGGTTTTGTTCGCCGCACTCTGCGCCATTGCTGCTGCCGGCATCAGCGCCAATGCGGCCACCGCGCCCAGAAAAGTCCGTCTCAGCATGTCCCGTTTCCTCCCTTTGGTTTGGCCGGTCTCTAGCTCCTCCCGGCCGGTGAAAGCTGTTGTATGACGCGCGACGTGGCGGCGGGCGGCCTCCTCATTGCCGATCGACCCCGTCGATGAACTTCTCCAGTTCGCGCGGATCCATGCGGATCAGATGGCAATCCTGCGGGAAGGCCCCACCGGCGACGTCCGCGGCATATTCGGTGAAAGCTGCGATCCGCTCGCGTTGCAGCCGCGCATATTCCGCACCGAAATCGCGATAGGTTCGGGCGTGGCGTGGGACGTGACCTTCGGTGTAGCCCAGTATATCGTTGGCGAAGAGATACTGCGCGTCGCAGCCAGCCCCGGCACCCATCGACCACAACAGGATTTCGACCCGTTTGCTGATCTCGGCTGCGACTTCTGCGGGCACCACTTCGATTTCGACCGCGAAGGCACCGGCGCTCTCATAGGCTTTGACTTCCTTGAAGAGCCGCAACGCCGCCTCGGCAGTCTTGCCGACGGCCTTGAAGCCACCGGTCCAGGTGGCGCGGGTAGGAACCAGCCCGACGTGACCAACGACGGGAAAATATTCACGGGAGAGCTTTTCGACCGTCTTCAGCGAGCCCGAACAGTAGACCGCGTCGGCGCCGCGGCTCAGCGCATTGCCGCACCAGCGCAGATAATCGTCCGGGGTACCCATCTCGAGATGGGTCTGCCCGGTCATCGAGAAGACCGTCGGCGCAACCGCGCGGTAGCGTGGATCAAGGACGATCTCGGCCGGCACCGAGGCGATATCGATCCCCGCCGCTTCGGCGGCTGCCGCCTCATCGAGGCTGAAATAGCGCAGCATGGTCAACTGGCGCCGGCCTTTCCAGGCGCACAGGTCCGCCACCGTCGGCAAACGGCGTGATGCGGCGCCCCGGCTCTCCTGTTTTCTCAACTCTGTCATTCGACCAACACCAGGACTTGCCCGCCCTCGTGCCGGACGGAATAGGTTCGCAGGTTCTCGCAGGCAGGCGAGCGCTTGGCCTCTCCCGTTCGATAGTCGAATTGGCCATTATGTCTGGGACACTCGATCACATAGTCGAGCACCAATCCGTCTGAGAGCTCCACCTGCTCGTGGGTACAGAGCCCATCGGTGCAAAAGAATTCGTCGTCAGGGCTGCGAAAGATTGCAAAGCTCCGTCCGCCATGGACCCAGCCCAAAACGTCTTCCTTTTCGATGTCGTCTTCGGCGCAGGCAGCAATCCAGGGCATATGGTCCTCGCTTCCATGTTCAATGGGCATCTCTGATGGCGGGGCGATCATGCGAGGGACCTTTCCGGCACAGCCGCATGCAGCTCTTCGCGATAAGGCTTCGCCCCTTGCGGCAAGGCACGCTTGAGATAATAGCCGGGCTCCCGTCTCTGCCGCATAATCGCTTGAAACATCTCGCGATAGCCGGCCCAGATCGAGGTGTTGGCGGGCGGCAGGTCGTGCTTGATCGCCTCGTGCAGCCTTGCCAGCGCATGGTAAGGCACCATCGGGAACATGTGGTGTTCGACGTGATAGCCCATGTTCCAATAGATGAAGCGGCTGACGGGATTCATATGGACGGTGCGCGAATTAAGCCTATGGTCGAGCACGTCCTCTGCGAGCCCGCCGTGCTGGAGGAGCCCGGTCATCACCATATGCCAACAGCCATAGATGCGCGGACCGCCGATCAGAAGAAGCGGGATCGCCGCCTTCCAACCGGCACCGGCGATGAGCATGCCGATGCTGGTCAGCATAGCGGCTGCGTAGATTGCCATATGCACCCGCGCCCAGAACATCGCCTTGGGCCATTCGCTCTCGGGCACATAGTCCTTCTCGTCCGGCGAGAGGGCCCCGGCCGCATTACGCGCCAGCGTCCTGAGGTTCTGCCAGACCTCGACCACGCCGGTATAGGCCAGCGCTTTCAGCGTCAGCGCAATTGGATGCATCCAGGCGATCTCAGGGTCTCGGCCGACAATGATTGTATCGGTATGGTGGCGGGCGTGGCTCCAGCGCCAGTTCACCGGGTTGCGTGCCACCTGAAACGAGCAGATGTGATAAAGCACGTCATTCATCCAGCGCGTGCGAAAGGCGGTGCCGTGGCCGCATTCGTGCCAGCGTGCATCGCAGGCCGAGCCATACATCACCCCATAGGCAAACCAGAACGGCACCGCCCACCAGCTGCCCCAGAACCAGATGCCGCCAGCGGCAAAAGCCACGTGGAGAACTGCCCATAGAATCGTGTCGCGGATCGCTGGCTGGTCGCTGCGCTGCATCAACTCCTTCATCAGCTTGCGCGGCACTTCGGTGTGATACCATTCGGCCGCCACCAGGCCCGCCTCGACGGCTTGTCTGGCGGAAGCACCGGTCAAACCGTAGTCGCGGGGGAGGGCGGCAGACGGCCCGCATGTTTCGCTATCGGCCGAATTGGCGCTCATGCGATCATCTCCGGTGGCGGGAGCAAATGCTGCGCTGAAAGCGACTGACCGGTCCCGCTCAGGCCGTTCACCTGTATTGCCGCCGGCACCTCGGATCGCTCCGGACACATCACCCGTTCGCCCCTACATCCATATTCATCACGCCGGGCCGCTGCGAGATCTGCCGATCCTCGGCCTGCTACCCGTGATGTTGTAATGACCCTGCTGATGCCAAACTGGGCTGTCGACAGAAGCTTCGCAACTCAATATCACATCAAATCACATCAGTTTCCTCCTCCCATATTGATTGGATTTCAGCGGAACTCTTGGTAATTATTGTATTTGAGACGCTCACTTCATTTCGCGGTCCTTACTTATGCTGCAGGTGGGATATGATGTGATTAACCTCATCTTTTGATGTGAAAAAACGGCATTTCCCTCAACTGCGCGAAGGGAAGGATCATGAAGAAAACGACGATTTCCGATGTCGCCCGGAAGGCTGGCCTCTCGACTGCAACGGTCGATCGAGCATTGAACGACCGTGGTGGTGTCAGCGCCGCCAATCGCCAGAGGGTGTTTCGCGCCGCGAAGGAACTGGGCTATCTGCCGACCGAGGGGATGCTTCCCTTGCCCTCGCGCCCCGCACATCTGGAGTTCTTCATCCCCTTTGCGCACAACTCATTCATGCAGGACGTCGCCAGGAAGATCACCACCTTCGCGTCATCCCTGCCGCTCGTGGCGTCGTGCAATGTCACGGCACTCGACGGCATCGACCCTGACGCGCTCGTAGCGGCGTTGGAAGGTCTTCCGCTTCGGACCAACGGCGTCGGCGTGATTGCCGTCGATCACCCGAAGACGCGGCATGCGATCCGGCGCCTGTGCGAATCCGGCGTCCGCGTCGTGACCCTAGTGACGGATGTTCTCTCGACCCCACGTTCTGCCTTCGTCGGCGTCGATAATCTGGTGGCGGGGCGAACCGCGGCGCTGATCATGGGCCTCACGTCGCGTGAGAAGAAGGGATCGATAGGACTGTTCCTCGGCTCGCGAACGCTCCACGGACACCAGCAGCGGGAATATGGATTCCGGACGTTGCTGGAGGAGCAATTCAAGCATCTGACGATCCTTCCTGCCATCGAAACCCGTGACGAGAACAAGCTGTCCCAGCCGGCCATGGAACGGATGCTACGCGACACCGACGATCTCGTCGGCGTCTATTGCGTCGGCGCAGGCAGGGCCGGCATCGCCGAAGTTCTGCAAGCAGCGCAAGGAAACAAGCGTCCCTTCGTCATCATGCATGACCTCACTGACGCGACGCGGGCATGGCTGGCAGAAGATCTGATCGACGTCGTGATCGACCAGAATGCGCGCCTGATCGGCGAGCAGGTTGTCATAAGGCTCCTCGGCTCGATCGCGGCAAGCACGCCGACCTTGTCCTTGAAGAATATCGAGCCACGGATCATCTTTCGCGAGAATATCCCACTCGTTTGAAGCAGAGTGATTCCATGACGGGTTGTTGCGCCGGGCAGGCGTTGCACTTTCTGCTATGCCATGCCAGAAAACGCGCGATAGTGGAATGTGGCCGAGTCGGGGGTTCCATTGAGTTTGAGTTTGGCAAAGATAGAAGAGCTTGCCCCGGATCAAGGCTCGCTCGCCGCAGCCAAGAAGCTTCTCAAACCCTCGAGCTGGCCGACGCTCGCCCAGGACGGATCGGGCCTCATCTGGGGCGAATGCCAAGGCTCCGGCGCCACGCCCTACAGAATTTCCGTCACCGAACCGGATGCCGGCTACAAATGCAGTTGCCCCAGCCGGAAGTTTCCCTGCAAGCATTCGCTCGCCTTGATGTGGATGCGCGCTGACGGCAAGGTCGATTTTGCGATCGGAACGGCGCCGGACTGGGTCAACGACTGGCTGTCGCGCCGACGCGGACCTTATGCGGGCGCTCCAGCAGCCGGCGCCGATAAACCCAAAGCGTCGATCGCGGCGACCGAGGAAATCGGGGCGGTGGTTGATCCGAAGGCGGAGGCCCGCGTAGCGGCGGCTCGGGAACGCAACCGGCTTGAGCGCGAGACGTCCATCGCCAACGGCCTCGACGAACTCAATACCTGGATTGCCGACCAGATGGATGCTGGTTTCGCCGCCTTTCCGACCAAGGCAACGGCTACCTGCCGGGTAATGGCTCAGCGCCTGTTTGACGCCAAGGCCTCCGGCCTGGCGCTCCGGGTCGATACCATTCCGGCGCGGCTTTTCGCCTGCGCGGAGGCTGCCCGCCCGATTGCTGCCATTCAGGAACTCGCTACCCTGCATCTCCTGGCCGAGGCCTATCGGCGCCAGGATAGCCTGTCCGAGCCGTTGCGCCAGGATCTCAGGCAGATGATGGGCTGGAACGTCACGCGTGAAGCGCTGCTCGAGGATGAACGGGCGCTACGCGTTTCCGGCGCCTGGCGAGTTTGGGCGACCCGCAGCGAGGTGCAGCCGGATAAGCTCCGCCGAATCGAGACCTGGCTTCACGGTAGCGACAGGCATGCGGTGCTCATCGAATACGTCCCGGTTTCGACGGGCGCCTCCTCAAGCGGCTACAGCGTTGGCGATACTTTCGAAGCTGAATTGATCTTTTATCCGTCGAGCGTGCCATTGCGGGCGCTGATCGCCAGCCAGGCAACCGGCAGCGTCATGTCCGACGCTGCGCTGGCGCTTCCGCCGCACGATCTCGCCGACGCCTATGGCCTTTACGAGGAGGCCTTGACCGAAAAACCCTGGCTCGGCGACTATCCGGTCATGTTTCGCGGCGCGCGGCTCAGGCGCTCGGGCGAAACCATCCACCTCAGCGGCCATGGGATCAGTCTTCCGCTTGCGAAATCGCAATCGGCGGCAAGCTGGCCGCTCCTGCAACTCGAAGCGATCGATGGCGCCGGGCTTTGGGATGGGACCGAGCTGACGCTCTGCTGGTCTGAAACGGCGCTTGGACGGTGGACCGCATGAGCTTGACCAGCCTGAAGAGCGAGATCCTGCCGAAGCTTCTGTCCGGTACCCGGAGCGGGTTGCCACTCGATCGTATCGGCGCCACCGATCCGCTGCAGGCGCTGGCGCTTGCTGGCCAGGCATTGCGGTTCGACCGTCCGCCTCCGCCGGGACAGTTCCAAACCGAGGAGGCTATCACCGATCATGCGGCAATCCTGCCGGACGCGGCAAGGAAGCTCTTGCTTCGGCTGCTTTCCGGCAAGAACCAGGCGTCGGGTCAACTGTCCGCGGCAATCGTCCAAAAGCTTGCCGAAAAGAGGCTCCGGCTGCATCCGTTCGATCTGCCCAGGCTCGAACCGTTTGTGAAAGCCCACGCCGAAAATCTCGGAGCGGAAGCGCTTGCCTTTTCCGAGCGTGAAACGCCGGTCGCGCAGAAGCAGAATTACTTCGCGCCCGACAGCCTGAGTGACGACACCTGGATGCTTGCGACGCCAGCCGTGAAAGCTGGCTACATCAACGGCCGCAGAGCTTCCGATCCGGATGCTGCGCGGGCGATGGTCGAGGCAGCCTGGACGTCGGAGAATGCCGATAGCCGCGTGCGCCTTCTCGCCGCGTTCTGGAAAAATCTGTCGGAAGCAGATGCGCCGTTTCTGAGGAGCTTGGAGAAGGATCGCGCGCCACGCGTTCGCGAGCTCGCTCAGAGGCTGCTCGTCCGCTTGCCGGGGTTCGAAGGGGACAATCCGGCTTTGCGCGCCGCCCTGGAACGCATCAAGGTTTCCCAGACCGGGCTGATTTTCAAGAAGACGGCCCTGTCGCTCGACGTGCCCGCCACCGTCCGAGATTTTACAAAGATGAGCTGGCTCAACGAGACCTTCGGCTTAGTCGGTCTGGAGGTTCTGGCCGACGCCTTGTCGATGACGGTAGATGGCGTGGTGGCTGCCGCCGAGAAGCAAGGCGACCTCTTGGCGGCACTGCTTTTCATGGCGACGCAGGATAAGCGGCTGGATATCGTCAAGCTGATCACCGAGCGCCATCTCCTCAATGGTTGGGAGGCCTTTCACCAGCTCGATAGCGAAATACTGGCGGATTATCCCGCTGATATGCGGCAGCTCTGGATCGAATACATCTTTCGGCCGAACAGGTGGGCGGCCGACACGTCGCCTTGGGCGATGCGGGGGATGGCGCAATGGCTGGGAGGGCAGACGACGGAAAACGTCTTCGGCGATATCCTGCGCTCCAAGCCGTGGCAGGCGTTGCGCGGGGACAGTGGGCGCTTCGAAGCCGATATCGCCGACAGCATGGCCGTCATGTGCCCGTCATCGATGCGTTCGACGCTGCGCGCCGAGCTTGCCGGGCTCGATCCCGCCAAAAGCAGCAATGCCATTCTTTTCCTCGACCTCATGGACAGCCTGGAGACCGCAAATGCCTGAAGCCCAACTTCGCCGTCCTGCAGAGCAGATCTACGCTGGCGAACTGGCCGCCCTTGCGAAGGGCGACGACCGTCCCCGACCCGCCAACTGGAAGCTCTCTCCGCAGGCGGTCGTTACCTATCTCCTTGGCGGAAAGGCATCCGATGGAACGCCGGTATCGGCCAAATACGTCGGCAACCGGCGACTGATCGAAACTGCCGTCGCCACGCTCGCGACGGACCGGGCGCTGCTGCTGCTTGGCCTGCCGGGGACGGCGAAATCCTGGGTTTCCGAACATCTGGCCGCGGCGATATCAGGTTCTTCGCAACGCCTGATCCAGTGCACAGCCGGCACGGACGAAAATCAAATCCGCTATGGCTGGAACTATGCCTTGCTGCTCGCCAAGGGGCCGTCGCCGGAGGCGCTGGTCAAGACGCCTTTGGTGCGGGCGATGGAGGAGGGAACGCTGCTCCGGCTCGAGGAACTGACCCGCATGGGCTCCGACGTGCAGGACACGCTGATCACGGTTCTTTCGGAAAAGATCCTGCCTGTGCCGGAGCTCGATATCGCGATCGATGCCGAACGCGGCTTCAACGTCATCGCCACGGCCAATAATCGCGACAAGGGCGTCAACGAGCTTTCCTCGGCACTGAAGCGGCGTTTCAACGTCGTGGTCCTGCCATCGCCGAACACGCTCGAAGAGGAGACCCAGATCGTCGTGAAGCGCGTCGGCGAGATCGGCACCAACCTCAGTCTGCCGCCGATCCAGCCCGCGGACAAGGAACTCGCCCGCGTCGTTACCCTGTTCCGTGAAATTCGGGACGGCAAGACCCTGAACGGCAAGACGAAACTGAAGACCTCGACCGGTACGCTGTCGACCGCCGAGGCGATCTCCGTCGGCGTTTCGGCCTGGGCGGAAGCCGCTCATTTCGGCGATGGCCGCATCGATGCCAATGCGCTTGCCACCAATATTGTCGGCGCGGTCGTCAAGGATCCGGTGCAGGATGGCGTCGCCTTGTCGGAATATCTCGAAACCGTGGTGCGCACCCGCGACGGCTGGCGCGATCTTTACGAGGCCATCCGCGAGGTGATCTGAACCATGAAGCGGAAGGCGCATCTCTTCGGCATCCGCCATCACGGGCCGGGTTCGGCGGCGCTTCTGAAGGGCGCGCTCGACGCGCTCGATCCCGCCTGCGTGCTGATCGAAGGGTCGACGGAAGGCGATGCGCTGATCCAGCATGCGGCGCTGCCTGGCATGAAGCCGCCATTGGCCATGCTGTTTTACGCGGCCGATGAGGCCGCCAATGCCGTCTTCGCGCCTTTTGCTGAATTCTCTCCGGAATGGGTGGCCATGCAATGGGCGCTTGCTCACGGCCGTCCTGTCCGTTTCATCGACTGGCCGGCCGCCGTGTCCCTGGCGCTGACCAAAGCGGCCCGGGAGGAACGGCTTGCCGCCCTCGAAAGGAAGGCGGCGGAGTTGGCAGAAAATAGCGAGGGCGAAGATCCGGAGGAGGGCGTTTCGGAAGCCCCCACGATCCGCCTCGACCCTCTCGATCTGCTTGCCGAGGCCGCCGGATATGGTGATGGCGAAAGCTTCTGGAACGGATTGATCGAACAGCACGGCAGCGGCCAGTCGCCGCTCGAAATTTTCGCCGCCATAGAAGCGGCAATGACGGAAGCGCGTCAGCATCAGGCGGATGCGGGCGGCATGAGCGATGCCGAATGGCTGCGCGAAAAGCGCCGTGAGGCCTTCATGCGCGGGCATATCCGGGATGCGCTGAAGCAGCATGACGGCGAGGTCGCGGTCGTGATCGGCGCCTGGCATGTGGGCGGGCTGCGCGCCGAGACAACGGTCGCCGAGGACCGCGCCATCGTCAAGGATCTGCCGAAGGTGAAGGTGGAGGCGACCTGGGCGCCCTGGAGTGACGGGCGGTTGAGCTACGCGTCCGGTTATGGCGCAGGCGTCATTTCGCCCGGTTGGTATCGGCATCTCTGGAGCCTCTATTCCAGCGATCGTCATGACGGGCCGGAAGCCTTTGCCGCCGTCTGGCAGGCGCGGACGGCAGCTCTTTTGCGGCAGGAAGGTTTTGACGCTTCGACAGCCTCAGCCATTGAGGCGGCCCGCCTTGCGCTCGGGCTCGCCAGCATGCGGGGGCTGAGCGTGCCCGGACTGGCCGAAATGCGGGATGCCTCGCTTTCCAGCCTATGCCATGGCGACGACATCCCGCTCGCGATGATCGAGCGCAAGCTTTATATCGGCAGCCGGATCGGCGAGATCGACGAAGCGGTGCCGCAAATGCCGCTCGCCAAGGATTTCGAGCTGTGGTGCCGCAGGACGCGGCTGAAGCCGGAAGAAACGGCAAGCGAGATCAAGCTCGATCTGCGAAGCGAGGCGGGGCTGCTCAAATCGACCTTCCTGCACCGCCTCAACCTGATCGGCGTCCATTGGGGCCGGCTGATCGACGCGGAGGCCGGGCGCGGAACCTACCGCGAGATTTGGAGCCTCGCATGGTCGCCGGACATGTCCGTCGGGCTGGCGGAGGCGCTTGTCTGGGGCCTGACGATCGAACAGGCCGCAGCGGCGGCGACGATCGATCGAGGCAGAAACGCGAACGGCATCGCGGCGCTTTCGGAACTGGTGCGCGGCGCGCTGGTTGCCGATCTTCCCGAAGCTGCCAGCGCCTGTATCGATCTTCTGCAGGCCGCCGCCGTGCAGAACAATGACATCACCGATCTGATGAACGCGGTCGCGCCGCTCGTGCGCATTGTCCGCTACGGAACCGCCCGCAAGCTGCCGGAGCCGGAGCTTCGCGCGCTGATCGCCGCACTCAGCGTCGAAGTCAATGCCGGCGTCCGGATCGGTTCTCGCCAATTGGACGATGATGCCGCATCTCAGCGCATCATCGCCATGCGCGCCTATGACGAAGCTCTTGGCCTGTTTGGCGATCCCGCGCTGCTCGAGGAATGGCGGCGCCAGCTCGCCCTCCTGGTCGACGACGAGCAGGCGGCGGCGCCGGTCGTGGGCGTCAGTCTCCGCCGTCTGCATGACCTTAGTCTTTGGGACGAGCCGCGAATCTCGGCTGCCTTCTCGCGGCAGATCGTGGGCGAGAGCCCCACACGGGCCGGCGCCTTCATCGAAGCCTTCATTTCGGGGTCTGCGGAGGTGCTGATCCAGGATCAGACGCTGCTCTTCCTCATCGACGAATGGCTCTGCGGGCTGGACGAAGAGGTTTTCGTGGAGAGCCTGCCGCTCTTCCGGCGTGCGTTGACCGGTTTCGATGCGGTCGGCCGCAAGCGGATCATGGAACGCATCGCCGGTGGAAGAAAGGAACGATCGGCCGCGCCTGATGTGATCGAGGACAACCCTGCCTTCGAACGGGCGCTGCCTTTGCTGAAGACGATCCTGGGAATGGACGCGCATGACTTCTGAACGTATCCGACGCTGGAAGCTGGCACTTGGCGACGACGACATGGAGGGTCTCGGCGAGCGGGACCAGCGCCTGAGCCGCGCGCTGTCGGTCCTCTACGAATCCGAGGGGCGCAAGGGGCGCGGCGGGCTCGGTGCATCCTCGCCGAAAGTATCGCGCTGGCTCGGCGACATCCGCGAGTTCTTTCCTTCGCCTGTCGTCCAGGTCATCCAGAAGGACGCGTTCGAGCGCCTCAATCTCAAGGCGCTGATGCTGGAGCCGGAGTTTCTCGAGACGCTGGAAGCGGACGTGCATCTCGTTGCCGATCTCATCTCCTTGCGCGGCGCAATGCCCGCCAAAACCATGGAGACTGCCCGCGCGGTGGTCAACAAGGTGGTCGAGGACCTGATGAAGCGATTGCAGTCCAAAACGGTGGAGAAGGTGACCGGCGCCCTGAACCGTTCGCAGCGCACCCGTCGGCCTCGTCACGCCGATATCGACTGGCCGAGGACGATCCGCGCCAATCTTCGCCACTACCAGGAGGATTTCCACACGATCGTGCCGGAGACCCTGGTGGGGTTCGCGCGTAAAAGCCGGACGCAGGCCGATCTCGATCATGTCATGCTGTGCGTCGACCAGTCCGGTTCGATGGCATCTTCGGTCGTTTACGCATCGATCTTTGCCGCCGTCATGGCGTCCCTTCCGGTCCTGTCGACGAAGCTCGTCTGTTTCGACACCGCGATCGTCGACCTGACGGAAGATCTGGCCGATCCGGTCAAGGTTCTGTTCGGCGTGCAACTCGGCGGCGGCACGGATATCAATGCGGCGCTTGCCTATTGCGAGACCAAGATCGACCGGCCGAACAAGACCCATCTCGTTCTCATCACCGACCTTTACGAAGGCGGGGATGCCGGCTCCATGCTGGCGCGTGTCGCCGCGCTCAAGCAATCCGGCGTCAACGTCATCGTTCTGCTGGCGCTCTCCGACGACGGCAGGCCGGGCTACGACGCCCGCCACGCCGGCGCGATCGCCGCCATGGATTGCCCGGTCTTCGCCTGCACGCCGGATCAATTTCCTGACTTGATGGCCGTTGCTCTGACGAAGCAGGATATCGGACAATGGGCAAGCGCAAATGGAATCGGACTTGTGCGCGGTACCTAGTCCCCTTCAAAGCCGTTCAGTTCAGGCCAATCGCCCTGAGCAACGCTACGCAGACGACGCCGGCCGCGACGGAGACCAGCATCGGCAAGCGAAGGGCCGCGAGCGCGGTAACGGCACAGGCGGCGCTCTCCGCGATCCCTGTCGCAAAAGCGGTCGGCGCCACCACGGCCATGAGCACTGCGGGTGGAATGGATTCGATCGCTTTGCGCCTGCTGCCGTCCAGCGACACATACCGCAGCAGAAAGAGCCCGCTGACACGCGTCAGGATCGTCGCAGCCGCCATGGCCAGAATGGCGAACAAGGTCTGCAGGTCGAGCGTCATGGCGTCACCTCCAGGCGGCGCATACCGCTGAAGGTCGCGGCCGCGACACCGGCAAGAGCACCGGCCGCGACATACCAGACGCCGGGTACGAAGTGATGGGTAAGCACGGCCGCCGCCGCACTCGCAAGCAGAACGGCGCCGGTCTCGCGTCCCTTCCAGAAACCCATGACGAGCACGATGAAGACGGCCGGAAAGGCAAAGTCCAATCCGAGCGTTGCGGGATCGCCGAGGAACGTCCCGAGTGTGGCGCCCGCCAGCCCGGAAAGAACCCATGCCAGGTAGAAAGGCGCTGCCAGCCCAGCAAACCATGCCGGTTTCAGCCTCGCCACCCCGGCGCGGAATTCCGCCATCGCCCAGATTTCATCGGCCAGAAAGAGTACCGAGAGATAACGGGCGCGCGGTGAAAACGACTGCATCTTTGTGACGATCGATGCTCCCATCAGCACGTGGCGGATGTTGACGAGAAGGGCTGCAAAACCGAGGCTTGTCCACGAGGCGGGATGTGTCCAGATATCCATCGCCACGAATTGCGAGCCGCCGGCAAAAACCAGCGCGCTCATCAGGCCGACTTCAAGAGGCGAGAGCCCCTTCGTTGCGGCGACGGCACCGAACACCAGCCCAATCGGGATGACGGCGGCAACGAGTGGCGCGATCGCCCGCATTCCGCCTGAAAATTCGGCCCAGATTTCATTTTTGCGCACGTTCGAACCTCCGCTTGATGCCGAGGTCATAGAGCCGTGCCGAAGCGACGTCTTGAACGAAAGTGATTATCTCGCCCGATACTGGCCAGGAGTTAATCCCGTGCGCGCCTTGAAGTGCCTGGTGAAATGCGCCTGGTCGGCAAAACCGCATTCCAGCGCGACCTCTGCCGGCAGGTCACCCGCCCGCAGCCTGCGGCGCGCGCTCCTGACGCGGACATCGGTAAGGAAGGCGTGCGGCGTGATATGGAATTCCTTGCGGAAGGCGCGGATCAGATGCGCGCGGCTGAGGCCGGCGACGGCGGCGAGTTCTTCCAGCCCCAGATCGGTCGCATAGTGTTCCGTCAGATAATCCCGCGCGCGCCGAACCGCTGAACGCTCCGAGGTGTCGGTCGGCACGATGATCGAGCTTCCATGCTGGCGAAACATTGCGTCGAGCACCAGGAACATGCTCTGGCTGGTCTCCAGTGCCCCGACTCCGGCCTCCAAGGTCCGGTGGGCACCAAGAAACGCCGCGGCCAGTTTGGGATCGTGAAGAATCTGCTTGCCGAAGGCCGGCGTGCCGCGAAAGGTGCGGCCGGTGACATCCTCGAGGATTTCGCGAAAGAGCGACAGGTCGGGATAGATCATGCGATAGCGATAGCCGCCATCGGTCGGCGCCCCGTCATGCGTCTCGCCCGGATTGATCAAATAGAGATCGCCGGGGCCGGAGGCCTCGCGTGCACCGCAGATCGTGGCGATCTGGCTGCCGCTCTCGATGGCGCCGATGCTGAACGTATCATGGGCGTGCGGTGCGAACTCATGCGTCAGGAAGGTCGCGCTCAGGCATTCCATGCCGCCGAAGCGCGGATCGCGCCAAAAGCGCGTCGTCTCCGCTCCCGCGAGTGGCATGGCTTCGGTCGCCTGTTCCTGGGAAATATTCTGCATCGGGCGGATATAGCAGTTTTCCCGCGACGCTTCTTGAACAAAAGTGATCAGCGAAACTGGCCACATTCCCAGCCGATCGGCAAAAGATACCGGTCTTCTGGAAACGTTGAGCTCGACTTATGCCGCGTTCAGACGTTCGGCGCTAACCGGCATTCCCACATGAAAGCCTTGGACGCGGTCAATGCGAAGATCCTTGAGCAGGGACAATTGTGCTGCCGTTTCGACGCCTTCCACCAGGATCGTATTCCCACGATTGCGGATGAGAGAGACCATGTCCTGAAGCATCGTCAACCCGCGTGGGTTGGAGCAGTCGTGCAGAAAAGTCCGATCGACCTTGACCGTCTGAAACTCGATCGCCCTCAGCCAAGAGAGGCCGGCGAAGCCGGAGCCGAAATCGTCAAGCCAAATTTCGACGCCGAGAGCCCGCAGATCGGCAATGCATTTCAGCACCTCCGACTGCATATCCATGTCCAGGCCCTCGGTGACCTCTAAGGCCAGCCGCGACCCGCAGACCCCGCACCGAGCAAGAATATCAGCGACGCTCGCAGCGAAGCCCGGGGAGCGCAGTTGTATGGGCGACACGTTGACGCTGACGGTGGCCATCCGATCTGTCATCAGTATGTCACGGCATGCCGTCTCGATCGCCCACTTACCCAATTCGAGGATAGCGCCCGTTCGTTCTGCAACCGGAATGAATGTCCTCGGCGAAACCGCAGTACCGTCCGGCATCCTGAGGCGCATCAAAGCCTCGACGGCTTTTGCTCTCCCGTTCGTCAGGTCGAAGATCGGTTGGTAAACGAGCGAGACCAGTTTGCGGTCAATGGCGGCCGTCAGCAGCGGGACGAGCTTACCAGCATTGTCATCGGGGCGAGGCAACGAGGGATCAAACCTACGAATGCAATTTCGGCCACTTGCCTTGGCATTGTAGAGAGCAAGATCGGCTTCGCGCACTATTCGCTCCACTTTCTCTCCGACGTCGTCGCGGGTGAAAGCAACGCCGATGCTGACGGTTACGATCGGGCTATCATCTGGTCGCTCGTCATGGGCAATCGCAAGAAACTCGACTTCCATTCTGATCTTTTCGGCCAGACTCATCGCGATCGAGGGAGTTTCAGCCGGCATGACCACGATAAACTCCTCGCCGCCGTACCTGCCGATCATGCCACCGGACGACTCTACAACCGCCTTCAGCGCATTGGCGACGACGGTCAGGCATCGGTCTCCCTCCTGATGCCCGTAGCGATCATTGAAGCGTTTGAAGAAGTCGACGTCGATGAGGAACACGACAAAGTCACGGCCTTCGTCTTTCCAGGCGGCCCAGCATTCGTCGAGCCGCAGATCCAGCGCGCGTCGGTTGCTTATGCCTGTCAGATAGTCGGTATTTGAAAGCTCGAGCAGCGACCTTCCGCGCTCGGAGGCTTCCCAGTGCTGATAGCGAGCCTCCGCCGCGTTCAGCAGCACGTTTCGACGCTCGACATTCAATCGCCAATTGATGGAAGACGTGAAGACAAAGCAGGAAATATAGAACATGCCGAAAGCGAGCTTGTAGATTTGACTTGAAGGAAAATACGCCTCGATCGTCACGAAAAACGCGCAGAGCACGAAGCTGGAGGTGATCACCGACAGCCGAAACGAGAAACTGAAAAAGAGGTTGGCGCCCATCATGAAGATGGCGCCGAAAATCATATAGTAAGACATGGCAGCGACGTCACGGGTGCCAATCGCCGGGTAAAGCCAGCCCAAATAGCCCGCAAGCAGTGCCGCGGCGCATGTGATGTCGAGCCAGACGATTTTCGCTTTTGCCAATCGCAAGGCTTCGAAAGTCAGCAGCGCCATCGTTGCGACGACGAATCGCGCGGCGATCGTCACAGGCGCAACGTCGGGGATAAGCCACTGGTCGGGAAGTGCGAAGGACAGATAAACGGCGACCGCGATCCAAAGACCATGCCGTGAGCTTTGCCTTCTGGCAGAATCATTTTCGGCTTCCAGAGATTTGCAAGCCTCGGCAAATGAAAAGCTGTCGGTTGATTCATCACCCCGCACAGTAGGGTAAGCCGCGCTCATGTAACGATGCCAGCTCGGCTACGATCCAGCGAAAATAAACTGCAAGCCATGCTTCGGCGCCCTCCAAAATTTCGTTCGGCAACCTGCAACGGGTTTGTCTTGTTATTTAACATTCGTAGAGAAGCAGGTTCCCACCCGCAACAGTAGAATTACCCTTATCCCGTGTGGATTCCAGTCGCATCCTATTTCGAGGTTGATTATGCTTAACGCTAGGTCAAGGGAGTCTCGAAATGGCACGAAGTCTTGTCTTGGATGGTGAAAGTCTTGTTGCGCCCGGTGAAATTCGCCAGGCAGCAAGGAGGTTTGCCGCGCCGAAGCCGGGCGACCTTATAGTTGCCAAAGCCGAGCTTGCCGTCAGCCTTGACGTGTCGCTCCGTCAGTTCAAATCCGGTGTCGAGCCAGGTGCGATAATCGAGCGGCTCACCGAGGCCCTGCATCAGTTGCGGCGTCGCTTTCATCCCGACGTGTGGGACGTCATCGTTCCGACCGCGCAATCTCATCCGGTTGCTCACTATCTGCATCAAGATCCATTAACCCGCTGGTCGTTCGAAAAGCCGCGCGGCTATTCCGGCGACGCACGTCTTCTCGACTTCATCTACGGCAGGCCCGAGATCGAGGACGCAGTCGCATCATCGAGCGACTTGGGACGTTCGATCTACGCCTATACTCGAAATGCTTCGTCATCCGTCGCGGTAAGGGAGCGTCGAGACATTCTGGCGCGCCGCGTCGACGAAATCGCTTCGGCTCGGCCTGGTTCCACCGAAGTTCTGGCCATCGCTTCGGGGCATCTTCGTGAAGGGCCTTTGTCGCGCGCACTCGGCGCCGGCGCGATCAAACGCTGGGTCGCTTTGGATCAGGACCCGATGAGCGTCGGAACCGTAGCCCGCGATTTCGCCGGCACGTCGGTCGAGGCGGTGAACGGGTCGGTCAAATCCGTGCTCGGTGGAAGGCATGCGCTGGGAATGTTCGATTTCGTCTATGCCGCAGGTCTCTACGACTATTTGCCGGACGCGGTGGCCGTCAGGCTGACCAGGAAGTGCGTCGGCATGCTTAAGCCCGGCGGCACATTTCTCTTCGCCAACTTCTCTCCGGAAACGGATGTCGATGGTTATATGGAGACATTCATGAACTGGGCGCTGCTGTTGCGCTCAGAACGCGAAATGGGCTTGATCGCCGGTGAAAGCGTGACTGGGACAGATGCGAAGATGTCTGTTTGGTCCGGCTCGAACCGCAGCATTGTCTACTGTGAAATTGAAAGAAAGTCCTAGGCCGCGCGTTCATCGACGCATGAAGGGAACTTCCGGCACTGGGTCTTTACAGCTAACATGTCAGTCTGCTAGATCTGATCCACCAGATGGGGGAGGAATGATTTTGCCATCAAAATTCGGGCTTTCTGTCGCCCTTGCCACGCCGTTTGACGGCAATAGCGATATCGCCCTCGATGCGATGATTGCGCAGGGGCGGCGGTGCCTTGCTGCTGGCTGCGGCAGCGTGACGTTGTTCGGGACGACGGGCGAGGGCTCATCCATCGGAAGCCGGGAACGCGAACGCGTGCTGGCGGCCTTTCTCGATGCAGGGATCGCGGCAGAGAACATCATCGCCGGCGTCCTGGTCGACTCGGTGGAGGATGCGGCGATACAGGCGGGCCATGCCCTTTCCCTGGGAGCGAGGAATATCCTTCTGGCTCCGCCGTCCTATTTCAAAAATGTCGGTGACGACGGCGTCTTCCAGTGGTTTTCGGCCGTCTTCGCCATGCTGGGCGATCGGGCGCGGGACATCATCGTCTACAATATTCCCTCGATCACCATGGTTCCGCTGACGGTGTCGCTGATCGGCCGCTTGCGGAGCGCCTTTCCGAACATCGTCACAGGCGTCAAGGATTCGTCCGGCGACTGGCCGTTCACGGAAAGCCTGCTCAAGGCCCATGGTGACCTCATCATCCTGATCGGCGATGAACGCCATCTTGCCAGGGGCGTACGACTTGGCGGCCAGGGCGCGATCTCGGGCATGGCAAATTTCGTACCCCACGACGTCAAGCTGATGGCCGAAGACGGCAAGGACGATCCCCGCATCGAGGCATTCGTGGACGAACTGCTCAAATATCCGGTCGTCCCAGCCGTGAAAGCCATGGTGGCACATCAGACATCGGATGAAATCTGGCTTGCGGTTCGTCCGCCGCTCGTTTCAATATCCGGGGAGGGGCGGACCGAGCTCTTCCGCGCCTTCGACGGTCTTTTCCGGTCGAAAGCCGCATAGGTCGGACATGGTGCTGGAGGAGGCGATGGACGGAACGGACGAGCAGCCGACGCTGCGGGAAAAGGCCTATGCGAGTTTCACGCGCCACCTGCTCGCGCGTGACGTGCGTCCCGGCCAGTTCGTTTCGCAGCGCCGTCTCGTGGAATTGACGGGACTGACACTCGGCGCCATCCGCGAGCTCATTCCCAGGCTTGAAGCCGAAGGGCTGATCAAGACGGTGCCGCAGCGGGGCTTGCAGATCGCTCACATCGATCTGAACCTCATTCGCGAAGCGTTCCAGCTGCGTGTGTTCCTGGAGAAGGAGGCCGTGGCACTCTTCACCCGGTCGGCGTCGGACGAGACGATCGCCGGGCTCTTGAAGCAGCATCGGGATATTGCCGACGCCATCCGAAACGGGGATGGCTCGCACGAATTGGAGCTGCGCGCCCAGGCAGTCGATTGGGGCATGCACGATGCCTTTATCGACGCTCTTGGAAATACCATCATTTCGAACGCCTACCGCGTGAACTCGATCAAGATGCGGCTGATCAGCCAGGATCGCTTTCGCATCGAGGGTCACGTCGGACCCGTCATGGGCGAGCATCTGAAAGTGCTCGAGGCAATCGAACGACGATCGGCGGAGGACGCCGTCAACAGCCTTGTCGCACACATCAATCATGCAAGGGATCGTGCGCTCAGGATATAATCGGGAATGAACAGCCGGGGATGAGGAGATCGCCGGCAAAAGGAGGAGGATCAACATGCCATCATTCATCAATCCGACGCGGCGCGGTTTTCTGGCGGGGACGGCCGCTCTCGGGGCCAGCAGCGTGCTCGGCATGCGGCCGGCCGCCGCTGCCGTCGACTGGAAGCGCTTCGCCGGCACCACGCTCGAAGTCAACCTGGTCAAGAGCCCGCGCAGCGAGATCCTGACCAAGTACCTGCCCGAGTTCGAGGAACTCACCGGCATCAAGGTCAATGCCGAAGCAACGCCCGAACAGCAGCAGCGCCAGAAGACGACCATCGAGCTCAGCTCCGGCAAGCCGAGCTTCGACGTCGTGCACATGAGCTACCACGTTCAGAAGCGGCAGTTCGAGAAGGGCGGCTGGCTTGCCGATATCAGCGGTTTCCTCAAGGACCCGGCTCTGACCGATCCGTCGCTCACTGAAAGCGATTTTGCCGAAGCAGGCCTGGCCTTCGCCAAGGATGCGGATGGCGTCCTGCGTTCCCTGCCTTTCTCGGTCGATTACTGGATCATCTACTGGAACAAGGCGCTGTTCGAAAAGAAAGGGCTTGCTTACCCCACCAACTTCGAAGAGCTGGCAAGTGCCGCCGAAGCGCTCACCGATCCCTCGACCAATACTTACGGCTTCGTCGCCCGCGGTCTGAAGAACGCCAACACGCCGGTCTGGACGACGTTGCTGCTCGGCTACGGTTCGAGCCCGCTCGGACCGGACGGCAAGCTGCGCACGACATCGCAGGAAGCGGTCGATGCCGCCACGCTGTACCAGAAGCTGATGACCAAGACCGCCCCTCCCGGCGTCTCCGGCTTCAACTGGGCCGAGGCGCAGTCGGCCTTCCTGCAAGGCAAGATCGGCATGTGGCTGGACGGCGTCGGCTTTGCGCCGCCGATCGAGAATCCGGAAAAGTCGCGTGTCGTCGGCCAGGTCGGGTACGGCATCATGCCGAAAGGCCCGAAGGCGCAGGCAGCGGGAACCTTCGGCGACGGTCTTGGCGTCGTCGCGGCAAGCCAGAAAAAAGAAGCAGCCTACCTCTTCTGCCAATGGGCGATTTCGCACGACATGGGCGCGCGCCTGCTGCAGGCCGGCGCCGGCGTTCCTTTCCGCCAGTCCGTCCTCGAGGATGCGAAGGTCCGCGAAGGCGTCAAGATGCCGGCCGCATGGCTGGATGCGGTCGCCGGCTCCGGCAAGATTTCGCAGCTCGCGCTGCCGGTCATCATTCCGGTCACCGAGTTCCGCGACATCTATGGCGTCGGTCTGACCAACATGATCGGCGGCGCCGATCCGGCAACCGAGCTGAAGGCGGCGACGGCCCAGTTCGAACCCGTGCTGGCGAAAAGCGAGGGATAATGGCGGCGAGCATCGAAACGGCCACAGCGACCAAGACCGCGTCCAAAGGAAGGAGCAAACCGGATCGGTTTGCTCCCAACTACTGGCCCTTCGTCATCCCGGCGCTGATCGTCATAGCCGCCGTCATCGTCTTTCCATGGGTGTTTACCCTGTGGATGAGCGTGAACAGCTGGACGCTCGGTCAATCGCAAGTCTTTGCGGGACTGGACAATTACGCCCGCCTGGCGGTCGACATGCGTTTCTGGGAGTCGCTCTGGCACACGGTGCTCTATACGACGCTCTCTGTGGCAGCGCCCCTGTTTCTCGGGACGCTCGCCGCGCTGATCTTCGATGCCCAATTTCCGTTCCGCGGTCTGTTGCGCGGCATATTCGTGATGCCGATGATGGCGACGCCTGTCGCCATCGCGCTGGTGTGGACGATGATGTTCCATCCGCAGCTCGGGGTTCTCAATTACCTCCTGTCCTTTGTCGGCATTGGACCGCAGGAGTGGATCTATAACCAGAGGAGCGTCATCCCCTCGCTGGTTCTGGTCGAGACCTGGCAATGGACGCCGCTCGTCATGCTGATCGTGCTCGGCGGCCTGGCGGCGGTTCCGCGCGAGCCTTATGAAAGTGCGGAAATCGACGGAGCGAATGTCTGGCAGAAATTCCGTTATCTGACGCTGCCGATGATTGCGCCGTTCCTGATGATCGCCGTGATCATCCGCAGCATCGATGCCGTAAAAAGCTTCGACATCATCTACGCCATGACCCAGGGCGGCCCCGGCACGGCCTCGGAAACGATCAACATCTATCTCTATAACACTGCCTTCGCCTATTACGATATCGGTTATGGCTCGGCTATGGCGGTCATCTTCTTCATCCTGATCGTGCTGCTGTCCTTCGTGCTTCTGATGGTCCGGCAGCGGGCGAACTGGTCGAACGGGGAGGGACGCTGATGAAGCGCAAGACGCTCGACCGCATCGGACTGCTGTTCGTCGCTCTGGTGATGATCTCGCCGGTCATCCTGTTTTTCCTCTGGATGATCTCGCTGTCGCTGAAATATGAAATCGACAATGGCGCCTATCCGCCGATCTTCATTCCGGAGCGTTTCGCCTGGACGAACTATCTGAAGGTCTTCGAGGAAAACAACTTCTTCCTCTATCTCTGGAATTCGCTGCTGGTGACAGGCAGCGCCACGCTTCTGGCGCTCTTGATCGGCGTACCCGCCGGATATGGCATCGCTCGCCTGAAGGCGGAGAAGTCGGCGATGGTCATCATGATCGCGCGCATGACGCCGGGGCTGTCCTTCCTCATTCCGCTCTTCCTGCTGTTCCAATGGCTGAACCTGCTCGGCACACTGATGCCGCAGATCATCATCCACCTCGTGGTCACGGTGCCGATCGTCGTCTGGATCATGATCGGCTATTTCGAAACCACCCCGATGGAGCTGGAAGAGGCCGCAAGCATCGACGGCGCCACCCCCTGGCAGGTTTTCCGCTTGGTCGCTCTGCCGATCGCGAGGCCGGGCATCGTCGTCTCCTTCATCCTGTCAGTCATCTTCTCGTGGAACAACTTCGTCTTCGGCATCGTGCTCGCCAGCCGCGAGACGCGCACACTTCCCGTCGCCGTCTACAACATGCTCTCCTTCGAACAGGTCAGTTGGGGGCCGCTTGCAGCGGCGGCGCTGATCGTCACCTTGCCCGTGCTGATCTTGACCGTGTTCGCGCAACGGCAGATCGTGGCAGGCCTGACGGCCGGGGCCGTCAAATGAACGGGCGAGGCGGCCCTTGACGATTTCCTCCGACTTCAATCCACCCCCCCGCATCCTGTGTGTTGGCGCGGCGGTTCTGGACACGCTGTTTCGCGTCCGAACTTTGCCCGCCGGCCAGGGCAAGATCCTGCCTTATGAGATGCTGCAGGTCGCCGAAGGCATGGCGTCGAGTGCCGCCTACGCCATCGTCCGGCTCGGCGGCGCCGCCAGCCTCTGGGGCGCGGTCGGCGACGATGCCGCCGGCGAACGTATCATTGCCGATCTTGGCAAGAGCGGCATCGAGACGAGCGACATGCTGCGGATAGACGGCGCCCGCTCGGCCATCTCGACGATCCTCATCGATGATCAGGGCGAGCGCTTGATCGTGCCCTTCTACGACGAGCGGCTGCACGATACGGTCAGGCCGGTCAGCGCGCAGGAGATTTCTGCCTTCGATGCCGTGCTTGTCGACGTCCGCTGGCCGAAGCTGGCGCTGCGGACGCTGATCGCGGCCGGCGAAGCCGGCATACCGGCCATTCTCGATGGCGATGTTGCCGGCGAGGGCGTCATCGAGATGCTTGCGCCGGCGGCCAGCCACATCATCTTTTCACAGCCGGCGGCCGAGCGGCTTGCCGGGACCGCGGATCTGGTGGAAAGCGTCGGCCTTCTGAAGCGGAAATTCGAACATGCCTTCATCAGCGTCACGGCCGGCGAGAGCGGCTCGCTGTGGTTCGATGAACCAAGCGGCGACATCCGCCATCTTGCCGCTCCGACGGTCAGAGCGGTCGACACGCTTGCGGCGGGCGACATCTTCCATGGCGCTTTCGCGCTGGCGATCGCTGAAGGCCTGCCGATCGAAGAGACGATGCGATTGTCGTCCATGGCGGCGGCGCTCAAATGCCAGGTGTTCGGCGGACGCACCGGCGCGCCCACGCGAGCCGAGGTGTGCGATGCTCTTCGGGCTTGGAACATTGGCGTTTCCCAGAAGGCGAGCAAAATCGTTCGATAGCTGAGCCGGACGCAGTGGCGTCGCCGACGGCGCGATGCGCCTCGCCGCCGGACGAAGGCTCATGCCTTGCCAAATTTTGCCATGGCGGCTACTTTGGTCCCATGAGCACAATGAATATCTCGCTACCGGATAATCTGAAGCACTTCGTCGACCAGCAGGTCGCCGGTCGAGGATATGGCACGAGCAGCGAGTACGTGCGCGAACTGATCCGTCGCGATAGGGATCGGCAGCAGTTGCGCAATCTTCTGCTTGAGGGCGCGTCATCCGAGGCGACCGAACCCGTTAATACGAGCTATTTCGATAGTTTGCGCGAGCGCGCAACGAAACAAAGCTCCAAGTGACCGCGAAACCTATCGTCCCGCGCCAGTCGGCTCGCGGGGATGTCGAGAATGCCGTGGATTATTA
This sequence comes from Rhizobium sp. M1, assembly GCF_002531805.1. Classification (NCBI taxonomy): domain Bacteria; kingdom Pseudomonadati; phylum Pseudomonadota; class Alphaproteobacteria; order Hyphomicrobiales; family Rhizobiaceae; genus Rhizobium; species Rhizobium sp. M1. Next base: position 35,653 of record NZ_NWSW01000024.1, on the reverse strand, counting down.
CGCTCACACGGCGGGAGCACAGATAGCGATAGGCTTCATCGATGCACTGCAATCAACCTATACCTTGATCGCAGAGCGTCCCGCATCGGGTTCACTGCGCTACGCATATGAACTCGGCCTGCTCGATCTGCGCTGCACGACGATCAGGGGTTTTCCCTATGTGATCTTCTACCTTGAGCGGGCCGACCATGTCGACGTGTGGCGGGTTCTGCACGCCAAGCAGGATATTCCGGCGTGGCTGCAGGGCTCAGAGGCATCGGATCAGCTCCGCATATGATAGGCCCCAAGACTGACACGGGACTGGCTCCATAAGCTATCTAGGGGAGCTGGCCCGGCATGTCTTCTTTTCAGACATCGCTCCGCAGCTTCATGAAGCAGGGTGCTTCGACGCCCGCGTATTCGGCATCCCGTCTGGCCGCAGCCGTCTCTTCAGCGCTGCGATGCGGAAGATCGCATTGGGTGCTCCGTAGCCGGCATAGCCGCGGCGCTCCACAATTTCAAAGAAGAAACCTTCTCCAAAGGTCGTGCTGTAGAGCTGGAAGTATTCTCCGTGTTCATCATGGTCATAGAGGATGTTGTGTGCCTTCAGCCGCTCGGTCAGCTTCGGATCGAGGCCGAAACGGGCTTCGACATCGTCGTAGTAGTTCGGAGAGATATCGAGTGGCCGGAAGCCGTTCCGTTGCAACCCCTCGGCTGCTGCGAAGATGTCGTCTGTGTGGAAGGCGAGGTGCTGCACGCCCGAGCCGAACGTCTCGGCGATGAAGTGGCCCGCGAGCGTGCGGCGATTTTCCGCCCCATTGAGCGTGATTCTGAGCGTGCCTCTATCATTCTCAACGACTTGGCTGCGCACGACCCCGCCAGGATCGATGATGTCGACCATCGGCGTCTTTTGTGAGTCGAAAATCGACGTGTAGAACAGGAGCCAGGTGAGCATCTCGTCATAGGCGACAGTCTGCGCGACGTGGTCGACCCGTTCGAGATGAACCGGCGCAATCTCACTCTCGTCGTCGACCGCGATGAAGTCGATCTCGGAAAAGCGGCCGAGTTCGCTCTTGTCGTCGATTAGATAGATCAGCCCGCCGCCAACGCCGCGGATCGACGGAATCCGCACCTCTCCGTCCGCCACCGGTTGCTCGAACGGCTCGGCACCAAGCGCGATCGCCCGGTCGAGCGCCCGCTGCGCGTCCTCGACTTGAAGCGCGATCGCATAGGCCGTCGTGCCGTGCATGGCGAATGACGCACCGGCGAAGCCGCGCTCCTCGCTGTTGATAATCAGCCTGATGTCGCCCTGGCTGTAGAGCGAGACCTTTTTGGTCCTGTGCCGCGCGCTCAAACGGAAACCCAGCGTCTTGAGGATTTGGCCGAGATCGGCGGCGCTCTCCTCGTCAGCGGAGAACTCCACGAAACCCACGCCCTTGACGACCGCGCGTTCGGGCATGGCGGGCAGGGTGAGCGCCGAAACATTCGGGCTGCGGCGCACTTGGTCGCCGAGATAGATCAGAGAGCGATAGCCGTCGGCGGCGATCGAGCGCGTGGAGCCGCCGCGGAACTGATCGTTGAAGATTTCCAGCGAGAAATAGCCATCGTAGCCGGTTTCGGCGATCGCCTCGGTGAAAGCGGTCACCGGCAGGTCGCCTTCGCCGGGCATGCTGCGAAAATGTCGTGACCAGTAAAGAAGGTCCATGTCGATCAAAGGCGCGTCGGCGAGCTGGACGATGAAGATCTTGTCCTTCGGGATCGACCGGATCGAATTGACGTCGATCTTGCGCGAAAGCGTATGAAAGCTGTCGAGAATGAGGCCGATATTGGGGTGGTCAGCGCGCCGGACTATTTCCCAGGCGTCGCGGTGATCGTTGATATGACGGCCCCAGGCGAGGGCCTCGTAGCCCACTCTCAGCCCGCGCCTCGCGGCCCGCTCGCCGAGTTCGCGAAAGTCGTCGGCCGCGCGTTCGATACCACCGAGCGATATCGGCGAGACGTTCGAGCAGACAAGGACGAGATCGGTGCCCAGCGCCTCCATGACATCGAATTTGCGTTCGGCACGGTCGAAGGTGCGTTGCCTGTGGCTGGGCGGCATGCCTTCGAAATCGCGAAACGGCTGGAACAGGGTGATTTCCAGCCCGTGATCGCGCACCATTCGTCCGACATCCGCCGGACTGCCATCGAATGCGAGGAAATCGTTTTCGAAGATCTCCACGCCAGCAAAGCCGGCGCGCGCGATCGCCTCCAGTTTCTCCGGTAGCTCCCCGCTGATGGACACTGTCGCTATCGATGTCTTCATCGTCGCCTCCTCATGCGCCGAGCAACCCGTCCGCCGTCAAAGCCGAACGGTGTCGCCAGTGGCTGCCGCTTGCTTCACTGCCAGGACCACGCGCAATGTCTCCAGCCCTTCGCGACCGCTGACGAGCGGCTCTTCATTACCGCGGATGACATCACAGAAGTGCCGGATCTGTTCTGCCAGCGGGTCCTTTTGTTCGAATGTTTCGGCAGACTTTTCGAAGGGTTCCCACCAGCTCCGTTCGGCGGTGTTCCGCCACAGCTGCAGGCCTGGCATGCTCAGCGATCCATGCGTTCCACCGATCAGGTAACAGAATTGATCTTCGCGCGGATAAACGGGATTTTCGCCGGTCGTATGCTCCCAGCTCCATGGTGCGACGACGGCATCGCTTATAGAGCAGGTGGCCAGGGCGCCACTCGCGAATTCCAGGATGATCACCGCTGTCTCCTCGACAGCATGGCCGCGTACTGCGTTCGATTCCCTGGCCTGCACGGATACGACGTCGCCAAGGAGGTAGCGCAGATTGTCGATGTCGTGGATGAGGTTGATGAAAACCGGCCCTGCGCCGGCCTGGCGCCGCCAGTCGACTTCGAAATAGTCGTCCGGCTTGTAGAGCCAAAACATCGCATGTGCTGTGAGCACACGGCCGAGCTTGCCGCCTTCCACCACGGCCTTCGCTTTCCGGATTATCGGGTTATATCGTCGATGATGGCCCACGAGAACGGGCACTTCTGCCGCCGCCGCTGCCTCCACCAGGCGTCTTCCGGATACGACATCGTCGGCGAGCGGTTTCTCGATGAGCATCGGCAATCCGGCCGCAACGGCTTGCAGGCCGTTTTCGACATGCATCTGATTGGGCGTCGCGATGATCAACCCATCCGGCCTGTGTTGCCTGAGCAGGCTATCGAGGTTCTGCGCCCATGGCACGCCGAGCTTGTCGGCAAGGGCCCTGGCAGGTTCGGATGGATCGACGATGGCGCAAAGACGGGCCGATTGGTCACCGCATATGAATTCGATGTGGCGTTTTCCGATCAGTCCGGCGCCGAGAACGGCTAGGTTCACGGGAGCATTCATTGGCTGACTCCGGGGCTGACTCCGGCCAGAAGTGACGCCATCCGCCGCAGCGCCAGGAGGTAGCCTTCGGTACCGCATCCGGCGATGACGCCTCCTGCGACCGCCGATACGTAGGAGTGGTGCCGGAAGGACTCTCGGCGGTGGATATTCGAGATGTGCACCTCGATGATCTCGCCTTCGAAGGCATTGAGAGCATCAAGTATCGCGACGGACGTGTGCGTAAACGCGGCGGGATTTATGATGATGCCCGCTGCAACGTCCCGCGCCTCATGGATCCAATCGATGAGTTCGTATTCGCGGTTGCTTTGACGGAATTGCAATTCGAGCCGCAGCGCGGCGCCTAGTTCGCGGCATCTGACCTCAACATCGGCCAGGGTCTCATTGCCATAGATCTCGGGCTGGCGCTTTCCGAGAAGGTTCAGATTTGGCCCGTTGAGGACGTAGATCACACGATTCTTCACACTTGCTCCCTCGGTGCGTGGCCGAAACGTGGGCCGAGAGTGCCGCAGCAAATCGTAAATTGCAATGCAAATCATCTTATCAAAATAAAAATTATAAGATGATTGACGAATTATCTTTTCGCGTCGATTATTGTCATGTGCTAGAGATGCACATATGAAATCAGCCAGGGGAGGAATCGCTGATGGATTTGACAAGACGAGGAACGCTTGGCGTTATCGGTGGACTGGCGGCCACGGCTGTGCTGCCCGGTCTGGCAAGGGCGCAGGCCTATCCCACCAAGCCGATCACGATGATCGTCGGCTTCGCACCGGGCGGCCTGACCGACCTTCTGGCAAGACTTGTTGCACCGATCATGGCCGAAAAGCTGGGTCAGCAGGTGCTCGTCGAAAACCGTACAGGCGCGGCGGGCAATGTCGGAACGGCTGCTGTCGCCAATGCCACGCCGGACGGCCACACGCTGCTCTTCACCTCCGCCGGGCCGATCATCTACAACCCGCATACCTACCAGACCATGCCGGCTGATCCGCTGACGCAACTCAAGCCGATAACCATGGTGGCCGAAGGACCGCTCTTCGTGACCGTGAGCAGCAAGACGGGGATCAAGTCGGTCGCCGATCTGATTGCTTACGCGAAAGCCAATCCCGGCCAGCTCAATTATGCGACGTCAGGCGCGGGCGGCAACATGCACGTCGTGCTCGAGATGTTCCGAGCCCATCTCGGCGTACCGGTGACGCCTGTGCATTACCAGGGTACGTCCGCCCTGCTTCCAGATCTTCTGACCAATCAGGTGCAGTTCTTCGCCGATAGCGCCTCGTCGATCGTCGAGCACGTCAAGAGCGGGGCACTCACGGTCATCATGGCGACTGGCCGTGAACGTTATCCGGCCTTTCCGGATGCGCCGACGGCGGCTGAGCTCGGCTATGACGATTTGGCGGCCATCAAGAACTGGTTCGGCGTTCTGGCACCGAAGGATACGCCCGATGACATCGTGAACAAGCTCTATGAGGTCATCAAGGTCGCAGTGGATAACCAAGAGGTCCGGAAGCGCCTCGAAGCCGCCGGCATGAGCCCGGTGGCAAGCACGCCGAAGGCCTTTTCGGAGGAAATCGCAGCATCGAGTCCTTTGATCGGCAAGGTCACTGAAACCGCTCACATCAAGGTCGAGTGAGCGTATGGCCATGACGAAGATAACGTTGAACAAGGAATTCCTCGGCGGCGTCCTTCTCATGGCCCTCGCTGCTTTTTTCATCTTTTTCGGATGGCGCCTCCGCGTCGGATCGCCCGGTCAAATGGGGCCGGGCTTCATTCCGATGTCGATCAGCGTGCTCCTTGCTTTCATTGGCATGACAAAAATCGCCATGTCCGCCCGGGCCGCAATGGAGGAAGAAGCGCCGATCGCAAAGCTGCGGCCATTGCTCTTTGTTGCGATAGCGCCCGTGCTCTTCGGGCTTCTCATCGGCCCCATGGGCGTCGTCGCGACAGTCGTGATCGTCTCGGTCTTCTGTCGGTTCGCGATGGGCGGCGGCTTTTCGCGCTCCGATATGGTGATCGCGTTGCTGCTTAGTGCATTCTGCGCCGTCGTCTTCGTGGTCCTGCTTGGCCAGGCACTTCCGCTTTGGCCGAGGTGGACGCCATGATCGACAGCCTCGCAAGCTTTTTCGCCGGCTTCCTCCACGCCGCGACGCCAACCAATATCTTTTTTGCTTTCATCGGTTCGATCCTCGGCACGCTGATCGGCGTCCTGCCCGGCATCGGGCCGCTCGCCACGATCTCGATGTTGCTGTCGTTCACGCTGATGATGGACCCGCTGACATCGCTCATCATGTTGGCGAGCATCTATTACGGTGCGCAATACGGCAGTTCGACCACGGCGATCCTGTGCAATCTGCCCGGGGAAGTGACCTCGGCCGTCACCTGCATCGACGGTCACCAGATGGCACGGCAGGGCAGGGCCGGCGTGGCACTCGCGACGGCGGCTCTTTCATCCCTCTTTGCCGGCTGCGTCGCGACGTTTCTGATCGTTCTCTTCGCGCCGCCGCTGGCGTCTCTCGCATTGAACTTCAGCGCGCCCGAATATTTCCTGCTGATGCTGCTTGGCCTCGTCGCCTCCGTCGTTTTCTGCCACGGCTCCGTGCTCAATGCCTTTGCGATGGCGCTTCTTGGTGTGCTCTTGGGGCTGGTCGGCACGGATGTCGAGACGGGGTCCCTGCGCTATACGTTCGGAATCGGCGAGATATCGTCGGGACTCGATATCGTTCCGGTCGGAATGGCGCTTTTCGGGCTGACCGAGATCATCTTCAACCTGTCGATGCCCATGTCCCGCCAGGTGATGACGCAGAAGATCACCAATCTTCTGCCGAGCCTGTCGGACTTGAAGGAGGCCGTGCTTCCCGTCATTCGCGGGACGGCGATCGGATCCCTGCTCGGCATCCTGCCCGGCGGCGGTGCCACGCTCAGCCCCTTCGCCAGCTACATGGTGGAGAAGCGGATCGCCAAGGATCCGTCCCGGTTCGGCCGCGGCGCCATAGAAGGCGTCGCCGGTCCTGAAGCCGCGAACAATGCGGCGGCGCAGACATCCTTCATTCCGCTGCTGACGCTGGGCATACCGACCAATCCGGTGATTGCCTTGATGCTCGGAGCCATGCTGATTCAGGGCATCCAACCGGGGCCGCAGGTGATTTCTTCCCGCCCCGACCTGTTCTGGGGCCTCATCGCCAGCATGATTATCGGCAATTTGCTGCTCGTCGTCATCAATCTGCCATTGATCGGCATCTGGGTTCGGCTTTTGAAGGTACCCTACAGGGTGCTTTTTCCGGCGATTGTCGTCTTCTGCTGTATCGGGGCCTACACGCTCAATGTGACGCCGATCATGCTGTTCATCATGGCCGGGTTCACCGTCTTCGGCGTCGTGCTCATCATGCTCGGCTTTCAGCCGATCCCACTTCTGCTGGGTTTCGTCCTGGGCCCGATGGCGGAGGAGAATCTGCGCCGCGCGTTCGTCATCTCGAAGGGCGACCCTTCGATCTTCGTCACCCGGCCGATTTCGATCGTCCTTATTCTGATGATCCTGGCCCTGGTACTTCTGATCTTCCTGCCGGCATTCCAGCAGAACAAGGAAGAGTTCGTGGAGTCGTAGAGCCATTCGCCCGTGTCGGTTTCGCCAAGGCATCGCGCACCCCGCGCGATGCCTCGTCGTTACCGAGCAAGGCTTTTGCTCAGGGGCCCGGTGGCGATTGCCTGCTTCACACCTTCGGCGATATGCACGTGGAGAACCTCGAGTGCCTTGTTCACATCCCGGGCAAGCGCCGCCTCGAGAAGTTGGCGGTGTTCCAGTGCCGCCGACTCGCCGCGAAAGCCGAGCGCAAGCATCTGATATCGCAGGTAATGGTCGAAGACGCTGTTATAGGTGCGAACGAGAAAGTCGGAGCCGCAGGCCGCGATCAGTGCCGCATGAAACTGCCGATCGCACTGCTTCCATGTCCTGACATTCACCTTTTCGCCACGGATCATGGCGCCCTCGATCGATGACAGTCGATGATGAGCGGCCAGTACGTCCGACTCCCATTCCACATCGCCTGCTTTCAGCGAGTCCTGCAGGCCGCTGGACTCCAACAGCTCACGCAGCGAGGCTATTTCCTTCAATCCCTTGATGGATACCGGTGCGACTTGGAAACCTTTCAGATCTTCGGACACCACGAAACCTTCGGATGTCAGTCTGTTCAGGACTTCGCGGAGCGTGGGCACGCTGGCGCCATAGCGCTCCCGAAGCGGCGCAAGCGTCAGCTTCGATCCAGGCGGCAGACCGCCAAAAATGATGTCTCCCCGTATGTTGAGGTAGGTCGAGGCGCCAGTGAGTGAGTCGATGGATTTGTCCATAAGAGATTCGTTACGGCGACGTTGGTTGGCTGACAAGAGGAGAAGCGAAGGCAGACGTGGTCTGCTCGAGTTCACGTGGCTTACACGAGGATTAACGGTCTCCGGAACAGCACCTAGATATTCTCCGCGATGTAGAGCGAAAAGGGAATAGGTCCGGGCTTCGATACATCGTCTGCTTTGCCGGTTGCGGCGTGGGCGGCTTCATAAACCAGCTGCTCGGCAAGTTGATCGATCGGCGTGGCGATGACCATTGCCACGCTCCGGTCGATGAGGGCCTGTCGGGAGCTCGGCGTCAGCTCGTTGCAGATCAGGCTTACCGCCCCGATCTTGTCGCGCCGGCGCAGCGCCTCCAGCGCGCCCTCGAAGCCACCCGATGCCACATAGATGCCGACGATGTCGGGATGCCCATCGAGAAGGCGGCCCACGGCCATGCGCACATCGTCTTCCGACTCTGCTGCGGCCACTGTGTCCATCACCGAAAAGTCGGTTTCATGGTCCCGAATATAGGCACGAAAGCCGGCCTCCCTCATCTCCTGGGCCAGATAGCTGTAGTTTCCGACGACGATGCTGAGTGCGCCGGGTCTGGGCGCGGTATGCGCCGCAGCCCAGGCCGCCGACCGGCCCGCCTTCCTGTTGTCGAGACCGAGATAGGCCTGCCGGGCGTCGACGGCGAAATCCGATAGGAAAGAGAAGACGAAGACGTTTCGGCTTCGCACTTCGATCACGGCCTCTGACACCACCCGATGGTCGGGCGCCATGATGGCGATCGCGTGGCATGTCTCGGCAAGCTTTCGGATGATGGACGCGGCCTCCCGCGGCGAATTGTTGGACTGGTAGACCACCGTGAGATCGATGTCCGCCTCCTCGAATTTCGTGGAGGCGGACCGGATGGCGGCTTCGACCGCGACATAGAAGGAGTTGTGCCGGCGCCGGAGCGCCAGGCCTATTCGCACGACCTTGCGCCTGACGGGCAGTCTCGATCTCAAGGCGGGCACGCCGTGGTAATTCAGCTCGCGCGCCGCCTGGTAAACGAGTTCGGCGCGCTTGTCGCTGACTGCCGTGCGTCCGTTCAGGACGCGGTCGACAGTCGCCGTGCTGACGCCCGCTCTTCGTGCGACGTCGGCTGCGGTAACACGTTTTGCCATCGTCTGCCTCTCTTGATGAATTTTCATCAAAAATTGCCAGGAATGATGGAAAGCATCATAGCGCCTTGATCAAGAAGATCGCAAGGGTATCCTTTCCTCCATCGATCGGAGGTATCCAGATGACAGGCACCCAAAAGCGCGACTACAGCCTGGTCGGTGCGGATTCAAAAGCTGCGGAACAGGCGGGATTAGCCGCCGCCGAGTGGTATCACACTGCGCTCGACCGCAAGGACATGAAGGCGATGATGAAGCGCCAGGATGGCCCGGCGCTGAGGGATACCGCGATATGGTGGGGGCTGATGGTCGCCTGCGCCCTCGGCGGCATCTATTTTTTCGGCAACTGGGCGGCGCTGCCGTTCTTCATCATCTACGGCGTGCTCTATGGATCGGCTTCGGACTCCCGCTGGCACGAATGCGGCCACGGCACGGCCTTCAAGACGATCTGGATGAACGACGTTGTCTATCAGGTGGCGAGTTTCCTCATTATGCGCGAACCCGAAGTCACGCGCTGGAGCCATGCCCGCCATCACACGGACACCCTGATTGTCGGACGCGATCCCGAGATCGCGGTCAAGCGGCCGCCCAATATCCCGTCGATTATCTTGAGCTTCTTCGCGGTTCCCGGAGTCTACAAGGCGACGATTTCGATGATCCAGCACAGCTTCGGTCGGCTGACGGCGGATGAGCGTGCGTTCCTGCCGGAGACGGCGCGGGCCAAGGTCTTTCGTACCGCCCGCATCTGGCTGGCCATTCATGCGGCGTCGGTATTGTTGTCGATCTATTTCGGCAGCTGGATTCCGGTTCTGCTGGTCGGGGCGCTGCCGACGATGTACGGCGCCTGGCTGGCGCGCCTCTTCGATCTCACCCAGCATGCGGGACTGGCCGAAGACGTGCTTGATCATCGCCTGAATTCGAGGACGGTGATGATGAATCCGCTGTTCCGCTTCATTTACTGGAACATGAACTATCACGTGGAGCATCACATGTTCCCGATGGTGCCTTACTACACGCTTCCCAAGCTGCATGAGGCCATCAAGCACGATACGGCAACACCCTATCCCAGCCTGCTCGCCGCCTATAGCGAGATCGTGCCGGCGGTTTTGAAGCAGGTACGGGATCCAGGCTACTATATCGCACGACGCTTACCGCCGACGGCGAAGCCCTATCGCGGTGAACTTCATGATCTCGTTGTCATGCCCAGCGCGGCGCTGGTGAGCTAGGAGCCAGGATCATGAGCGACCAGATCTGGATCGACGTCTGCGGTATTGACGACATCGATGAGGAAGACGTCATTCGCTTCGACCACGGCGGCAGGACCTATGCCGTCTACCACAGCCCCGACGGAAAATTCTTCGCGACCGATGGCCTGTGCACCCATGAGCGCATCGCGCTCGCTGACGGACTTGTCATGGGCGACATCATCGAATGTCCCAAGCACAATGGCCGGTTCAATTATCGCACCGGCAAGGCGCTGAGCGGTCCTGTCTGCGAAAACTTGGCGATCTATGCCGTTCGGTTGGACGGCGACCGCCTGCAGATGGCGATTTCCTGATGCCGGCGCGCGGCATGGTCATCGTCGGCGCGGGCGAAGCCGGTTGCCGGGCGGCTGTGGCCTTGCGGGAGAAAGGCTATGAGGGAACCGTGACCTTGATCAACGGCGAACGTCATATGCCCTATGAGCGTCCGCCGCTCTCGAAGGGTTCGCCGGGTCGCGCAGCGACCACGATCATCACCGAGGCCGAACTCGCCGCTCTTCGGATCGATCATCTGTCGTCGACCACTGCGGCCGCTATCGACCGGTCAAGCAGGGAAGTCGCTCTTCAGGACGGCAGGCGCGTGCCCTATGAAAAGCTGTTGCTGGCCACAGGGGCGAGCCCGCGATCCCTGACAGGCGTGGCCCCGCATGACCGGATCATGACGGTTCGGACGCTGGATGATGCGGATCGTTTCCATGGTCGCATAAGGCCCGGCATCAGGGTGGCAATGGTCGGGGCCGGCTTTATCGGCCTGGAGCTTGCTGCCGTGGCACGGCAACAAGATGCCGATGTCATCGTGATCGAGGCGCAGCCGCGAATCCTTATGCGCGGCGTGCCATCCTGTATCGGTGAGGTGCTTGCCGCCCGCCATTCCGAGGCAGGCGTCGTCATCGAGACCGGCTCCGTCATCCTGGGCATACATGCCGGCGACGAGGCCGCCACGATCGAGCTTGCCGGCAGCAAAGTGAAGGCTGACCTCGTAGTGATCGGGATCGGGGCGATTCCAAACACTGAACTTGCCCATGCTTGCGGGCTGGCATGCCACGACGGCATTCAAGTCGACCTCAATTTGCAGACAGGTGACGCCAATATCTTTGCGGCCGGTGACTGCTGCAGCTTTCCAGCAGCACTATTCGGCGACCGGCGCATTCGCATCGAAAGCTGGCGGAGTGCACGGGAACAGGGGGAGCATGCCGCTATTGCCATGCTGGGAAGTCGCGAGCCCTTCGTCAACGTCCCTTGGTTTTGGTCCGATCAGTATGAACTCGGACTGCAGGTGGTTGGGCTCACCCGCAACGACGGCACCTCCATTGTCAGAACAATGAACGACGGCGCCGTGATCGTCTTCCAACTCGCGCCGGACGGAACCATGGTCTTCGCCGGCGGAATCGCGCGCGGCACAAGCATCGCCAGGGACATAAAGATTGCCGAAGCGATGATCCGAAACCGAGTTTCGCCTGACCCTGTCTGCCTCGCCGATGCAGACATCAAACTGAAAACGCTCCTCGCCCCCAAGGTCGCCATGTCATGAACAACCGAAAACGGCTAACGGTTGCCGACCTGCGCACCCTGAAAGGCAAGCGCCAGCTGTCGATGCTTCGCGTCGAAAGCCTGGAAGAAGCGGCCGCTGCGGAGCAGGCCGGCATCGACATGATCTCCGTGCCGCCGCCTCTGCTCGATCAGCCGGGCTTCAAGGACGCAGCCCCAACGATCTTCTGCGTGACGAGCCTGAGCTACGGCATCTTCGCTACGCCCAAGGAATATCTTCACGCAGCCTTCGCCGCGCGTCGTGCTGGGGCCGACGCCGTCTACTGTGCTGCCAGCACGCGTATCATTCGACGGCTGGCCGAAGAAGGAATTCCTGTCTGCGGCCACGCCGGATTGATCCCGGCAAAAGCGACCTGGACAGGCGGCTTCAAGGCCGTGGGAAAGAGCTTGGAGACGGCAGTGCGCGTCTATGATGACGTACGCCACTTGGAGGAGGCAGGTGCCGTCATGGTGGAGCTCGAAGTGGTCCCCGCAGCCGTTGCCGCGGAAATCACGAAAAGAACATCGCTCATCGTCATGTCGATGGGCGCCGGTGCCGGCTGCGACGGCCAATATCTTTTCGCCACCGATGTGTTGGGGGCCAACAGAGGTCATTACCCCCGGCACTCGAAAACCTATCGCAACTTCGCCGCCGAATTCGACCGTCTGCAGAATGAACGTGTCAACGCATTCCGCGAATTTTCCGCCGACATAGCGAGTGGCGCCTACCCCGAAGACAGGCATGTCGTTGGCGTAGACGGGACGATCTTAGCCGAACTCATCAACGCTCTTGAGAACCACCATCTTCGCGCCAACCGTAAAGAGGCAGATTGAATAGAACATGGGCGAGATCGAAAGGTGCGTCATCAAAAGCACGGATGAACGCAGGCAATCATCCTCCCTTGCAGACCACGAGTTTTCCGGGAAATATTTCGGGATGGGCAGGATAAGCGCAACCTGAGGGAGCATTTCTGCGGCAATGGAACTAACCGCCTCGGCCGGCGTTCGACGAACTCCTGGGTTTGAAGCAGAGGGGAATTCCTTTGAGCGAACTGCAACGTGAGTTCCTCCTGCAAAGAGAGTTTCTGCCGGGACTCCAGGAGGATGAACGCCTCGAGCCACATGCGCCGCCGTCGGCGGTCTGTCCCGGAAACCTCGAAACGTTACTGCAGCCTTGCCCATTGGTGGTCGATCTGGACGGCACCCTCGTACGATCCGATCTGCTGATCGAAACCGCTTTCTCCGAACTCGCTCGACGCCCTCACTCTGCTGTGGATCTCGTCAAGGCCCTGTTCGGCGGAAAAGCCTGTCTGAAGCACCGTCTTTCGCAACCAGTGGATTTCGATCCGGCTCTCCTTCCGTATGACGAGGAGGTCTTGAAGGTGATCCGGGCCGCAAAGGAGGAGGGACGACCTATCTATCTCGCGTCAGCGAGCCATGAGCGTCTCGTTTCCGCAGTTGCCGAACATCTCGGCCTTTTCGACGGTTGGTTTGCAACCAGCGAAACAACGAACTGCGCTGCCGATGTCAAAGCGGAACAACTCGTCGCCGCTTTCGGAAAAAGCGGGTTCGACTATATTGGCAACGATGTGGACGATCTTCCTGTCTGGCGCCATGCCGCCAAATCCTATGCCATACGGACATCGCCCGCGGTCGCGCAAAAACTCAGCCGGCAGTGCGCCAACGTCCAACATCTGCCGTGTGAAAAGGCGACCTGGCGCACTTGGGCGCGGCTGTTGCGTGTGCATCAGTATGTCAAGAACGGGCTGGTCTTTGTCCCGCTTGTGATAAATCAGCTCTTCGATGTCGACAGCATGGTCAGCGCCGGTCTGGCTTTCCTTGCATTCTCACTCTGTGCTTCCGGCGTCTATATCCTCAATGATCTGGTGGATCTCCAGGACGACCGCGGCCATCGCACGAAATGCCGCAGGCCTCTTGCTTGCGGTGACATCCCGCTTTCGGACGCCATTGCCGTCATCCCAATCCTGCTTCTCCTATCGCTCATGGTTGCCGTCATGGTGACGCCAGGGTTCGTTCTTGTGTTGGCGGGATATTTTGCATTGACCACCGCCTATTCGTTTTTCTTCAAGCGCAAGATGATCCTGGATGTCGTGGCCCTTGCATCGCTTTATACCACGCGGGTGATCGGAGGGGCCGCAGCCCTCTCTGTTTGGCCATCGCCTTGGCTCCTTGCCTTCATGATGAGTTGGTTCCTCTCGCTCGCTTTGGTCAAACGATACACCGAGTTGATCGGACGTCGCGCCGCGCGCCTGCCGGACTCCAAGGGCCGGGACTACAGGAAGGCCGACATCGGCATGGTGGGTGCCTTGGCAGCGGGGGCGGGGATGAATGCACTGACGCTGTTTGCCCTCTACGCCGCGAGCGACAACGCACAGGACATCTATGCCCGGCCGGGAATGCTGTGGCTCGCGGGGCCGGTCCTCGCCTGCTGGATCGCGCGCATCCTCATGCTCGCCCATCGGGGGCAGATGCATGATGATCCGGTGGTCTTCGCTATCAGGGACAAGGTCAGTCTCGCCACGCTGGGGGCTGCCAGCCTGTTCGTCGTTGCCGCGATGTGAGGTGGTCATGATGGGCTCGCAGTTCCAGCAGCGAAGCACTCCAACCGGCGTCGCGCTCCGCTATGTCGCCTTCGCGATGCTCTCCACCGCCGCCAATTTCCTGGTTCAGGCGATCGTTCTCCAAATAGCGCCGTGGTCGGGCCTGATGCCATCGATCCTCGCGGGCACCGCCGCCGGCTTCGCCCTGAAATATGTTCTCGACAAAAATTGGATCTTCTTCGACCGTTACTCCTCGCATGGCGACGAGATGTCGAAGGTCGCGCTGTACGGCTTGTTCAGCGTGCTGACGACGCTCATATTCTGGGGGTTCGAAATTGCCTTCTGGACACTCTGGAAGACGGAACTTGCCAAATACACCGGCGGAGCGATCGGCCTGGCGATCGGCTATGTCTCGAAATACGCTCTCGACCGAAAGTTCGTCTTCAAGCCAAGGGAGGCGTGACGGACGATGGAGGGCTGGGGACGTTATCCGCGTCATGAGAGCGAGGTGTTGAACTGCCGGTTTCCGGAGGCCCTGAGCGGGATTGCAGCATCGCACCCAGGTTTGATCGCTCGCGGCAATGGCCGCTCCTATGGTGACGCTGCGATCGGCGAGCATTCCACCTTGATGTGTGGTGGATTGAACCGGATGAAAAGGTTCGATGCTACCGGTCGGGTCCTCACCGTAGAGGGGGGCGTCATGCTTTCCGACGTCCTGCGCTCGCTGGTGCCCCGCGGCTATTTTCCGCCGGTGGTTCCGGGCACGAAGTTCGTCACAATCGGCGGGATGGTCGCATCAGACGTTCACGGCAAGAACCATCATTGCCACGGTGGATTCGGCGATCACGTCGACGAACTGAAGTTGGTGACCGCCA
This sequence comes from Rhizobium sp. M1, assembly GCF_002531805.1. Lineage (NCBI taxonomy): Bacteria > Pseudomonadati > Pseudomonadota > Alphaproteobacteria > Hyphomicrobiales > Rhizobiaceae > Rhizobium > Rhizobium sp. M1. Next base: position 20,599 of record NZ_NWSW01000024.1, on the reverse strand, counting down.
GCGGCGAGATCCTCACCTGTAGCCGCTCGCAGAATACGGAGCTTTTTTCAGCGACTATCGGCGGGATGGGCCTGACAGGCATCATTGCCGAAGCAAGCTTTCGCTTGAGGCCGATAGAGACCGGTTGGATCACCCAGAAGACGACCGTAGCCGAGAATCTCGGCGAAGCATTGAGGGCGCTGCGGCAATCGGAGGACGCGACCTATTCGGTGGCTTGGATCGATTGCCTGTCGAAAGGCGCTTCTCTCGGACGGTCGCTGATTTTTGCGGGCGAGCACGCAACACAGGAGCAGGTCGGTGAGACCCCGAAGGCCGATCGCTTTCCTTCGCCAACCAGCGCGGCCCTTTCCCTGCCGCTCGATATGCCCGGTTGGCTCCTGAACAGGGCGAGCGTTGCCGCCTTCAATGAGCTCTATTTCCGGTCCGGTATTCGCAAGTCGGCCAAGCCCTTGTTGGTCCATTGGGATAATTACTTCTTCCCCCTCGACCGCATCCTTCAATGGAACAGATTGTACGGCAAAGGAGGCTTTCTCCAGCATCAATGCGTGGTGCCGGACGCCGATGCACTCCAGGTCCTCACGAGCATCCTCGACCGTTTTGCGCACTCGGGCAAAGGTTCATTTCTTGCCGTTCTCAAAAGGCTGCGAGGCAGTGCAGGTCTGCTCTCCTTTGCTGCGCCGGGCTATACGCTCGCGCTCGACCTGCCGGCCACACAAGAGGTGTTGCGGCTGCTCGACGAAATCGACAAGCTGGTTGTCAAGGCAGGGGGGCGCCTCTATCTCGCCAAGGATGCGCGCCAGTCGCGCCTTACCTTCGAATCCGGCTACCCCAGACTGGACGCGTTCAAAGAGCTGCGAAGAGCAACCGGGGCCGATCGTCGCTTCAATTCCCGCTTGGCAAAAAGGCTCGGCATATGAAGGGGACCGGCAAGACACTGCTCATGATCGGCGCGACCTCGGATATTGGTCGGGCGACGGCAATTGTCTATGCCGAGGCAGGCTGGGCCATTCATTTGGCAGGACGGACGCGCGCGGCCGTTCAACGTGAAGCCGACGACATCGCCGCACGGACTGGAGCAGCGGTCACCGTTCATGAGCTCGATATCCTGCAGACTACGCGCTTCGAGGCCTTCCTCGGCGCCGTATCGCCCTTACCCGACACGGTGGTCTGCGTCGTCGGCGAACTGGGTGAGCAGTCGCGGGCTGAACAAGAGCTCGAATATGCGGCCATGGTCATGCGGACCAACTTCGAGGGTCCGGCTTTGCTTCTTGGTCTTCTGGCCGAGCGTTTCGCGGCGCGCGGATCGGGCACGATCGTGGGGACAAGCTCTGTCGCCGGCGATCGCGGACGAGCGTCGAACTATGTCTATGGCGCCGCCAAAGCTGGCCTGACCGCCTTCTTGTCCGGCCTGAGGAACAGGCTGTCCCGATCCGGCGTGCGCGTGCTGACCGTGAAGCCCGGCTTCGTTCGCACGCGGATGACCGATGGGATGAAGCTTCCGCCGCTTCTCACGGCCGAACCGCAGGAGGTGGCGCAAAAGATTTTCGCGGCCGCCGAGGGCGGGAGCCGCAGTGACGTCGTCTACGTCAGAGCGGTCTGGCGTCCGCTGATGACGGTAATCCGGTCAATCCCAGAGTCCATCTTCAAGAGGTTGCGGCTGTGACGGAACCCACAAATCAGGCCGCCTACGCCATCGGAGCGAGAGGTAGTGCCCACAGGCGACCTGCGGTCTGGATACGGCGATTGCTGTCGGCGGAACTCGCAATCATCGTCGTCGCCTTGGCCTGTGCGGCCATGCTGGCACTGCCGGGCAGGACCATCAATGCCGCTTTCATCAATGACGTGCTGATCTTTATCGACGGTGCGCATCGCATCGCCTTTGGTCAGGTGCCGAACCGCGATTTCCACACGGCGCTCGGGCCACTCGTATTTTACATTCCGGCTACGGGATATCTTCTGTCAGGAAATTTCGGAGCTGCCATACCACTTGGGATGGCGATCGTCCTCGTCGCTTTCATCCCCGCGATGATCCGCATTCTTGTGTCGCGCCTCGCACCTTCATTGGCTGCCGCACTCGGCATATTCCTTGTTCTCATTCTCGCGGCTCCGATCAATCTCGGCAGTTCGATCTGGTATCCTTCCTTCGCGATGTTCTATAACCGCATCGGTTGGGTCGCTCTCGGCCTGTTGTTGGTTATGTATCTGGCGCCGCAGTCGCCAAACAGGCGCAATAATATTGCCGATGCTCTCGCGGCCGCCTTTCTTCTGCTTGTCTCGTTCTATACCAAGGTGACCTACGGCCTTGCCGGAACCGGTCTGATCCTGATCATTCTCTCGGATCGGCAACAACGCCGCTGGGGCGTGATGGCTCTGCTGCTGACAGGACTGGCGATGGTCGCCATCGAGTTCTTCTGGCGCGGAACTGCCCAGCACATTGAGGATCTGCGGGCGGCGGCGCGCGTCAGCGGCGGTCATGATGTCGGCAGCATTCTGAAAAATCTGCGCGAAAATATGTCCGATCTCACTGTGTTCGCGGCCGTCGCTTCGCTCGCCGTCTGGCAAAGCCGCAGCTTGAAAGATCTTGTCTTCTGTAGCTTTTGCATCGGCGCCGGCGTGGCGCTCATCAATCAGAACGCCCACAGCTGGGGCATCATCACGCTCTATTGCGGGGCCACCGTGCTGGCGCAGAAGACGGCCCGGCTTCAACCGGACAATGAAGGCGGACGAGCAGGACGCTTGGCTCGTGCTGCCGGCGCCCTGCCGCTGATCGTTATCTTGTTCCTGTTGCCTCCGATCGTGCAGCACAGCGCGGCCGTCGCCCTGCATACGGCTCTCGCGACCGAGAAGGCGGGGAAGTCTCTCGGGCTGCCGCGATTTGACGATGTCCGGGAAGTCGATCCACCTGGCGGGGAGCCCGATTTCATAAGGCGCTACCTCGATGGCATTGTCAGCGGTGGCGCGCTTCTCCAGTCTCTGCCGGTTCCAGCCGAACGGGTTTTCGTCCTCGATTTCGCAAACCCGTTTTCGGCTGGATTCGGCATTCGCCCGCCCGCCGGCGACACCGCCTGGCTTCACTGGAACCGCAACATCAATGAAAGATCCTATATCCCGCCGGAGGTGCTCTTTGCCGACGTCAAGATCGTCATGGTGCCCAAAACAGGCATTAACAGCCTGCCGTTGCAGGAGCTGTATGGCCCGTTCCTTTCGGCGAATTTCGATGTGGTGCGGAAGACATCCGAATGGACGATTTATCAGTGGCGCCCAGGCAAAGGCGCAAAGTGAGGCACGGTGACGCAAGCAACGACGTCGATACGGGAGAAAGGTACAGCGCGACCGGCCGTTCGGTTGAACTGGTGGCGTGCCATTGTCCCCTGCATCGGATTGTTTCTTGCCGGACTCCTCGCACTGCCGGGCGCAACGGTCACAACCAAATACGTCAACGATCTATTCGTCTTTCTGGATGGCGCACATCGGATCGCGGCGGGACAGGTGCCGAACGTTGATTTCCACACACCTCTCGGGCCGCTGACATTCTATATCCCGGCTGTCGGCTACGCTCTGTCCGGTAGCATGGGTGCGGCAATGCCAGTGGGACTGTCCCTGCTGATCCTCTTATTTTCGCTCGTCGCCGCCGAAATCGTCGCCAGCCGAATGCATTGGCCGCTCGGGCTGCTGCTGGCAAGCTGTCTGCTTCTGGTGCTTGCGGTACCTGCAAACCCGGGCGAGCGGATCGGGGAGCTCAGCTTTGCCATGTTTTACAACCGGATCGGCTGGGCGTCACTCGGCTTGCTGCTGGTCATGTACCTGTGCCGCTTGCCTGGCGCCACCAGCGGCAAAGGCGCGGACGCAGCATGCGCCAGCTTCCTCGTGCTGCTGATGCTTTACACCAAGATCACCTATGGTGTCGTGGGCCTTGCTTTTCTGGTGTTCATGCTTTTTGACCGTCGCCAGACCGGCTGGGTGGCGCTCGCGTTTGGGATCGTCGCCGCTAGCATCCTGGCGATTGAGACGGTCTGGGGCGGAGGGGTCAACTACCTCCTCGACATCAGTCTTGCCGGGAAGAACAGCGGCGGCCTCCCGACGATGACGGCTATCGGTCACGTGGTACGGAATAATTTCGCCGACCTTCTTGCTTACCTGGCTGTCGCCGTCATCCTTCTCATCCTGACACCAACCTATCGGCATCTGCTCTTTGTCGCCTTCTGCATGACATCAGGAATCCTCCTGATCGAGCAGAACTTCCAATTCTTTGGGATTCTGACGCTGGGCGCGAGCGCTGCCGTGCTCTCGGAAAGTCTCTTTCGCGCCGAGCTTCGCTCTCGGTATGCAAGAGCGCGGATCGCCCTGCCGCTGCTCGTCGCATTCCTGCTCATGCCGGCTGCGGTCGGCAATGCTGCGTCGCTTGCCATTCATGCCCATTATTCGGCCGGCGGACGAGGCGAAGCTGTTCCGCTGCCTGCCTTTTCCGGGGTTCGGCTTGTTGAGATGTGGAGTGCCGGCCAATTCGAATATTTCCAACGTTACAACCGTACACTTGCCGACGCCTCGGCCGCCCTTTCGCAATTGGATGCCGGGTCTAAGCGTGTTGCCGTTCTGGATTTCGTTAATCCGTTTTCTGCCGGCCTCCGTCTCACGCCGCCGGCCGGAGATAGCGTCTGGTATCATTGGGGACGCACTCTTGGGCCTGAGTATCATCCAGCCGCGAAAGAGATGTTCGCCGACGTGGACCTGATCCTCGACCCGAAGTGGCCCATAGAAATCTGGACCGGAGACGGCATGCGGGACATCTATGCGCACTATATAGCCCGACACTATGACCTCGTGCGGGAGACCGCCGATTGGCGTATCTACCGCAGAAACCCCTCCTGAGCTGGAGCAGATCGTCTTCCGAATTCTGAAATGACCGGACCAGCGAGCACCAGCACGAGCGCCCACGCGTATACAGATCCTGCCGTCAGCTGGGTCAGGCGGGGAGCGCTGAAGTAAGCGGGCGGCACCGAAAAGCGTTGGGCTACGTTTTCCTGGCTTGTTAGTCGGTCCGCTTCGCCGGCCTCACGGCGCAATGGGATCGATGCTGATCTCCTCCAACCTGATCGGTGGCTACACGTTAGCTGCCGCTTTCAAGAAATGGCCGTTCCGGTCTTTGCAAAGGCCGGAACGGCTGTATTCGCTCAACAGCTAACGAAGCGCACCGTCCCCTGCGGCCCAATTTGGATACCGACTGGCGAAGACAGGGGTCGGCGCCATGGTGCGCGCGAAGCGAACGTAACGTTCACTCGTGCGTATCTCCTTCAAAATGCAATACCCCGCCGACCGGATTATATTGCTGCCCATCGAACTGGTAAAGCTGGAGTGCCTCGATCGGAAAGACGTCGGACCCCTCCTTGGTTGTCACCTTGATGCCGTCGAAAAGCAGCGGGCTCTGCCAGCCGTCCATATTGTGGACGACCTTCATCAGTTCCTCGCGGGTCGGCTCCTTTAGCTTTTCAAGTGACTGGATGAGCGCATCGCCGATCGAATAACCGGTTTGGCCGATCGTGTTGGCGAAGACAAAGTTCACTTTGGCCGACTTGATGGCATCGAGGTATCGGTTGATGCCCTCGTCATTGGACTTCTGGTCGCTAATGATCGGCTTCAGGAAGTCTGAGGTGATGATACCCTTGGCATTTTCCAGGCCAACGGACTGAAGGACCGGATACGAAGACGAAAGATTTGTGACCAGGGTCAACGGCTTCCATCCACTTTCGGATTGGAAGCGGATGGCCTCGCCGCCCTGGCGAGGCGCGGCGATGATGACGAGCGTGTCGGCGCCGGAGGCCTTCAGCGTATTGAGCTGGGTTTCCACAGTGGGGTCTTGTGATGTCACTGGTTGACGTTCGACCACTCTAATCGCCGAACCCTCGATCGCGCGGTCGAATGCCTTCATGAATGTCTGGCCTGTTTCCGTGTTCAGATACAGGAACGCGACCTTGGCGTCGGGCTTGTTCATCGCGAGATATTCGGTAAACGCGTCCGCTTCCGTCGAGAAGGACGGCACGAACCCAACTTCCCACTCCGGAGCGTTCAGGGAAATAACGCCGGAGTACATGAAGACGTTCGGCACCTTCTTCTGAGTGATGTAGCGTCCGATCGCGAGGTTGTTCGGGGTGGCAGCCGTGCCGACCAAGGCGAAGACCTTGTCCTTTTCCACCATCTTGCGGACATTCGCCAATGTGCGCTGCGGATCAAGGCCATCGTCCTCGATGACGAGTTCGATCTTGCGTGTCTTGCCGTCGCCCATCTTGACGCCGCCTTCGGCGTTGGCCTGTTCGACACGCGCCCTAATGCCCTCGGCGACGCCGCCGACGACCGCGACAGGACCGGTCAAAGGTCCGGTCACGCCAACCTTGATCGTGTCATCGGTGATGCCTGGCGACGGTTCCGCGGCGCTAGCGTGAGAAGCGACGAGCAACCCGGCCGCGGCCAGCTGCATCGTACATCCCTTCAGTATAGAGATCAGTCTCATTTCAATTCCTCCCAGTTCGATGGCGGGCTTTCAGCCAGCCGACCTCCGAAAAATCACCGAAAGCCATTTTTCGATGAAGCCAGTCACCCCGTTGCGTGCGACCATCATGATGAGGATCAGCGCGAGGCCGTAAATCAGATTGCCGAGGCTCAGGTTGATGTCCGATGCCCAACTCGGAACGAACACCATGAACAGGCCGCCGACGAAGGCGCCGACGATGCTAGTGACGCCGCCAACAATGCTGCCAATCACGATGTTGATCGACAGGATCGCCAGGAAAGACTCCGGGCTGATGAAGCCGCTGACGATCGCGAACACGCCACCGCCCAGTCCCGCGAGCGCCGAGCTGATCGCGAACGCCCACAGCCGGGTGCGCGTCAGGTTCACGCCAAGCGCCTGGGCAATCTGAGGGTTGTCGCGCTGTGCCCTCAGAGCGCGACCGGCGTCGCCGAACAGCATTCGGGAGACGAGCAATGCACCGACGCCGGCACAGGCGAGCGAGATCAGGTAAAGCCAAAGCTCCGGAACATCCGCCATGAAATCAGGCGTCTCGGGAGCGTCGACGGGAAGCCCGGATACGCCGCCGGTCAGGCTTCCCATCTTGAGGAGCAATTGCGGGAATGCCGCCGCGATACCGAAAGTGACGATGGCCAACTGCAGACCTTGAAGCCTGAGCGCCGGAAGGCCGATCACCAGGCCGACTGCGGCGGCGACCGCAGCCGCGGCCGGTAGCGTGGCCAGCGAAGAAATGCCGTAGGTCGCGTTCAGGATGGCGGAAACATAGGCGCCAACGCCGAACAGCGTTCCTTGGGCAAGGCAAATCTGCCCGGCATATCCCATCAGAAGGTTCAGACCGAGGATCGCAATTGTATAGGCGATCGCTATGGCCACTTGCTGGAGCGCGTAGGCCGGGGCGAAGACCGGAATCGATACCGCGACGATTGCGAAGACACCAAGCTTGATCGCGGTTGAGAGGGAAATGTCTCTCATAGTTTTGTCACCTTGTAGGAGCCGAACAGGCCGACGGGCTTCACGAGCAGGATGGTCAACGTCAGCGCGATCGGGACCGCGATACGCATGTCGGCTCCGATGAACGGGAGGTAGCTTGCCCCCAGGCTTTCGGCGACACCGACCGCGAGACCGCCGACGATGGCGCCGAGCGGACTATCCCAGCCACCGAGCGTTGCAGCCGCCAGGGCATAGAACAGGATCGGTGTCATCATCGTCGGGCTAAGGAATAGGCGGGGCGCAATCAGGATCGCGGCGAGTGCCCCGATGACGGCGGCGAAGCCCCAGCCGAGCATCAGCATTCGTTCGACATCGACACCAACGAGAACGCTGCGTGTACGATCAAAGGCAGCTGCGCGCATCGACAGGCCGAGCTTGGTGAAGCGGAAGACAAAACCCATCGCCAAGGCAATCGCCAGGAGGATTGCCAGTGTCCCGACGGCAGAGGCAAGCACGCGGACGTCGCCGATACTAAAGCCGCCACCTGGAAAAAGGCTTGGGAAGGAGAGCTGTTCCGCCCCCCAAATCCACATGCAGGCGGCCTGGAATAGCACGAGGATGCCTAGCGTGATGACGACGGTCGCTTCCACGGGAGCGTCCATCATCGGTCGGATGATCAGGCGGAATGTCACGATCCCGATAGCAAATGCCGCCACGAGGCTCACAAGAACGGCGAGCCAGAGCGGCACGCCCCACTGCATCAGTTGCCAAGCGCCATAGGCCGAGAATGTCGCCATCTCGCCCTGGCCGAAATTGACGACATTCGTCGCCCTGAAAATCAGGACGAGCGCCAGCGCCAGCGCCGCGTAGATGGCGCCCGTGGTCAAGCCGCTGACGACGAGCTGGAAGAAAAAACTCATCAGGCGACCCCCAGATACGATTTCTTGATGTCTTCGTTGCCGATCAGATCGCTTGCCGCACCGCTCGCGACGATCTGGCCAGCTTCGATGACAAAGGCCCTGTCGGCGTATTGAAGGGTAATGTCGACGTTCTGTTCGACCACGAGCAAAGTCATGCCGGCCTCTTTGTTCAGGGACTTGAAGATCGCCAGGATTTCCTGCGTGATCGAGGGCGCCAATCCGAGAGATGGTTCATCGCACATCAGCAGTTTCGGTCTGGACATCAGAGCCCGAGCCACGGCGAGCATCTGCTGTTCGCCGCCGCTGAGGTTTCCGGCGAGTTGGTTGCGCCGTTCCCGCAATCTGGGAAACGTCTCGTACCAGCGTTCCTTGTCTTCCCTCACCTGCGAGCGGCTGGCCACGATCGTGGCGCCGAGCGACAGGTTTTCCTCCACGGTAAACTCCGTGAATGTGCCGCGACCTTGCGGTATGTGTGCAACACCGAGGGCAAGGCGCGTCTGGGCGGAGATCTTGTCGAGCGCTTTGCCGGCATAGGAAACCGAGCCCTTGAAGGGCAGGAGGCCAGAGACTGCGCGCAGCAGCGTCGTCTTGCCGGCGCCGTTTGCGCCGAGCAGGGCGACGAACTCGCCTTCATCAACTGAGAACGAACAGTCAAACAGTGCCCGCGTCTTGCCGTAGAAGACGGACAGATCTTTGATATCCAGGAGGGTCATGCCGCTTTCCCGAGGTAGGCGGCGATCACCGCATCGTTTGACTTGATTTCGGCGGGAGTTCCCTCGGCAAGGTTGCGGCCGAGGTGAAAAACGACGATCCGGTCGCAAAGGCTCATCACCAAACCCATGTGATGCTCGATAAGGAGGATGGAGAGATTGTGTCTGCGCCTTATCCCGTCGACGAGCGCGCCGAATTCGTGGACCTCGCCGTGGGTCAGCCCGCCGGCGGGTTCGTCGAGAAGGAGTATTTTCGGCTCCGCGGCAAGCGCCCGGGCGATTTCCATCCGTTTCTGCAGGGGATAGGGCAGCGAGCCGGCCGCGCGTGCGGCGAGGTTCGCCATGCCGACCTCCTCGAGCACCGCCATTGCCTTTTCACGCGTAGACCGCTCCAGCACTCTTGCGCGGAACGGTGCGAGGATCGCCTTAGCGAAATTTCCGCCAAGCCGGTGATGGGCACCCAACATGACGTTCTCGAGAACCGTCATCGAAGCGTAGATGCCCAGATTCTGAAACGTCCGTGCGACGCCCTTTCCAATCATGTCGCGCGTTTCCACGCCTTCGAGCGGCTGGCCGTCGAGCATGATCGATCCAGTTGCGTAATTTACGAGGCGGGTTGCCGCGTTGAGAAACGTCGATTTTCCGGCGCCGTTCGGCCCGATCAGCCCACAGATTTCGCCCGGCCTTACGGAAAGCGACACGTCTGTCAGCGCTTTCACGCCGCCAAACTGCACGGAAACATCCCGCGCCCGGAGCACCGGGCGCACCTCTTCGATGCTGCTGTCGTTCACTTTATTCCTCCCTCCTGAAGCGGCTTCTCCTCGATCTGTCGATTTCTGTTGTTGACAGCTCACCCCGCTTTGGATACCTATCCGTATCCGAAGACGTTTCGGTATGTCAAGTATCAATCGCACTCGATTGCTTCCCCGAAACGTCCACGTACCGTCCGGCTGGAGACCGTGGCGGCTAGATTGGCGACAGCTCCCCAAGGGGGGCATGGGAGGAGATCAATGACGGGATCACACACCGAACTGACGGGCGATAACCTCTACCGGGATCCGTATCCCGTTTACGCGCGTCTGCGGGCAGAGCAGCCCGTGGCCTTCTTCGAGGGAACGAAGGAATATTTCATCACTCGGTTCGACGATTGCCGCACCGTCGGCGGCAACGACAAGGTGTTCGGGCCGTCGGGATCGACTGACCGGCCGGAAGCCCGCGTGATGGGCATGCCGAACGTCCTGACGATGTCCGGTGAGGACCATCAATGCCTTCGCGAAGGCATCGATGAGAACCTTACGCAGGAGCGCGTGCGCTCGTTCGTTGAAGGTCTGACGCGCCCGGTCGTGCAGCGCTATATCGACTCCATCAAGAAGAATGGAGAAGCGAACCTCACGGTCGAACTCTTCGAGCCTATCTCGGTGCGCTGCATCGGCGACGTCATCGGCCTGACGGAAACGCCCAACGAGACGCTCGTCGAGTGGTTCCATGCGATGGCGCTCGGCCTGCAGAATGTCGGCAACGACGCGGCAATCTGGAAGCGGCTAGACGATGCGCTTGCCGACATCGACAGGCAGATGGGCGATCTTTACCAAGCCTGTCTTTCCAAGCCCAACAATTCGCTTCTGAGCCACGTCATGTACGGAGGCATGCCCAAAGGCGAGGTCCGCAGCTGGGAGGAAATTTCGCCCACCATGCGCGTCATCATCCTCGGCGGCCTGCAGGAGCCGGGCCACGCGGCAGCGAACGCCTGCGCCGGTCTTCTTACAAATGCCGGTCAAGCGAAGGTCATGGCGGAGCAGCCGCAGGAAAACGCCATGCGCGCCTTCGATGAGGGCCTCCGCTGGATCGCTCCGATCGGCGTGACGCCGCGCGTCGCCAAAGAAGATTTCGAGCTCGCGGGAACTGTCATTCCGCAAGGAGCGTCTGTGGCGATCGTCATGGGCTCCGCCAACCGCGACGCGACCCGCTTCGAAGACGCCGACAGCTTCGACATGTTCCGCAAGAAGAAGCAGCACCTGTCGTTCGGCTTCCGCCCGCATTTCTGCTCCGGCCACTTCCTGTCGAGGGCCATGGGCGAGATCGCACTGGCGGAGGTATTCCGGCAATTGCCCGACCTCCGGCTCGACCCCGCGCGCGAGATGAAGGGCAAGGGTTGGCGGTTTCGCGGCATTTCCGAACTTCCGGCGAAGTGGAGCGCCTGATGTCGCTCATCATCGACTGCCACGGCCACTTCACGACGGAACCGCCGGAGCATCATGCCTTCCGGACGGCACAGGTCGCTTATGCGGAAGGCAAATCCTTCGAGCAGCCCATCTATCCGGGCATTCCGGACAAGCAGCTCCATGACATCATCGAAGCGAACCAGCTGAAGATACAGCGCGAGCGCGGTTCGCACGTGACGCTCTTAAGCCCGCGTGCTTCCGGCATGGGCCACCACGTTCCAGGCCTGGCAGTCGCCAAGGAGTGGTCGCGTTTGTCGAACGACAATGTCGGCCGCATCGTCGACATGTTTCCCGACAATTTCGCCGCCGTCTGTCAGCTTCCGCAGACAATCGACGGCGACCTTTCCGCTGTCATCGACGAGTTGGAGCGTTGCGTCGGGAACGGCTTCGTCGGCTGCAACCTCAATCCCGATCCCTCTGGCGGACGCTGGAGCGCGCCGCCGATTTACGATCCGTGGTGGGACCCGATGTGGGAGGCCATGGTCGCCCTCCAGGTTCCCGCGATGATCCACGTGTCAAGCTCCTGCGAACGCTGCCTTCACATGACGGGAGCGCACTACATCAACGCCGACACCGCGGTATTCATGCAGCTCATCCAGGGAGATCTGTTCGAACGCCACCCGGAACTCAAGCTGATCATCCCGCACGGCGGCGGCGCTGCCCCGTACCATTGGGGCCGTTACCGCGGACTGTCGATCATGCTCGAAAAGCCCAGCCTCGACACGCATCTGATGAACAACCTGTTCTTCGACACCTGCGTCTACCATCAGGCTGGCATCGATACGCTATTCAACGTCGTCGATGTCAAGAACATCCTTTTCGGCTCGGAGCTGCTCGGCGCGGTCAAGGCGATCGATCCCGAGACCGGGCATCCGTTCGACGACACCAAGAGATACATCGATCAGCTCGGGCTCGACGACGACCAGAGACATGCGGTCTTCGAAGGGAACGCGCGGCGAGTCTACCCGCTGTTGGACAAGAGACTACGCGAGCGCGGCCTTTGAAGCCGCAACTATCAGGGAGAAATCAAATGGCTTCGAGCCAACATCTGAGCCTCGCAGGCGGGGCGCAAGGGTTCAACTGGCTACCGGTCTTCGTCGCCGAAGAACTCGGTATTTTCGCCGAACATGGGCTGTCCATCGAATACAAAAAGATGGGTACCGTCGACAAGGCGACCAGCGCCGTAATGGAGGGGGAAGCAGACCTCGCCATCACGCCGCCGGAAGGCGCGGTCTCCGACTTCGTCAAAGGTGGCGAACTGCGTGTGGTCGCTTCGAACTCGAACCGCCTGCCGATGTCGCTCGTCGCCCAGCCTTCGATCAAGTCGATCAAGGATCTCAAGGGCAAAAAGGTCGGTACGTCGTCGCTCACCGAAGGCACTGCGATCTACACGCAGATGCTGCTCGCCAAGGATGGGCTGCATTATCCAGGCGACTATGAATTCGAACTCGCCGGCATCCACACCAAGCGCTGGGAAGCACTCCAGGCAGGTGAGATCGACTGCGCGCCGCAGCCGGCACCCTGGAATTTCCTGGCCGAGCGGGACGGCTTTAACCTGATCGGCGAGATCAACGACATCATCCCTGAAATCGTCTTCGCCGCCGTCATCGGCCGCAAGAGCTGGCTGGACGGCAACCGCGACAAGGTTGTCCGCTTCCTGCGGGCGCTCATCGATGCCTATGCGATCACCAACGATCCCGGTCGGGACGATGTCACGCTGCCAATTTTCCAGCGGATCACGACGAAGGAGGATGTCGATCTGGCGTCACATGGGCTTCGCTATATGCGTGACATGGGTATGTGGCCCAGTGACCTGTCCATTCCACAAGCTGCGATGGACACCACCATCGACCTTATGATCCGCGCGAACCTGCTTGACGAAGGCGCCAGACCTCTAGCGGGGGACGTGTTCGATCGCGGTCTCCTCGAAGCTGCATCCAGCTAAGCGATCTGTTGAGGCGCGTTCCATGGTCACATCAGGAGATTTTCGATGAAAGTAATGACAAAGACCCCGCGGACGGACCGCGAAATATGTGAGGCGCTGGGTAAGCTCGGCGTCGCCACGGTTCATGAGGCTCAGGGACGGAAAGGGCTGCTGGCGCCGCACCTGCGTCCGGTAATCGACGGCGCGCGCATCGGTGGAACGGCACTGACCTGCGAGGTTCCGCCCGGCGACAATTGGATGATCCATGTGGCGCTGGAAATGGCCCAACCGGGGGACATCCTGGTTGTCGCACCGACCTCACCATGCACCGACGGCTATTTCGGCGACCTGCTCGCCACCTCCTGCAAGGCGCGAGGGATTCTCGGCCTGGTGACCGACGCCGGCGTCCGCGATGTAGCCGATCTTCGTGCGATGAAGTTTCCGGTATGGACGAAGGCCATCTCGGCCCAGGGCACCGTCAAGGAAACGCTGGCGAACGTGCAGGTGCCAGTGGTCTGTGCCGGCGCCTATATCGAACCGGGTGACGTCATCATCGCCGATGACGACGGGGTCTGCGTGGTCAAGCGCGATGAGGCAGCTCAGGTGCTCGAAAAGGCCCGCAAGCGGCAACGGATGGAAGACGAAAAGCGCGGCCTTTACGAGTCGGGCCAACTCAGCCTCGACATCAACAACATGCGTCCGCAGCTCGAAGCGAAGGGCCTGACCTATGAATAGGGCCACTGAACTGCGCATTCCTCGCCGCGTCGTCACGGGTATCAGGGACGGGAAGTCGGTGTTTGTCAGCGACGGCCCGACGCCCAACGCCCACGCCTACGATTCTGTGCCGGGACATTTGACGTCGGTTCTTTACGCCACCGCCGCCAAACCCGTCCTCCCGCAAGACCAGGCTGAGCAGGCGCCGCCGCAAATATTGATCACGCCTGAGCCGGGAGCGACGAAACTCATGATCGTCGTCTTCCCGCCGGATTCGGTGTTCGCAACCGTCGATCACGCCTCCGCCATCGAGGAGCAGACAGTCCACATCCCCGGCCTGATCCAGGCTTTCGAGCCTGACGCGCCCGGCATGCACACCACCGACACGGTCGACTATGACATCGTCCTCGACGGCGAGATCTGGCTCGAACTCGACGATGGCGTCGAAACCTTGCTGAAGCAGGGCGACGTCGTGGTCCAGTGCGGCACCCGCCATGCCTGGCGCAATAGGGGCGACAGGCCTGCCACGATGTGCTTCGTCCTCATCGGCGCTGAAAGAAAGTCGTGAGATGACACCGGACAACCTCACCCGATCGTTCGACTGCGTGATCGTCGGCGGCGGACACGGCGGTTCGCAGACCGCCGCCGCACTCAGACAGTCCGGCTTTACGGGAAGCATCGCGCTGATCGGCGCTGAGCCGGAAGTGCCTTACGACCGCCCCTCGCTTTCGAAAGACTATCTGGCGGGCAAGAAGACATTCGACAGGATGCACCTGCGGCCCCAGGATTTCTGGGGCGCGCGTGAGGTGGAATTGTTGCTTGGGCGGCATGTGAGCGCGGTCGATCCCACGGCTCGCACCGTGATGACCGATCGCGGTGAATCTTTCTCCTACGGCCAGCTGGTCTGGGCCGCGGGCGGCGATCCGCGGAAGCTTACCTGCCCCGGCAAAGACCTGGCAGGCGTTTTCTACATCCGCAGCAAGGCGGATTGCGACGCACTGCTCGATGTTCTTCCCGATGCGCAAAGGATCGTGATCATCGGCGGCGGGTACGTCGGCTTGGAAGCGGCCGCAGTGTTCCGGGAGATCGGCAAGGACGTAACCCTTGTCGAGGCCCTTGACCGTGTGCTGGCGCGCGTGGCGGGGGAGCCAGTATCACGCTTTTACGAAAAAGAGCACCGGGCGCGCGGTGTCGACATCCGCCTCAATAGCAATGTCGCCTCTGTGGAGGGCGTGAACGGCCGCGTGTCGAGCGTCGTTCTTGCCTCCGGCGAGGCGATTGCAGCCGACATCGTGGTCGTCGGAATTGGCATCATCCCATCGGTCGATCCGCTGGTCGCGGCGGGAGCCAAGGGCGAAAACGGTGTTGATATCGATCAGTTTTGCCGTACGTCGCTGCCGAACACCTATTGCGTCGGCGACTGCGCCCGCTTGGAAAATGGCCCGGGCATCCGCATTGAATCTGTGCAGAACGCGACCGATCAGGCGGCCACCGCTGCCAAGGCGATCTGCGGGCAGTTCAAGGAATACGATGCAACGCCGTGGTTTTGGTCCAATCAGTTCGACCTGAAAATGCAGACGGTCGGCCTCAATTACGGCTTCGACAGTGTCGTCATGCGAGGAGATCCTGCCTCCCGAAGCTTCAGTCTCATCTATCTGAAGGACGGGGCGGTTCTCGCCCTCGATTGCATCAATTCGCCGCGCGATTACGTGCAGGGGCGAAAGCTTGTCGACAGCGCAGCAAGGATCGATCCCGCCGCTTTGGCGGACACATCGAGACAACTCAAAGAAATCGACCTCGTCACGTCGTAAGGCGGTGCAGGCGTAGGAAAAGTGGAGGAAAAATGGCTACCATATCAGTACGGACCCGAGACGGAGAGCTTCATAGCTTCGACGGGCGGATAGGCGCTTCGCTTATGGAGAATATCCGGAATGCTGGGTTTGACGAACTTTTGGCGATGTGCGGCGGCTGTCTGTCCTGCGCCACCTGTCACGTCTATGTCGAGCAGCTTCCCACGAGCGCAAATTTGCCGGTATCCTCGATCGATGAAACCGAGCTGCTCGAGGGATCCGACTACCGCCAGGAGAACTCCCGGCTTTCCTGTCAGCTACCGTTCGACGAGACACTCAGTGGCATCGTGATTGGAATTGCGCCCGAAGACTAGGGTGTGAGGATGGTGCACGTTATTCTACCGAACATCCTGGGCGGCTGGACGACGCCCGGGTAGACCTGACGATCAGGTCTGCTCAAGCTCAAGGACATTTCCCTCGGGATCGCGTGCGTAGGCGATGAGAAATGGCTTTTCCGCCGTCCCGAAATCCGTGATTTCGCCAATCTGCGCGCCACCCGCTCGAGTAATTTCCGACAGCATACTGCCGATATCTGGTGTCTGGAACGACAGGTGACTGAAACCCGGTTCATTCACTCTCGGCTGCTCTCTATCAAACGTGACTTCGTGTTCGTGTATTTCGAGGAACGGACTGTCGAGTTCGGGGAACTTGAGCCAGATCGAGTATATTTCTGAGTTGGCAATCCCATTGCCTCGCGACACTATTTCTCCCGACAAGACCTTGGGTGCCCGAAGGGTAAGCGGTGTCTTCCTGTCACATTGACCAAGCGCGGTAGGCCGTTCCGAAAACTACCGCTGCAACATCAACAGCAACAAAGCGCCAAAAGCAGACCAATTCTTTTCCAATTTATTCAGATGCTCTCGATAGGCTCACAAGAAGCTTTCGGGGATCAAAATGGATATAGGTGACTTCAAAACCTATGCACTCGCAGCGGTCCCGATCATCCTTCTCAGCGCTCCGCTCACCTACTGGCAACTCGCAAAAGGCCGCTTCAGAGCAGGCCAGACGTGGCTCATGGTAAAACTGCTGCTCATAGATTTAGCGATGATGGCATTCGGCGGATGCTATTGGGGCGACGTTTGCACCTCCAGCGATTTCGTAAATGGGCTTGCCGCGATGGTAGGGCTTATCGGATTGTTCATCTCTTTCCTGCTCGTACCGGTACTTGGCGGCGGGCTTGCTGGACAAGGATTAGGGTGGGCAGTTTGGCGCATGGCCAACCGATTATGAACGTGACGTCCGCTTCGGGCAAAAAAAGCGGACTTCAGCCGTTTGTCCGCCGCGAATAATTCCAGGGCATCAGCACGTCGATCTTGCTTAGCGAGCCATACGTATGGCCCTCGCATGCGAGCCGATGGGATCCGCAGTCTGCCTGGGGGAGGGTAGTCGCCAGGTAGGCGAGACTCCTCCCTCCTGGAGCGGAGATCAGTTGATTATCGGCAGCAGCTTGTTGATCGAGTCCTTCGCGTCGCCGTAGTACATCCGGGTGTTTTCTTTGTAGAACAGCGGGTTCTCGATGCCGGAGTAACCGGTGCCTTGCCCGCGCTTGGACACAAAGACCTGCTTGGCCTTCCAAACTTCCAGAACCGGCATGCCTGATATCGGCGAATTCGGATCTTCCTGTGCTGCGGGATTGACGATGTCGTTGGAGCCGATGACGATGACGACGTCCGTGTTCGAAAAATCCTCGTTGATTTCGTCCATTTCCAGAACGATGTCGTAGGGCACCTTTGCTTCGGCCAGAAGCACATTCATGTGGCCGGGCAGGCGTCCAGCGACGGGATGAATGGCGAAGCGTACGTCCTTGCCGGTCGCACGTAGCTTGCGGGTGAGCTCGGAGACCGCACCCTGCGCCTGTGCAACCGCCATGCCGTAGCCGGGCACGATGATGACTGAGTCGGCATCGTTAAGCGCGGCGGCAGCGCCTTCGGCGTCGATCGCAACCTGTTCACCCTCGACAGCCATTGCCGGGCCAGAGGCATTGCCGAAACCGCCGAGGATCACCGACAGGAACTGCCGATTCATGGCTTTGCACATGATGTAGGAGAGGATCGCGCCGGAGGAGCCGACGAGTGCACCGGTGACGATCAGAAGATCGTTTCCGAGCAGGAAGCCGGTCGCCGCCGCTGCCCAGCCCGAATAGGAGTTGAGCATGGAAACGACCACCGGCATGTCGGCCCCGCCAATCGCCATGACGAGATGGGCGCCGATGACGAAGGCGATCAGCGTCATCATATAAAGCGTCCATGAGCCCGCGCCGTTCATGTAGAGCAGCATGAGGATGAGGGAGGTGGCGACCATCGCGATGTTGAAAGCATGGCGGCCGGGCAGGATCAGCGCCTTACCGCCGATGCGGCCTGAGAGCTTGCCATAGGCGATAATCGAACCGGTGAAGGTCACAGCACCGATGAAGACCCCGAGGAAGATTTCCACCTCGTGGATGATCTGCTCGGCATGCGCAGTGAATTCATGCGCCGTGATATCGGAGTTGAGGCCGATAAAGACGGCGGCAAGGCCGACGAAGGAGTGAAGGGCCGCCACGAGTTGCGGCATGCCGGTCATTTCGACGCGCCGCGCCATGACCGTCCCGACGACGGCGCCGATCACGAGCATGATGATGAGTACCGCCGAAAGGCCGACGCCTGGCCCGAAGATCGTCGCAATGACGGCGATCGCCATGCCGACGATACCGTACCACACGGCGCGCTTTGCGTTTTCCTGGCCCGAAAGACCGCCAAGCGCGAGGATGAAGAGGACCGAGGCTGCGATATAGGCCGCGGTCTGGATACCGATAGACATTGTCAATTCTCCCTCGACCCGGTCAGGACTTCTGGAACATGTTCAGCATGCGGCGTGTCACCATGAACCCGCCGACGATGTTGATCGTTGCGATCGCCACGGAAATGGCGGCAAGCGCCGTGACCAGCCAACCGCCAGCGGTGATCTGCAGGACCGCTCCAATGATGATGATGCCGGAGATGGCGTTGGTGATTGCCATGAGCGGCGTATGCAGGGAGTGCGACACGCCCCAGATCACCTGGAAGCCAACGAAGCAGGCGAGTGCGAAGACAATGAAATGACCCATGAACACCGGCGGTGCAAAAGCGCCGATGAGGAGCATAAGGAGACCGCCAACGATGAGAAGCCCGACCTGGTTTCGCGTCGCAGACCTGAAGCCGGCCGCCTCCGCGGCCTTCTTTTCTTCAGGCGTCAGCTCCTTGGGCTTTTCCTTTGGTTTCTGGGCGGCAATCGCCTGGATCTTTGGCGGTGGCGGCGGATAGGTGATCTCGCCCTTCAAAGCGATCGTCGCACCACGGATCACGTCATCCTCCATGTTGTGGACGATGACGCCATCCTTATTTGGGGTCAGGTCCGTCATCATGTGGCGGATGTTGGTCGAATAGAGCGTCGAAGCCTGTGCGGCCATGCGGCTTGGGAAGTCGGTGTAGCCGATGATGGTGACGCCGTTGTCGGATACGATTTTCTGGTCCGGGACGGTCAGGTCGCAATTGCCGCCGCGCTCGGCGGCAAGGTCGACGATGACCGAACCCGGCTTCATCGTGGCGACCATGTCGGCAAGCCAGAGCTTCGGCGCGTCGCGGCCCGGGATCAGCGCGGTCGTGATGACGATGTCGATGTCAGTCGCGATTTCGCGGAACTTCTTCAGTTGTGCCGCGCGAAACTCGGGCGAGGAGGGCGCGGCATAGCCGCCCGTCGCAGCGCCGTCCTGCTGCTGTTCGTCGAAGTCGAGGAAGACGAATTCCGCGCCCATGGATTCGATCTGCTCGGCGACTTCCGGCCGCACGTCGAAAGCATAGGTGATGGCGCCGAGCGAAACGCTGGTGCCGACCGCGGCAAGACCGGCGACGCCCGCGCCGATGACCAGGACCTTGGCCGGCGGGATCTTGCCGGCGGCGGTCACCTGACCGGTAAAGAAGCGGCCGAAATTATTTCCGGCCTCGATCACGGCGCGATAACCGGCAATATTGGCCATGGAGGAGAGGGCGTCCATCTTCTGGGCGCGCGAAATGCGCGGCACCATATCCATGGCGATCACGTTGGCGCCGGTCGATTTCGCCTGGTCCAGCAGGTCCTTGTTCTGTGCCGGATAGAAGAACGAGATCAGCGTCTTGCCGCTCGAAAGCCTCGCCACGTCGCTTGACTCCGGCGGGCGCACTTTGGCGATCACGTCGGCGCTTGCAAAGAGCGTTTCGGCGCTGTCGACAACCGTTACCCCGGCAGCACGGTAGGCATCGTCGGAGAAGCCCGCGGGTTTGCCGGCGCCAGTTTCGATGGCACATTGATATCCGAGTTTCTGAAGCTGTGTGGCGCTGTCAGGCGTCATTGCAACGCGCGCCTCTCCTTCCAGCCTCTCTCGAGGCGACCCTATTAGCACGTATCCCTCCCTTAAAATTTGAAAGTCACTGATCCGACGTGACGCTGGGGTTCGGTCCGGCCGAGGCTAAACCAATGAAAACCTTCGCCGCATTCCGTTCGGAGATTTGCGTCAGTACACCACGACGCCGCGGATGCTTTCACCCTTGTGCATCATCTCGAAGCCCTTGTTGATGTCTTCGAGCGGCATCGTATGGGTGATCATCGGGTCGATCTGGATCTTGCCCTGCATGTACCAGTCGACGATCTTCGGCCCGTCGGTTCGCCCACGCGCGCCGCCGAAGGCGGTGCCCATCCAGTTGCGGCCGGTCACCAGCTGGAACGGCCGGGTGGAGATCTCCTGGCCGGCGCCGGCAACGCCGATGATGATCGACTTGCCCCAGCCGCGGTGCGATGCTTCCAGCGCCTGGC
>NZ_NWSW01000023.1:0-127289 GCF_002531805.1 Rhizobium sp. M1 | reverse complement strand
CTTTGCAGAATCAGGACATTCTAACTTTGCGGCTACAGGCGAATCTGGCGTAAGTTCTATTATGGAACTCGATTATGGGGGCGAACGCGAAACGGCTGGGACAGTGCTCGTCGCGCCTAAGCCAACGTCACCGAGATATCAACGCAGAGACGCTCCGGCGGGCGTCGAGCGACGCGACGGCCGGTTGGTTGCGCGGGCATGGTCCTCTCTAATCGCCTTTGATGATGGCTTCTGCCGCCTTCTCAGCAATCATGATCACCGGCGAGTTCGTGTTGCCGGAGACGATCGCCGGCATGATGGAAGCGTCGACGACCCGAAGCTTCGACATGCCGTGCACGCGCAGCTGCGCATCCACCACCGCCATCGGATCGCTGCCCATCTTACAGGTGCCGACGGGATGGAAGATCGTCGTGGCGATGTCGCCGGCGCGGCGGATCAGGTCGTCGTCGCTCTCATATTCCCGGCCCGGCAGCATTTCCTGCGGGTTGAAACGGGAGATGGCCCTCGTCTGCATCAGGCTGCGGGCGTGGCGGATGGATTTTGCCGCAAGCAGCCGGTCGCCGGCGGTCGAAAGATAGTTCGGGCGGATTTCCGGCGGCTGGCTGGCGTCGCCTGTCGTGACATGCACGGTGCCACGGCTTTCCGGCCGGAGATTGCAGACGGAAACCGTGACCGCGGGATAGCGGTGCAAGGGCTCGCCGAGCCGATCGGTGCTGAGCGGCTGGACATGATATTCGAGGTCCGCCGTGGCGACGGCGGGATCGCTTTTGGCGAATATGCCGAGCTGGCTCGGCGCCATGGAAAGCGGGCCTGACCGGTTGACGGCATATTGCAGGCCCATGCCGGCGCGGCTGAAGAGGCTGTGATAAAGCTGGTTCAGGGTGCGCGCGCCTTCGATCTTAAAGACCGTGCGGATCTGCAGGTGATCCTGAAGATTTTCGCCAACGCCCTTCAGGGGGTGACGAACCGGAATATCAAGGGCCGAAAGAACTTCCGGCCGGCCGATGCCGGAGAGTTCTAGGATTTTGGGTGAGTTGATGGCACCCGCCGACAATACGACCTCGCGGGAGGCGCGGGCGTTACAGAGTTGGCCGCCAAGCCGGAAACGCACTCCGGAAACCGCCTTGCCGTCGAACTCCAGCCGTTCCGTCTCCGCGCCCGTCAGGACGCGAAGGTTCCCGCGCTTCATCGCCCGCCGCAGGAAGGCTTTCGTCGTGTTCCAGCGCAGGCCGCCCTTCTGGTTGACCTCGAAATAGCCGGAGCCTTCATTGTCGCCGTCGTTGAAATCGTCGGTTTTCGGGATGCCGAGTTCTTCCGCTGCATCGCGGAAGGCGTCGAGGATCGGCCAGGAGAGGCGCTGGCGCTCGACGCGCCATTCGCCGCCGGCGCCGTGCACGGCGGATTTGCCACGGTAATTGTCTTCCGACTTCAGGAAATAGGGCAGAACATCGTCCCAGCCCCAGCCGGCGTTTCCGGCCTGCCGCCATCCGTCATAATCGGCCGCCTGCCCGCGCATGTAGATCATGCCGTTGATCGACGAACAGCCGCCGAGAAGTTTCCCGCGCGGATAGTTCAGTGCGCGGCCATTGAGGCCGGCCTCGGCGGCCGTCTTCATCATCCAGTCGGTGCGCGGATTGCCCATACAGTAGAGATAGCCGATCGGCACATGGACCCAGTGATAGCGGTCCGTGCCCCCAGCCTCGAGCAGCAGCACCCGGGTTTTCGGATCGGCCGACAGCCTGTTTGCCAGAACACAGCCGGCGGAGCCGGCGCCGACAATGATGAAGTCGTAGCTTCCCTCGTCTATCGCCGTTTCATTGCCATCCATCGTCACGTTGCAGCTCCCGTCGCCGTAGGTTCGGCTGCCGAAAGCCGCCGCCAAAGCGGCGCCATGGCTTCCGCTATGTCATTGTAAAGCGCGTAGCGCCGGTCGTAATGCGCAGCGAGCGCGGCATTCGGCCGATAGTGCCGGTCGATACGCACCATGGCATCCGCACCTTCCGTGAAATCGGCAAACAAGCCGACTCCGGTTCCCGCCGCAATCGCCGCACCGAGAGCCCCGGTTTCCCTGGAGCTGGCGACAGAAACCGGCACGCCGAGCACATCGGCAAAGATCTGCGGCCAGAGGCGGCTGCGCGATCCGCCGCCGGACAGCACCGCCTGGTCGAAGGTCGCCCCCGCTCCGCGGAGCGTCTCTACGTGTTGGCGGTGGCCGAAGGCAACACCTTCAAGAAGGGCGCGGATCAGGTGTCCCTTGGTGTGCCAGCCGGCAATGCCGTAAAAGCCGGCCCGTGCATGGCCGTCCTGCTGGGCGCCGTAGAGATAGGGATGATAGAGCGGGTCGTCGGCAGCCGGCTGGATTTCCGCCGCCAGTGCGCAGCAGGCGTCGAAGGGCGAGACGCCCTCCGCATGCTCACCATCGAAAAATTCCCGCACCAGCCATTCGAGATTGGCGGCCGAAGTGGCACTGTTTTCCATCGCCATGTAGCGCGCGCGATCGAAGGTCGACGACATGAAGACGGGTCCGCCGAGATCAGGCCCGTCGATGATGACCTGGTTGATGCTCCAGGTGCCGGCGATGATCGAGGCGCTGCCGGTGCGCGAGACGCCCGAGCCGAGGGCCGAGGCGACGACGTCGAAGAGCCCGCCGACAACTGGCGTGCCGGCGGCAAGGCCGGTCTCCGCCGCCACCTCTTCCGTCACCTTGCCGGCAATGTCGGCGCTTTCGATCAGCCGCGGCAGCAGGTCCATGCAGTCGCCGAGGCCATAAGCTTCCATCAGTGTGCGGTCATAACGGCGGGCGGCGAGATCGAGCAGCCCGGCCCCTGACATATCCGACATCTCGCTGACACGCTCGCCGGTCAGCCGGTTGACGACGAAATCCTTGCAGTAGAACACCGTGCCGATGCGCTGGAAAATCTCCGGTCGATGACGTTTCAGCCAGGCGAGCAGCGTCGGTGTCTGCGAGGGCCAGGGCCGTTGGCGGGCGATCGGATAGGTGCGATCGCCGACAGCCTCGGCCGCCCATTCCTCGACGAGCCCGGTCGCCCGCGTATCGAGCGACTGGATGCCGAGGAAGGGTTCGCCATTGCGATCCAGCGCATACAGCCCGTTGCCGTGACCGGCGCAGCCGATTGCGGCGATATCAGCCGCAGCAATGCCTGCCCGGTCGAGGCAGGTGCGGATGACGCGTTTGGCGTTGGCCCAAAGCTCGCCGAGATCCCGCTCGACATGGCCGGGACATGGCATGCGGCTATGCCCCTCCTCTCCCGCATAGGCCACTTCCCGGCCGGCGCGGTCGAAGATCACCGCCTTGATGACGGTGTTGCCGGCGTCGAGCCCCAACAGATATTCTCCCATTCCGAACCCCTCCCAAGGTTCTGTCATTGCCTGCGCAATTCCAAAGATAAACCGCTTCACGCTTTTCCGGGAATTGCTTCAGCACCTCAGCCTTGCTGATAGATTGCAACGGCTTCTTCGCCGCTCGTATCCTGGTGGATGATCGCCATCAGCCCGCGCACGACGGCGCTCGGATTGGCATGCTGGTAGATGTTGCGGCCATAGACCATGCCCATCGCGCCCTGCCGCATCAAGGCGGCCGATTTGGCGAAGACGGCGGCGAGATCCTCCTTGCCGCCGCCGCGCACCAGCACCGGGCATCGTGCCGCTTCGACCACGCGGTGGAAATCCTCCGCATTCGTCGTCGGATCGGCCTTGACGATATCGGCGCCCATTTCGCGGGCAAGCCGCGTCAAGGTGACGATCTTGTCGGCATCGCCGTCCACCATGTAGCCGCCGCGCTCGGTGACCGGCTGCATGACCAGCGGTTCGATCATCAGCGGCATGCCGTATTTCTCGCAGTCCGCCCGGACGCGCGAAATATTCTGCACGCACTGGCGAAAGAGATCGGGCTCATCCGGCAGCATAAACAGATTGACCACCACGCAGGCGGCATCCATCTGCAAGGCGCCGACCAGCGGCTCCGCTTCATTCTGCAGCACCGCCCACATGTCGCGGTGGCGGATGCGGTTATAAGGATTGCCCATGTCGATGCGCATGACGAGCGCCGGCTTGTCCTTGCCGGGCAGATCCTGCAGCAGGTCGGCCTGGCCGTAATTCATCTGGATCGCATCCGGCTTCGCATCGACCAGCGCCTTGACGACGGCCGGCATGTTCTCCAGCCCGTTGAGAAAGGACGGTTCGTTGCAGACGCCATGATCGATTGCCACATCAAGGCAACGGCCGTTGCCGAACAGCCGGTTCATCCGGACCTTGCGGTTGTCTCGCATAGTTCACTCCTTCGTTCGTTCCTTGCGGAAAGGGTTGCTTCGGCGACGCCGTGGCGCTCGCGCATGATAGTGAGAAAGCGGATGCGCTCTTCGGCGGCGCGCTCAGCCGACCAGCCTCTTTCGGCGGCCAGCAGGCCGAGCACGGCGTCAGCCATGTCGAGCGAGAGTTCGCCGGAAATTGCCAGCGTCGTGCGGCGCAGCAGCAGGTCGTCGAGATGCTCGACGGCCTCGGCGCCGATCAGATACTGGATTTCGCGAAGGCTGTAGCCGGCATGCGGCAAAGGATGGTCGGGGCCTGCCGCGATGAACCCGGCGACATCCTCCGCATCGGTGCCATAGCGTTCGAAGAGGATCGCAGCGCGATCGATGGAGATGCCCGTCGACGCCGCAAGATCACGAACCCAGCCACCGCCATCTTTGGGGAAGGCACGTCCGCCGCCGAATGCTCTCTCCGCCGTATCGATGCGCCGAGGCCGGCGGAGCCGTTCCAGCGCCATGTCGGCCGCCAGCTCACCGAAGGAGCGGAACGTCGTCCACTTGCCGCCGATCATGCAGAGCACGGGCGGGCCGCCATCATGGCTTTCGATCACGGTGCAGAAATGATCCCGCGGGATCCGGCCGGTAAAACTGTCCTTACTGGCCGGCAGCGGGCGCACCCCGGCGAACTGGAAAACGATCTCTTCCGGCCGGATGCGAATGCCGGGCAGCACGAAGGCAAGCGATTGCAGGATATAGTCGCGCTCGTCGGTCTCGCAGCGCACAGTGCCGGGGTCATCGACGCGAATGTCCGTCGAGCCGACCAGCACCTTGCCGAGATAGGGAAAGAGGATGCAGATGCGCCCGTCCTCATTCTCGTAATAGATCATGTGCCCGTCGAGCATGTCGCGGAGCGCGGGATTGTCGATGATGAGGTGCGACCCCTTGGTGCCGCCCATCAGCGGGGCAGGCCGCGCGCCCTCGGGAAAAAGCGATCCATTGGCGATGTCGATCCAGCCCCCGGTCGCGTTGACGACGAGACCCGGCTGGATGCGAAACATCTCCCCCGCGATGCCGTCGCGCAGCAGGACCCCCCCCGCCCCGGCCTGCTCGATCGTCGCATAGTTCAAGACCCGGGCATTCGGACCGGCAGACAGGCCGTCGCGCAGCAATTCGATGCCGATCCGCTCCGGATGGCTCACCCAGGCATCGTAATAGGTGGCGGAGCTGCGTATCCCAGGATTGAGCGCCGGCCATTTGGCCAGCGTCGCCCGGCGACCGCGGAACTGATGGCGGGGCATCAGCGCGCGTTTGCGCGTCAGGAAATCGTAGATGGCAAGGCCGGTCTTGATGGCCACGGCGCCGCGGCGGCTCGGACGACGGGTGAGACCGAGGAAGCGCACGATACCGTTGCCGAGGCCGGAGAAGACGTCGAAAACAGGAACCGTCGTGGGCAGAGGCGCAACATAATGGGGCGCGTTGCGCAGCAGCCGGTCGCGCTCGACGAGAGACTCCTGCACGAGGCTGAATTCGCCATTCTCCAGATAGCGCAGCCCGCCATGGACCATGCGCGAAAGGGCGGCACTGGCACCGGAGCAATAGTCGCCCTGCTCGACGAGCAGCACGTTCACGCCCTGCAGCGCCAGCTCGCGAAAGACGCTGAGCCCGTTGATGCCGCCGCCGAGGACGCAAACGTCCACCTTCGGGCTTTGGCGAAGCCCGTCCATTGTTTCCACACGGTTCATGATGGCGTCCGTTATCCGTCCATGGTGGCGAGCTGCGCCGATATGGCGGTGTCGATGGCCGCGAGATCGGCGGTTGAAAGGCGAAGCGTTCCGGCCCGCGCATTGTCGAACGCCTGCGCCGGGTTTCTTGCGCCGCAAAGCGCGAAGGTTACGCCCGGCTGGGCCAATGTCCAGGCGATCACCGTCTGCGCGATGCTGGCGCCGTGGCGCTCCGCCACAGGCCGGATCGCCTCGGCAAAATCCTTGGCCTTGCGGCGGTTGGCGACGGAAAAGCGGGGATTGTCCTTGCGCTGGTCGTCGCCGGAAAACACGCGCTCGGGCCCGATGGCGCCGGAAAGCAGGCCGAGCGCCAGTGAGGAATAGCTGAGCGTCGACACGCCGTTGGCGATGGTGAGCGGCAGCAGGTCCGCCTCGATCTGGCGATCGATCATGCTGAACCGCTCCTGGATCGCATCGAGCGAACCGGTCGCGATATATTGTTCCAGCTCCGGCCGGTCGACGTTGCTGGCGCCGATTGCGCGGATCTTTCCGGCCTGTTTCAGCTCTTCCAGCGCCGCGACGGTCTCCTCGATCGACGTCGTCGGGTCCTGCCAGTGGGTGATGTAGAGGTCGATATGATCCGTGCCGAGGCGGCGCAGACTTTCCTCTACCTCGTGAACGATCGAGTCCCGCCCGAGATGGCGGTGCACCGGCTTGCCGTCCTGGTCGAAAAAATGGTTGCCCTTCTGCGTATGCCACACCAGCCCGCATTTGGTGGCGATCACCGCCTTGTCGCGGCGTCCGGCGAGCGCCTTGCCGACGATTTCTTCGGATCGGCCCAGGCCGTAGGCCGGCGCCGTGTCGATGAGGGTGACGCCGGCATCGAGCGAGGCCTGGATCGCGGCGATGGATTGCGCCTCGTCCGTGCCGCCCCACATCCAGCCGCCGATGGCCCAGGTGCCGAGGCCGACGGCCGAGGCCTTGACGCCGGAGCGGCCGATTTCGCGGGTCAACTGTTCGCCGCTCATGCGGAAAATCCTTCCTCGGATGCGAGTTCAAGAATGCGCGCGCCCGTCGCCTCGTCGGTGACGAGCGTATCGAGGTGGTTGCCGCGCAGGATGCTGAGGATCGGTCCGGCCTTGTTCGGGCCGCTTGCGACGCCGATCTTCGTCGGGATCGAGGCGAATTCCGGCAGCGTCAGCGAAACCAGCGACCGGTTGAGACTGTAGTCGCAGACGCGGCCGTGATCGTCGAGCAAATGGGCGAGCAGTTCGCAGCTGGCGCCCGAACGCTCGATTGCCGCGCGATCGGTGCTGGAGGAAGGGTGCAGGTCGTAATAGCTCGAATCATCGGTCAGGATCGAGCCGATGCCGACCACTGCGACCTTGGCTTCGCGCGCCCGCCGGAAGACGTCGGCGACGGAGCGCATATTGATCAGCATCGACCGCTGCTCGGCGTCATCGGCAAAAAGCGGCGCGTGGATCTGGTAGGAGCGCCCGCCGAGCCGGTCGGCCATCAGCGTCGAGACGTGGTTGACGTCGGTATAGTGTTTGCCCTGCACGCAGCCGGTGGCCGGGATGACCTCGACATCGAAGCGGCGCGGCGCCTGCAGGCCGGCGACGACGGCGCTGACGCCCTTGCCGCCGGTGATGCAGATGGTATCGCCATCGGCGATTTCTTCGAGCAGCAGGCGGGCTGCCGCCTCGCCGACCGCCTGCAGCGCGGTCTGCGGATTGTCGGAGACGGTCGGGACCACGACCGCGCGGCTGATGCCGCCGAGCGCCAGAAGCCGCTCCTCCATATCGACCAGCGGTTCGATCGGCGACTTGATCTTGATTTCGACCAGGCCGAGCTGACGGCCCCGCTTGATGAGACGGTTGACCGTGGCGTGCGAGATTCCGAGCTGATCGGCGATCTGCGCCTGCGTCAGACCTTCCAGAAAATGCAGGACGAGGGCCTGGTGCATCTGGCGGGCGATGACGATTTCTTCGCGCGGGGCTGTCGTCCTGGGTTTCAGTTTGGCGATCGGCATGTCAGGCGGCCTTCCGCTTGTGCAGGAAATGGTCGATGGATACGGCGGCAAGCAAGATGCATCCTTTGATCATGTCCTGCCAATAGACGGAAACATTTAGCAGGATCAGCGACGAGGTGACGAGGGAAAGAAGCGCGATGCCGAGGATGGCCCCGAGGATGGTTCCCGAGCCGCCGTTCAGCGAGGCTCCGCCGATCACCGCGGCGGCGACGATGTTCAGCTCCATGCCGACGCCGAATGTGGGTGTCGCCGCGCCGAAGCGGGACATGTAGATGACGCCGGCGACACCTGCGAGCGTCGAGCAGAGCACCGTCACCCAGAACTTCACCTGGTTCGTCTTGATGCCGGAATAGAGCGCCGCCTTTTCATTGCTGCCGGTGTAGAACACCTTGCGGAAGGCGGTCGCCCGGCGCAGCAGGAAATCGAACAGCATGACGACGGCGACGAAGATCAGGATGACATACGGAATGCCGTAGAACGTGCCCTGCCCCACCGCCTTGAAGCCGGGAGGCAGCGTGAAGAGCGAGAGCGGCGTGCCCTTGGTGATGATGAGGCAGAGGCCACGCACGATCACCATGCCCGCCAGCGACGTGATGAAGTGGTTGAGCCCGACGACGGTCACGAAGAAACCCATGATGGCGCCGATGGCGCTGCTGGCAAGAATGCCGGCAAGCGAGGCCGTCCACGGATCGAGTCCGGCGAGAAAGAGCGAGCCCGAAAGCACCATCGCGAAGCAGACGACGGAGCCGACCGCAAGGTCGATGCCGCCGACGATGAGCAGGATCGTCATGCCGACGACGACGATGCCTTCCACGGAAAAGCTCATCAGCATCGCGCGGAAATTGCCGAGCGTCAGGAAGTGCGGCGAGGCGAAACTCATGATGATGCCGAGCGCCAGGATGATCGCGATCAGCCCGGCCTCGCGCATCGTGCCGATGCGCTTGAAGGACGACGTCCTGGGCAAGCCTGCCGCCATCGTGTCGATTGCCATTTCCCTCTCTCCCATGTTCTCTTCACGCGGCATGGTCTGCCGCCCTTGCGCTGCCCATGCCGGAAGCAAGGCGGATCACGGCCTCTTCCGACATCTCGTCGGCACCGAGTTCGCCGGCGATGCGTCCCTCGCGGACGACCAGCAGACGGTCGGAAAGGCCGAGCAGCTCCGGCATTTCCGACGAGATGACGATGATGCCGATGCCCGAGCTTGCGAGCTCGCGCAGCAGGCGGTGGATCTCCGCTTTCGCGCCGACATCGATGCCGCGCGTGGGCTCGTCCATCAGAATGACCTTCGGCTTCACCGCGAGCTGCTTGGCGATCGCCACTTTCTGCTGGTTGCCGCCGGAAAGCGATTTCACGGGCGCCTCGATGCCGCTCATGCGCACGGCAAGCCTTCGGGCAAAATCATCTGCTAGCGCGGCCTCCGCGCGGCCATTCAGCAGGCCGACCGAATTGGTGAGCGCCTTCAGATCCAGCACTGATATGTTCTGCGCGATGGACATTTCGAGAAAGACGCCTGACCCCTTGCGGTCCTCGGACAGGTAGACGATGCCGGCTTTCACGGCATCGGAATAGGCGCGGATCGGTCTCACGTCGCCCTGCAGGCGGACGGTTCCCGCCGTGCGCGGCCGCAATCCGCAGATGCCTTCGGCGATTTCCGTGCGGCCGGAGCCGATAAGGCCGCCGATGCCGAGGATCTCGCCCTTGCGCAGGCCGAAGCTGACGTCGTGAAAACGCACCCCGTCACTGATGCCGTCGACCTCGAGAATGATCTCGCCTGACGTTTCGCCGGCACCGAGCTTGTCGGGATAGAGCTGCGTGATTTCGCGGCCGACCATGCGGCGCACCACGTCGTCCGGCGTCACGTCGGCAATGCGGTCGGTGCAGACGTAGCGGCCGTCACGGAACACGGTGACCCGGTCACAGAGGCTGAAGATTTCCGCCATGCGGTGGCTGATATAGATGATCGAAATGCCGTTCGCCTTGAGGTCGCGGATGATCGAGAAGAGCTGTTGCGCCTCGGTCTCGGTCAGGGCAGCCGTCGGTTCGTCGAGGATCAGCACGCGGCAGTCGAGCGTCAACGCCTTGGCGATCTCGACGAGCTGCTGACTTGATATCGGCAGGTCGGCAACCTTGCGGCGGACATCGATCGCGGCAAGCCGGTTCATCACCGCCTGCGCATCGCGCTCCAGCCCGCGGTAGTTCATGAGCGGCGCCCGGCGACGGTTGGTCGCCGCCATGAACATGTTTTCAGCGACCGTCGCATCCGGGCAGAGCGCGATTTCCTGATGCACCAGGCCGATGCCGAGAGACTGGGCGGCGGCCGGAGAGGAAATGCGCACAGCCTTGCCGTCGACGCGGATTTCGCCTTCGGTCGGCTGCAGCACGCCGGCGATGATGTTCATCAGCGTCGACTTGCCGGCGCCGTTCTCGCCGCAAAGCGCATGGACTTCACCGCGCTCGAGCGTGAAGTCGACATCCGTCAACGCCTTCACCGCCCCGAAATGCTTGGTGACACCATGAATGGTGAGCACGGGCTCCGCCATCATCTTCCTCCTCTCCGTCTCGGCCATCCGCACCGAAAAGTGCGGATGGCCTGTCGGGGTCTTATTCCTCGATGCCCTTGGTGCCGCGATGCTTGAGATACTTGTCCCAATAGAAGTCGTCGGCATTTGCCGCGGTCACGATCGAGAGACCGTTGTCGACGACCGGGATGCTCATCGGGTTGAAGCCCGAGCGCTTGGCGTCGTTCATCGGATCGATCAGTTCCGGGTGCTTGGCGAGCCACAGCAGCATGAAGCCCATATAACCCTGCATGCCCTGGTTCGGGTTGATCGAGCCGAAGACTTCGCCGGCCTTGATCATGTCGAGGATGTTGGCGTTGACGTCGGCGCACATGACGAGGACCTTGCCGCCGGTTTCCTTGTTGGCCTGCGCGGCGCCGATCGCCGAATTCGCTTCCGGCATGAAAACCGCCCCGAGGTTCGGATTGGCCTGGATGAGGCTGGAAAGCCCCTGGTAAGCCTTGGTCGGATCCTGGTTGGATGCGGCGCGGCCGACGAGCTTCATATCCGGCCACTTCTCTTCCATGCGGGCGATGAAGGCGGCGATGCGCTTGTCGTGGTTGTCCTGGCCGGGGTTTTCGAGAACGGCATATTCGCCCTTGCCGCCCATCTTCTCGGCGATCGCATCGGCGGCATAGGTGCCTTCGCGGGTATTGTCCGAGGTGATGAAGGAGACGCGCTTGGAGAGCGGCGAGTCTGCCGCGAAGGTGACGACCGCCGTGCCCTGGCCGATGGCGCGGTTGATCGGCTCGATGAACGGGTCGGAATTCATCGGATGGACGAGAATGCCGGCCGGATTTTGCGCCAGCGCCTGGTCGAAAGTGGCGATCTGCTTGTTGACGTCATATTCCGGCGTGCCGGTATATTCCGTTTCGCAGCCGAGCTGTTGCCCCGCCTGCTTGAACATCTCGTAAACCGGGAACCAATATTCGACGCCCGAAACCATGACGTTCATGACGTATTTTTCGCCTGGCTTGCAGCGGAACGGGTTCTCCGTCGCAGCGGCGGCGGAGCCGGCGATAAACGTTGCAGCAAAAACCGCCATTGCGGTCGTGGTGAGTAAAGTGCGCAAGAGTCCTCCTTGAGGCCGAAGCCTCTCCCAAAAGCCCGAGGGCGCCGAAAAGCGCCGCTGATCGTGTTGAAGTCCGGACTTCCTCCTCGACGTCCGGTATGGGCAGCTAAGCGTAAAGCTCGAGGACTGTCAATATAATTCACGACTTGAAATATATTTCACTTCAGCCATGCGGCGTCTCAACCGACAGATCGCCAAGGCGCGGTCGCGGCCAGCCACTGTCGTGTGCGGGCCTCGGGATCCGGATTGCGGGTGATATCGGTGACCACGGCAGCGCTATCGGCGCCGTTTTCCAATACCAGCGGCGCGCGTTCGGCGGTGATCCCGCCAATGGCCACGAGCGGCATTGGTCCGACGCGCCGCCGCCAGGCCGCAAGGCGTTCGACGCCTTGCGGCGCCCATTTCATTTCTTTGAGGATCGTCGGCCAGACCGGCCCAAGGGCAACATAGTCCGGCGCGGCGGCCAGCGCGGTTTCTAGTTCTGATGGATCGTGCGTGGAAAGGCCGAGCTTCAGGCCGGCGCGGCGAATGGCAGCCAGATCGGCCGCCATCAGGTCTTCCTGCCCGAGATGAATGAAATCGCATCCCTCGTCGATCGCCAGCCTCCAGTAATCGTTGATGATCAATTGGCAGCCCGCTGCCACGCAGGCGGCTTTCGCACGCCGGATCTCCTCGCGAAGCACCGGCTCCGGCCGGTCCTTGATGCGCAGCTGGACGAGTTTGACGCCGAGCGGCACGAGACGCTCGATCCATTCGGCGCTGTCGACGATGAGATAGAAGGGGTCGAGCGTCATGAGAAGATGGCCTTTCCGATGACGGGAGTTGAGGGAACGGCCATGTCGCGCGGCTCCAGCGGTACGGCGCCATGCGCGAGGCGGCCGGCATCGATGGCAAGTGCGAAGGCCTCGGCCATGGCGGCAGGGTCGCTTGCGCCGGCAACGGCGGTGTTGAGAAGAACGGCGTCGTAACCGTACTCCATGACGGCGGCGGCATGCGACGGGCGGCCGATGCCGGCATCGACGATGAGCGGCACATCCGGAAAATGCGCTCGGAATGACCGCAGTGCCATCGGGTTCACCGGCCCCATGGCGGAGCCGATCGGCGCGCACCAAGGCATCAGGACGCGGCAGCCGGCCTCCAATAACCTTTCGGCGACGACAAGGTCGTCGGTCGTATAGGGGAAGACCTGAAAGCCCTCGCCGGTCAGGATGCGGGCCGCCTCGACAAGGCCGAAAACATCGGGCTGCAGCGTATCGTGATGGCCGATCACTTCGAGCTTGATCCAGTCGGTGCGGAAAACGTCGCGCGCCATCTTCGCCGTCAGCACAGCCTCCTGCACGCTGTGGCACCCGGCCGTATTCGGCAGCACCCGCACGCCGAGCTCGCGGATCAGCTCGAAGAAGGCGCCGCCCGCCTTGCCGCCGGCGGCCTCGCGCCGCAGCGAGACGGTGACAATTTCGGCCTTCGAGCGTCTCACGGCTTCTGCCAGGACGGCGGGCGACGGGTAGCGGGCGGTGCCGAGCAGCAGCCGGGAATGGACCTCGACGTCGTAGAGTTTCAGCATGTCAGCCTCCCTGCATCGGTGAGAGAATTTCAATGCGGTCGCGCTCGCCGAGCACGAAATCGGCGCGATCCTCGCGGTGCACCAGTTCGCCGTTCACCGCGGTCGCCAGCCACCCGCCTTCGTAGTCCAGAGCGAGAAGCAGATCTGCGAGCGTCGCGGCCGCGACCTCCTGTTCCTCGCCATTGATGATGAAGGTCATGACGCCCTCCTTTCCTGAGGTCCTTGTTCTGTGAGAAGACGCCGCGCCACTTCGCCGGCCAAGGC
The DNA here is from genome assembly GCF_002531805.1 of Rhizobium sp. M1. Lineage (NCBI taxonomy): Bacteria > Pseudomonadati > Pseudomonadota > Alphaproteobacteria > Hyphomicrobiales > Rhizobiaceae > Rhizobium > Rhizobium sp. M1. The sequence continues at coordinate 113,810 of NZ_NWSW01000023.1, read as the reverse complement.
CGGCGCCAGCAGAAAGCCGTGGCGGTAGAGGCCGTTGACATGGAGGGTGCGTCCCTCCTGCGTCACGCGCGGCAGATTGTCGGGATAAGCGGGCCGCACGCCTGCGCCGGTTTCCGTGACCCGTGCCTCGCCGAAGGCAGGATGCAAGGCGTAGGCGGCGTTCAGCAATTCCATCAGCGAACGCGCGGTAATCGGGCCGGCATCGTCGCTTTCGATCATCGTCGCCCCGACCATGAAGCGGTTTTTTTTGCGCGGCACGATATAGATCGGGTGGCGCGGATGCAGCAGGCGGACGGGGCGGGAGAGACTGACCTCGCCTGTTTCGATGCAGAGCATCTCGCCTCGAACACCGCGCAATCCAGGCAGCCGGCCGATCTGGGCGGCACCGGTGCAGTCGATTACCCGGTCATAATGGGCAAGATCAGCTTCGCCCGTGACGCCGAGCATGAGACGCATGCGGGCGTCCTCCAACCCTGCGGCCAGGGCGGCGAGCGCCTGCCGTGGATCGAGATGCGCTTCCTGCCGGAAGAACAGCGCCCTGCGGAAGCGGCCGGCGAGATCAGGCTCCAGAGCGGCGATCGCCGCCTCGTCCAGCCATTCCCATCCGCTTGTCCGGCGGGAAAAGCGGTCGAGCTCGCCGGAATCGCGCCCGCCCGCCACGACAAGCGTTCCCCGGCGATTGACATGGCCGGGCAATGCCGCCTCCCACCAATCGGCGGCAAGGCGACCGAGCGTCAGCACCGGCTCCTCCGCACTTTCCCGTTCGCACCACGGCGCCAGCATGCCGCCGGCAAAGCCGGATGCGCCGGCGCCGGCCTTGTCGGCCTGCTCCGCAAGGGTGACGCGGAAGCCGTGGCGATAGAGCTGCCAGGCCACGGTGAGGCCGGCAACGCCGGCCCCTTTGACGAGAACGCGCATGGTCATTCTCCGGCGGGAGTTTTCGCGACCTCTGCGACCGGCATGTAGAGATCGCCGCCATCGCGGTACTTGGCCGCCATCGCTTCCAATCCCTCTTTCTGAGCTTCGGCGCGAATGTCGTGGGAAATTCGCATGGAGCAGAATTTCGGGCCGCACATCGAACAGAAGTGCGCCACCTTGTGCGCCTCCTTCGGCAGGGTCTCGTCGTGGAAGGAGCGGGCCGTATCCGGGTCGAGGGAGAGGTTGAACTGATCCTCCCAGCGGAATTCGAAGCGCGCGCGCGACAGCGCGTCGTCGCGGATGCGGGCGGCCGGATGTCCCTTGGCGAGATCGGCGGCATGGGCGGCGATCTTGTAGGTGATGACGCCGGTTTTGACGTCGCTGCGGTCGGGCAGCCCCAGATGCTCCTTCGGTGTGACGTAGCAGAGCATGGCCGTGCCGAACCAGCCGATCATCGCGGCGCCGATACCGGAGGTGATGTGATCATAGCCCGGCGCGATGTCGGTCGTCAGCGGTCCGAGTGTATAGAAGGGCGCTTCGCCGCAGACCTTGAGCTGCTTGTCCATATTCTCTTTGATCTTGTGCATCGGCACATGGCCGGGGCCCTCGATCATCACCTGGCAGTCCTTCGCCCAGGCAACCTTGGTCAGTTCGCCCAGCGTTTCCAGCTCGGCAAATTGCGCTGCGTCATTGGCATCCGCGATCGATCCCGGACGCAAACCGTCGCCGAGCGAGAAGGAGACGTCATAGGCGCGGCAGATGTCGCAGATTTCCTCGAAATGCTCGTAGAGGAAACTCTCCTTGTGGTGATGCAGACACCACTTGGCCATGATCGAGCCGCCGCGTGAGACGATGCCGGTGACGCGATTGACGGTGAGCGGGATATAGGCCAGCCGCACGCCGGCATGGATGGTGAAATAATCGACGCCCTGCTCGGCCTGTTCGATCAGCGTATCCCGATAGACTTCCCAGGTCAGATCTTCGGCAATGCCGTTCACCTTCTCGAGCGCCTGGTAAAGCGGCACCGTGCCGATCGGAACCGGCGAATTGCGAATGATCCATTCGCGGATGTTGTGAATGTTGCGGCCGGTGGAAAGGTCCATGACAGTGTCGGCGCCCCAGCGGATCGCCCAGACCATCTTCTCCACCTCTTCCGCCATCGACGAGGTGACCGCCGAATTGCCGATATTGGCGTTGATCTTCACCAGGAAATTGCGGCCGATGATCATCGGTTCGGTTTCGGGGTGGTTGATATTGGCGGGGATGATCGCCCTGCCCTCGGCGACTTCCCGCCGCACGAATTCGGGCGTCACGAAATCCGGAACATGCGCGCCGAAGCTCTCGCCGTCGCGCGCGAGCGCCTCCTTCGCGGCCTGCCGGCCGAGGTTTTCGCGGATCGCGATAAACTCCATTTCCGGGGTGATAATGCCGGCCCGCGCATAGGCGAGCTGGGTGACGGCGCGTCCGGCCTTTGCCTTTAGCGGCGTGTTGCGAATGGGAAATTCCGGCGTCAGCCGCTCGCCCGTGGCAAAACCATTGTCTTCAGGCTTCACCACCCGGCCTTCATAGGCTTCGACGTCGCCACGCGCCCTGACCCAGGCTTCGCGCAAACGCGGCAGCCCGGCGTCAATGGAAACCATATGGGCCGGATCGGTATAGGGGCCGGAGGAATCATAGACCGTAACCGGCGGCTCGCCGGAGGTCGGGTGAAGGCTGATTTCGCGCATCGGTACGCGCAGATCCGGATAGAGCGTTCCGGGTTTGACGATCTTGGTCGAGGCCGGAAGCGAGCCGGTGGTGACGACGGGAGTAAGCTGGGGTGCAACAATATTCATGGATGAGGCTCCAAGGTTTGACGTTTGGAGACCCAGTTCCAGTGTTGGAATGATGGAAAGACGCCTTGCGCGACAAAGCGAAAATCCGCCCAACAGCCGCAGCGTCCGCACCGTCCCTACGCCAGTATGAACTGGATCAGGTTCAACGGGTCACTGCGCCACAATCGGCAAAGCCGAATCGTCTAGCAGAATCTCAGCCCCTTGCCGGGACACCCCTGGTGAATGGTCGCCATCAAAGACCGCAGCGGCCTTTGTGTCAAGAAGCCCTTTTGCGTTTCAAGGCAGTGGCTGTCGATGCTGGTCGCCGATCGGCTGGTATCGTAGAGTGTGCCGGCGGCCGGACCGGCCCCGGTCGAGCAACATTGATTGTGGATGGGCCGGTTTGCCGGGCCATTTCGCTCGCGCCCCTTGGACGCGTGCTCCATATTCTCATCCTCACGGCCACGTGACAGCGACCGCGCGTTCATCTGTCCGACGGCACCGGCTCATCATTCTGTCGCAACACGATTTCTGCATTCATGGCTTATCGTTTCGTTCACACTGCCGATCTCCACCTCGACTCTCCGCTGCGGTCGCTGGCGCTTCGCAACGCCGAGCTGGCCGATCTCGTGAGTGACGCCAGCCGGCAGGCGCTGATCGCGATCGTCGACCTTTGCCTCGAGGAGCAGGTCGATGCGCTGGTCATCGCCGGCGATCTCTATGACGGCGAGCAGACGTCGATGAAGACGGCGCGCTTCCTGGCAAGCCAGCTGGAACGGCTGAACCGGGCGGGGATTTGCGTCTTCAAGATCCGCGGCAATCACGATGCGATGTCGAAGATCGCCAGGGAGCTGGTGATGCCCGATACGGTGAAGGTCTTCGGCGGCCACGCCGAGACCGTGGAGGCGACGAAGGGCAGTCTGTCGATCGCGATCCACGGTCTGAGCTTCGCCAAGCCGCAGGCGCCGGACCCGCTTCTGCCGAAGTTCAAGCCGCCGGTCGCAGGTGCGGTCAATATCGGCATCATGCATACGAGCCTTGCCGGATCGGCCGGCCATGACGTTTATGCGCCCTGCAACGTGCTCGACCTTCACGCCTCGGGATTCGACTACTGGGCGCTCGGCCATCTTCATCAGCGCAGCCACTATCCCGGCACGGCGACGGTCATCATGCCCGGCATGCCGCAAGGCCGCGACATCAACGAGTCGGGCGTCAAGACGGTGTCGCTGGTGACCGTGGCGGACGACCGGACGGTGACGGTCGAGGAGCGGCGCACCAGCATCGCGCAGTTCGAGCGCGTCGATGTCGACCTCACGGGTGTCGACGATTGGCGAGACGCGGCCATGGCGATCGAAGCGGCACTACAGGCGCAGCGCGATCATACGGCCTCGCCGCATCTCGTCGCGCGCCTCAGGCTTTCCGGTCGCACGCCGCTCTCCTGGCAGCTTCGCCGCGATGTCGACCTGATGCAGACGGAAGCCGAGCAGCGCGGTGACCGGGTCGGCCGGACCTGGATCGAGAAGCTGGAGCTCGCCTTCGAAGCGCCGGTGCCCCTCGCCGACGAAGCCGTTGCCGATCCCGTCATCGAGCTCGGCGCGCTGATGCGGGACGAGGTCATCGCCCGCAGCGGGTTTCGCGACGATGTCAGGGAGATGGTCCGCGACCTGCTCGCCGACCTGCCGCCCGAGAGCCGGGCATTTGCCGGGCATGACGAGGCGGGTTTCGAACGCTTCATCGACAGCCTTCTCGCCGACGGCGCCGAGGACATCGCCGCCCGGATGAAGGCTGCGGAGCGGGGAGACAGCTGATGCGCCTGCGCCGTCTCGACCTCATCCGTTATGGCAAGTTCACCGACCACTCGATCGATTTCGGCGCGGTCCGACCGGGTTCGCCCGATCTGCACATCGTCTATGGCCTCAACGAAGCGGGCAAGTCGACCACCTTCGCCGCCTATCTCGACCTGCTCTACGGCATAGGCGAGCGCAGCACCTACAATTTCCTGCATCCCTACAACACGATGAAGGTCGGTGCGCGGCTGGAATTCGGAGGCGCGGACCACGAGTTGGCCCGGCTCAAATTGCGGACCGGCAGCCTCGTCGATGATCGGGGACAGGCTGTGAACGAGGCGCTTTTGGCCGGCGCGCTCGGCGGCGTCGGCCGCGACGCCTATCGCACCATGTTCTCGCTCGACGACCAGTCGCTCAAGGAAGGCGGCAACGCCATCATACAAAGCAAGGGCGAGCTCGGCGAGTTGCTGTTCTCGGCAAGCTCGGGCCTCGCCGGCCTCAGCCGTTCGCTGGTAACGGCAGCCGACGAAGCCAATGGGATCTACAAGAAGCGGTCGTCGAGCACGAAGCTTGCGGAACTCAAACGCGCGCTCGAAGCGCTGAAGGCCGAGCGCAATGCCATCGACACGCTTGCCTCCACCTATTCGGGCCTGAAATCGACCCACGAGCAGGCCGACGCCGCCTATGCCGCGACGACGCGGGAACTGGCCGGGGCCAAGGCTCGGCACCAGGAGCTGACGCGTCTTCTCGGCGCCCTGCCCGCGGCGCTGGAACTTCGGCGGCTGGACACCGATGCAGCCGGCATGGGCGATCTGCCGCGGCCGCCCTCCGAATGGTTCACCCTGCTGCCGCAGCTTTTCCACGACGAGACGCGGCTGCAGGCGCTTGTCGAAACCGCCGACCGCACGCTGCGCCAGCTTGCCGACGAGATCGAGGCGATCGCGATCGACGACAAGGCGCTGGCGGTCGCTGCGCATATGGACATGCTGGATCAGGGCCGCGCCCGCTATCTCGCGGCTGAGAGCGATCTGCCGAAGCGCCGGCTGGCGCTGGCCGAACAGGAAGGCGTGCTGGTGCGGCTGCTGGCCGATCTCGAACAGCCTGGCCATGCGACGCCCGAGGCGCTGCTGCTGCCCGCCTCGCTGATCGGCATCGTCCGCGATCTCATCGAGCGACGTTCCGGCGTCGAGGCCAACCTGGCTGCCGCGGGCCGCGAACTGGTGCGGGCGCGCGACAATCTCGAAAGGCTGAACAAGGAAGGCGGCTCGCAAAACGGAGCCGCGGTCGTCGATCCCGCGCGTCTCGGTCGCATCGAAGCCGCCCTGAGCCGGCTGGCCGGGTCCGATCTCGCAATGCGGCTCACCCTGGAAGAACGTGCGCTCGCGCAGGCGAAGCGAATTCAGGAGAAGCAGTTCGCACAGCTTGCGCCCTGGACAGGGGATGCCGTCGCCCTGCAGCGGACGACCGCTGCCGAGCCTCGGCAGACCGAGGCCTGGCGTGGCCAGGCGATCTCCATCGACAAGCGGATTGCCGATCACGAGGCACGGCTGCGCGATCTCGGCACCGAACAGGCGCTGACCAAAGCCCGGATCGCCGCTTTCGTCGCCGGCGGTTCGATCGACGATGCCGAGGCCGCGAGGCTGCGCGATGAACGCGATGCCGCCTGGCGGGCGCATCTTGCCAGCTTGAATGCCGCCACCGCCCGGACATTCGAGGAGCGGATGCGCCAGGACGATGTGGTGTCCGCCGGCCGGCTGTCACGCGCGCAGGAACTGGCCGAGCTGCGCCAGCTCCGCCAGACCGAAGCGGCAACGGCGGCAGCGATCGAACGGCAAAGGGAATTGCTTGCCGAGGCGCGCGCCGAACATGATGGGCTTGCCGACCGCATCGGTGGTCTGCTGCCCGAGGCAATCGAATATGACGCCGAAGCTGCGGCGCGCATTGCAACACTCGAGGCATGGAGCAGCAAGCGAGCCGCGGCGCTGGCCGCCTGGGACGAACTGCAGCGGGCCGAAGAGGCGGTAGACGCGCTGCGCGGCGAACTGGACAGCCATGCCGCGACGCTTGCCGCGAGCCTTGTGGATGCCGGCCATGGTGGCGCCGACGATCTGCCGGTCGCCGCGCTGATGCAGGCGGCGAGCGATATGCTTGCCGCCGGCAAAGCCGAACAGGCGGCGCGGCAGGCGCACGAAAAGGCAATCGGCGATCTCGACCGCGATGTCAGGGAACGTGAGCGCGACCAGCAGGAGGCAGAGGCCGCGGTCGAGGCCTGGAACCGGGAATGGGCGGAAGCGCTGTCGCGAACCTGGTTTGCCGACAAGGCCGGCTCGATGGCCGCCGTCCGCGCCATGCTGGATGCGCTCGCCACACTGCCCGCCATCCTGAAGGAGCGGGATGACCTCGCAAGCCGCGTTGCCGCGATGGAGCGCGACCAGGAGCAATTCCGTGGGGATATTGCCGGGCTCCTCGCGGACGGCGGCCTCAGCCGGTTGGCACCCGATACGCTCGCTTCGGCCAATGCACTGGTGGAACGCCATGAGGCGGCGCGGCATGCCGCACAGCTTCGGGCAGACCGTCAGGCGGATCTCGAAAAACAGTTGGAGAAACGCCGGGCGCTAGAGGAGGAACTGGCCGTTCACAATGCCCGCAGGAACGAACTGACGGGCTATTTCGGCACGGACTCGCTTGCCTCGGTCGAGGTATTCCTGAACCAGGTCCGGGAGCGGGACCGGCTGGAGGCGCGCGCCGCTACCTTGCGCGGCCAGATCACCGAGGCATTGCGCGCGGCAAGTTTTTCCGAAGCCGAATGCCGCCTTGCCGATATCGACGCCGATGCGGCCGAGCGCGATGCGATCGAGCTTGGTGCCCGGATCGAGGATCTCACCGAGCGGGCGAAACTTCTCTATTCCGACGTGTCGCTGGCGCGGCAGAAGCTCGAGGCCGTCGGCGGGGACGACGCGGTGGCGCGGATCGAGGCCAAACGCCGAACCATCTTCCTCGAGATCGAGGAACTGGCCGTGCGGCATCTGACGCTGCGCGCCGGCACGCTCGCGGCCGAACAGGCGCTGCACATCTATCGCGAAAAACATCGCAGCTCGATGATGAACCGCGCATCGCAAGCTTTTCACCTGATCACCGGCGGCAACTATTCCGGCCTGACGACCCAGCCCGACCGGGACAAGGAAATACTGATCGGCGTCTCGCGCGACGGCGGCTCGAAGCTGGCGGACGCGATGTCGACCGGCACGCAGTTCCAGCTTTATCTCGCGCTTCGGCTGGCGGGCTACGAGGAATTTGCAGCGCTTCGCCCGCCCGTGCCGTTCGTCGCCGACGACATCATGGAGAGCTTCGACAATCCCCGCTCCGAAGAGGTTTTCCGCCTGCTCGGCGCAATGGCGAAGGTCGGACAGGTCATCTACCTCACGCATCACTGGCATCTCTGCGAGATCGCGCGACACGTCGTTCCTGATGTGACCATACACCAGCTGCCATGACCGGACGCAAAGACATCAACCCTGCCACGGATCCAACACGACAACGCCCGCGCCTTCGAAATCCCGGATATTGCGCGTAACCACGGTCAGGCCGAGAACCAGGGCGGTTGCGGCAATCAGAGCATCGGCTTCATTGCGCCGATCCGGAATATGCAGATGCGCGCAGCGTGTCGCGATCGCGTCATCGATCGACAGGATACGGCCGGCGAATGCCGGCCGTACCTGATTTTCCAGCCACGTACGCAGACGAGCCCCCTGCGCCGCATCGCGGCGCTCTACGCCGAGTATTCCACGCTCCAGCTCCAGGATCGTGATGGCGGAGATGCATAAGCTCGCGGTATCTTGCGCCCCGGCCCATGCGACCACATTGGCATCTGCCTTGCCGTCTCCGACCTTACGCAATTCGGAAACAACGTTGGTATCCAGCAAATATTTCAAGACAGATCGACCCCGCGCGGTGCGATCTCAACACGAGGCGGGTCGAAGTCAATATCTGACAAACCCGGCATGAAGAGAGCATCGACCAGGCTGCGGCGCTTGCCGGTGAGACGCTCGAATTCGTCATAGGTCATCAACACGTGGGATGGTTTGCCGCGATCCGTAATGATGACAGGACCATTTTGCGCCGCCTTCTTTGCCCTGCTCACGTCGTGATTGAGTTCGCGGCTGGAAAGACTTGTCACGTTCATTACTCTTCTCCATGTAGGTACATACCTACATATAGTATCCAGGGGATGCAAGGCAAGATCAGATCGCATGCCTCGGGCGTGTTGGCTTCCCAGGTAATCTCTGCTCTAGTCTGGACTCCGCCGGGCAGACCAGCCGCGGCCCCTGGCATTCGAAACGAGCGAGAGCTGTATTCCCATGACCACTCACCGCTTCATTCCGACGCTTTTTCACAATGTTCTCGGTTCACTTGCGCCGGCGCTGCATATCGCCGACGGCGATACAGTCGTCACTGAGACGCTCGACGCCATCGGCTATGACAAGGACGGCATCCGGCGGACATCTGGTCCGAACCCGATGAACGGCCCGATCTTCGTGGATGGCGCCGAACCCGGAGATGCGCTGAAGGTCGAAATCATCAGCATGGTTCCGACCAGGGGCACCGGCTTTACCCGGAGCATCGTCGCGGCCAATGTCATCGATCCCGAAACGGTTCGCAACCTGCCGTCGCGCAACATGGCGATCTGGGCCATCGATCGCGAAGCGCTGACCGTCCGGCTGTCCGAGCCGGTCGCCGGCCTCGAAAATCTCGTTCTGCCGCTCGACCCGATGATCGGCTGTTTCGGGGTGGCGCCCAGCCTCGGCCAGGCGATCTCGACGGCGACTAGCGGCGAATATGGCGGCAACATGGATTATCGCCTGTTCGGCCCCGGCACGACCGTTCGTTTTCCGGTATCGGTTCCCGGCGCGCTGTTCTTTCTCGGCGATTGCCATGCCGTGCAGGGCGATGGTGAGATCGTTGGCACCGGCGTCGAAACCACTTTCGAAGTGACAGTTCGGCTGACGGTGGAAAAGAAGGCCGGACTGGTCTGGCCACGCGGAGAAACCGCCGAAGACATCTTCACCATCGGCAATGCCAGGCCCCTCGATCAGGCGCTTCAGCATGCCACCAGCGAAATGCTGAATTGGCTGGCCTCGGATTACGGCCTCGACAGAACGGCAGCAAGCCATCTCTTGGGACAGGTGGTGCGTTATGATGTCGGCAATGTCTTCAATCCGGCCTATACGATGGCCTGCCGTGTCGCGAAGAAATGGCTGGTCCGCCGATCGTGACCAGCCGGCATCTGCTTCAGTCGTAGCGCGACAGAAAGCCGGAAACGGTCGCCAGGCAAAGCTGCTTTTCCTCGACATGCGGCATGTGGCTGGAATTTTCGAAGAGCACCCATTCGCAGCCGGGAACGCGTTCGAGATAGGGCCTCACTACCAGGGGCGTGGCCTCGTCATATTTCCCCGAGATCAGCAGCGTCGGCGCCTCGATGCGGTCGAGCCGGTCTTCGATCGTCCAGTCCTTCATCGTCCCGATGACGTGAAACTCGGTCGGGCCGTTCATGTTGCGGTAGACGGTGTTGTCCTCGTCCATGATGGCAAAGGTCCGCGCCACTTCCGGCGGCCACGGCACCACGCGGCAGACATGGCGATCATAGAAGACGCGGGAGGCGGAGATATAGTCCGGATCGGTGAGGCTTCCCGCCTGCTCATGTTTCAGCAGCGTGTCCTGTACCTCTTTCGGCAGTTCCTGCCTCAGCCGGTTCGCTTCCGAAACCCAGGTGTGCATATTGGCTGGCGAGTTGGCGATGACAAGCGCCTTCAGGCCTGGTGGCCGACGGACCGCATGTTCGGCGCCGAGCATGCCGCCCCAGGACTGGCCGAGAAGGGCATAACGATCCTGTATGCCGAGATGGGCAAGCAGCGCATCCAGCTCTTCAAGGAAGAGGCCGACCGTCCAGAAATCCGCGCCTTTCTCGGGTAGACGGGTGGAATTGCCGTTGCCAAGCTGGTCGTAATGAATGACAGGGCGGCCGTCGAGCTCAGCAATGTCCTTGAAGGAATCGACGTAATCATGTGTGCAGCCGGGCCCTCCATGGGCGACGACGAGCGGCAGTTTGCCGCTTTCCACCGAACCGGTCACGCGATACCAGGTGCGATAGTCGCGAAAGGGCAGATAGGCTTCACTCGTTGCGATTTCGGCCACCGGCGTCTCCATCTCTTGGGCGTTTGGAGACCATAAAGCGGCGGCAGCGCCGAAGGCAGCTATCACAACTTATAGGGTGGCTAGGAGCCGCTTTAGTTTCGGTCGCGTTCTTCGAGCAGGCGGTAGTGGGTGGCGCGCACGACGGCCTGGGTGCGGTTGCGGGCGCCGAGTTTCTTGGCCGCGGCATTGAGATGCATCACCACGGTCGGCACGGAGCGGCCGATGATGCGCGAGATTTCCTTGGCAGAATAGCCCTCCGCCGAATGGCGCAGGCATTCGCGTTCCCGCTCGGTCAGATGGATGGTGCCGACGCTGCGCGCCTTCCTGTCGAAAAGCGAATAGGCCGTCTCGTGGAAGACATGGGCGAGCAGGTTGAAGTCGGCGATATAGCGCAGCGCATGCCGCTCGAAGTCGCTGTCTTCGCCGAAGCGAATGCCGGTGACGGTCGCATAGTCGCCGCCCGGCATATGGACCGGCACGGTGACGCCGGTCGACATGTCGCGTTCGCGGAGATAGCGCGTCACCGGCGCGGTGTCGTCGCTCATGAAGCGGTTGATCAGCGTGTCGGCATTCGTATCGTAGTTCCAGAAGAAGGGCGCGCTGCTGCGCAGCGCCACCTGCTGGACCGGGTCGATGCGGAAATAACCGCGACCGAACCAATAATCGTGCATGTCGTCGGCGATGTTCCTGAGTTTCAGCAGCGAGGGTATCATGATCGCGCCGTCGAGATCGTAGGGCACCGGCGTATAGTCATAGATCAGGGCCTCGAAGCCCAACCGCTTCATCGCCTCGAAGGCCTGGTCGATCCGGCCGTCCAGCGTTTCATGCGCTGTAAACTGCCGTCTGATCGTTCCGATATCATCAAGCATGGGCAGTTCCCTGGTTCGCATGCGCCCTACCCTATCACTTCTTATAGCTGGCACGGGACGCGATTTCCGGTAAAAATTTAACCATGCCCAAATATTGAGCAAGCGAAATCTTCTGCCGGAGCAATCAATGTGGCGTGAAATACAGCCGGACGCCCGTTTCGAAATCGATGTCGATGGCTACCGCGTCATCGCCTATAGCTTCGGGACCGGCGACGAGACGGTTTTCTGCTTGAACGGCGGTCCCGGCTTGCCCTGCGATTACCTGCGCGAGGCGCATTCCTGCCTGATCGACAAGGGCTACCGTGTGGTCGCCTTCGACCAGCTCGGCACCGGCGCCTCCGATCGGCCGGACGATCTCTCACTCTGGACGATCGGCCGTTATGTCGAGGAGACCGAGACAGTGCGCAAGGCACTTGGGCTCGGCGAGGTTCACCTGCTCGGCCATTCCTGGGGCGGGTGGCTGGCGATCGATTATGCGCTGACCTATCCCGAGAACCTCAAGACACTGATCCTCGAAGATACCGTCGCCGACATGCCGCATCTGATCTCGGAGCTGGAACGGCTGCGGTCGGCACTCGGTCCCGAAACCGTCTCGATGATGCAGAAGCACGAGGCGCAGGGCACCTATAATCATCCGGAATATCTCGCCGCCGTCACCATCCTCAACTACCGCCACGTCTGCCGCCTGGCCGAATGGCCGGCGCCGGTTCGCCGCTCGCTCGACGACTGGAACATGGCGCCTTACGCGACCATGCAGGGCCCGAACGAGTTTCTCTACATCGGCAACCTCAAGGACTGGAATCGTATCCCGGATCTGCCGCGGCTGACGCTGCCGGTGCTGATCACCACGGGCGAGCATGACGAGCTGACGCCGGCCTGCGCGCTGAGGATGAAACTTGAATTGCCGAATGCCGAACTCAAAGTAATTGCGAACGCCAGCCACATGCCGTTTTATGAAAACCCGCAGGACTATTATCCGGCGCTTCTCGGTTTCCTCGCCCGGCACAAGGCAGCCTGATGCAAATGAAAGCGGCTCAAACCCGAGGAAGACAGAGGGGCGATCGCCGTCATGCATCGCTATAAATTCGTTCTGACGCGGCCGCTCCAGTTCCTGCCGGTCATTTTCGGCATCAGCGTCATCACGTTCATTCTGGTCCGGTTGATCCCCGGCGATCCGGCGCGCAACATCCTCGGCACGCGCGCGACGCCGGCAGCGCTTGCCAGCATCCGCGCCCAATACGGCCTCGACCAGCCGATGTGGCTGCAATATCTCTACTTCCTCAAGAATCTCGCCAATGGCGAGATGGGCAAATCGATCCTCTACAAGATCGACGTGCTGAAGCTGATCGTCACCCGCATCGAGCCGACGCTGGCGCTCGTCGTCTCCAGCGTCGTGCTGTCGGTCGTGATCGCGGTGCCGATGGCGGCGATCGCCGCGCGCAATGCCGGCCGGGCGCCGGACCATGCGGTGCGCATCGTCTCGACCTTCGGCATCGGCTTCCCGCCCTTCTGGCTGGGGTTGATGCTGATCATCCTCTTCAGCGTCGAACTCGGCATGCTGCCGGTTTCCGGTTACGGCGCAACGATCGGCGACAAGCTTTCGCATCTGGTGCTGCCGAGCCTGACGGTGGCGCTGTCGCTCTCGACCGTTCTGACGCGAAGCCTGCGGGCGGCAATGATCGAAGCGCTGAAGTCGGACGTCGCGACGGCGGCGCGCGCCCGCGGCATGCCGGAAAGCATCGTCTTTTGGCGGCATGTATTGCCGAATTCGCTGGTGCCGACGATCAACCTGCTTGCCGTCAACATCGGCTGGCTGATCGGCGGCACGGTGGTGGTCGAGAGCGTCTTTGCGCTGCCAGGCATGGGGCAACTGCTCGTCAGGGCGATCTTTTCGCGCGATTACATGGTGGTGCAGGGCGTCGCCATGGTCTTTGCCTGCGCCACCGTGCTCATCAATTTCATTGCCGACATCGTCACCGTCACCGTCGATCCGCGGGTGACGCTATGAGCATCGAGGCGATCGTCCCTGCCCCCGCCTGGCGCCGGCTCTTCGGCCGACGGCCGATGCTTGCCGTCGGGGCCGGCCTGCTGCTGTTCTTCGTGCTGCTGGCGGTCGCCGCGCCTGTTATCGCGCCTTACGATCCGATCACTCAGAATGCCGAGGTGCGCCTGCAGGCGCCTTCCTTGCTGCATCCGTTCGGCACCGACAACTTCGGCCGCGATATTCTCTCCCGCGTCATCTGGGGCGCGCGCCTCGATCTGCAGATGTCTCTCATCGGCGTCACCTTCCCCTTCCTGATCGGTACGACGGTGGGTTCGATAGCCGGCTTTTACGGCGGTATCGTCGATGCGCTGTTCATGCGCCTCGTCGATATCATTCTCGCCTTCCCCTTCCTGGTGCTGATGCTGTCGATCATCGCGATCCTCGGTCCCGGCCTCGGCAGCTTCTATATCGCCATGGCGCTGGTCGGCTGGGTCTCCTATGCGCGGCTGATCCGGGCGCAGATGCTGGTGCTAAAAAGCAGCGATTACGCGGTCGCCGCCGTCAGCCTCGGCTTCAGCCGTCCGCGCATCATGTTCCGGCACCTGCTGCCGAACGCGGTCGCCGGCTCGATCGTCTTTTCGATGTCGGATGCGACGCTGGTGCTGCTGAGCGGCGCCGCCGTCAGCTATCTCGGTCTCGGCGTCCAGCCCCCGATCGCCGAATGGGGCGTGATGGTCGCGGAAGGACAAAGCTTCATTACCACCGCCTGGTGGATCACGCTGTTTCCCGGCCTCTCCATCGTCTGCCTCGCCTTCGGCTTCAGCATGCTGGGCGATGCTCTCGGCGAATTGCTAGGGGTACATGAATGAGCGGCTCCGTGCTCTCCGTCCGCGATCTGACCGTGAGGGCGCATCTCGATTCCGGCACGCGCACGCTGCTCGACGCGGTCTCCCTCGATCTTGGCAGGGGAGAAATTCTCGGTCTCGTCGGTGAGAGCGGTTCGGGAAAGAGCCTGTTCTGCCGCTCGCTGGTGCGGCTGCTGCCCTCCTCACTGCTGAAGATCGAGAGCGGTTCCGTACTGCTCGAAGGAAGCGACCTGACGCGGATCGACGATAGGGAGATGCTGCAAGTGCGCGGCGGCGAGATCGGCATGATCTTCCAGAACCCGACGAGCCACCTCGATCCGGTCATGCGGATCGGCGACCAGGTCGCCGAGGGCATTCGCCACCACCAGGGCCTCGGCGCCCGCGAGGCCCGCGCCGCGGCGGTCGAAATTCTGTCGCAGGTCGGTTTCCCCGATCCCGCCCGCCAGTACGACAGCTATCCGCATGAATTTTCCGGCGGCATGCGCCAGCGGGCGATGATCGGCGTTGCGTTGTCCTGCAATCCGAAGATCCTGATCGCCGACGAGCCGACCACGGCGCTCGACGTGACCATCCAGGCGCAGATCCTGCGGCTGTTGATCGACATTCGCGACCGGCGCGGCCTGTCGATCATTCTCATTACCCATGACCTCGGCATCGTCGCCCAGACCTGCGACCGCATTGCCGTGATGCGCAGCGGCAAGCTTATTGAAGTGGGGCCGAAGCGTGCGATCCTGGCGCGGCCGCAGCATCCCTATACGGTCAGCCTGGTCGACAGCCACCCTTCCATATCGGGCGAGCAGCCCGCGCCGCCGTCCGTTCATGGGGACACAGGCGGATCGGCCAGGCCGCTGCTGGAGGTCGACGATCTGCATGTGCGCTTCAGGGGCGGCGGCCTGTTCAAGGGCGGCGCCAAGACGATCAGTGCCGTCGCCGGCGTCAGCTTGAGGATCATGCCGGGCGAAACCGTCGGCATCGTCGGCGAATCCGGCAGCGGCAAGAGTACGCTTGCCCGCGCCGTGCTCGGGCTGACGCCGCTTTCCGCCGGCCACGTTACCTTCGACGGTGTCGATCTGGCGCAGCAGAGGAAGGCGGGCTTGGCCAAGCTCAGGCGCGAAACGGCGATGGTGTTCCAGGATCCCTACAATGCGCTGAACCCGCGGCTGACGATCGGGCAGATGCTGGCCGAGGTGTTGAAGGTCCAGGGCAAGGTCGCCAGGGCCGAGATCCCGGCGCGCATCGGCGAACTGCTCGATCTCGTCGGCCTCGAGCGCGAATTCGCCGACCGCAAGCCGCGCAGCATGAGCGGCGGCCAGTGCCAGCGTGCGGGCATTGCTCGCGCGCTCGCCGTCGATCCGAAGTTGATCATCGCCGACGAATGCGTGGCGGCACTCGACGTCACCATCCAGGCGCAGATCATCGAGCTTTTCCGGCAGCTCACCGCGAAGATGAACCTGACGCTGATGTTCATCGCCCATGATCTCGCCATCGTGCGCGATCTCTGTGAACGTGTCGTCGTGATGTATCGCGGCGAGATCGTAGAGGAAGGCGGCTCGGAAGAGGTCTTCGCCCGGCCGAAGCACGCCTATACCGCGGCGCTGATCGCAGCCATCCCCGATATCGATCCCGACAAGCCGCTGCTGCAGGGCGCCGGCCGCAGCCACGATCCGCAATCCACATCAAGCAAGCGCATGCCATAACAACGAAGGGAACGACTCATGACGAATAACTGGAAATCGATCGGGCTTGCCGCCCTGCTCGCCGGGCTGACGCTCGGCGCAAGCTATGCCGAGGCCGCCGGCGTGCTCACCATCGGCCGCCGCGAGGATTCGACGACATTCGATCCGATCAAGACCGCACAGAACATCGACAACTGGGTGTTTTCCAACGTCTACGACGTGCTGATCCGCGTCGACAAGACGGGCACCAAGCTGGAACCGGGGCTTGCCGAAAGCTGGACGATCTCGGATGACGGACTGACCTACACCCTCAAGATCCGTGAAGCGAAATTCTCCGACGGCTCGCCGCTGACGGCGGAGGATGCGGCCTTCAGTCTGTTGCGCATCCGCGACGATGCCGCCTCCCTCTGGAGCGATTCCTATAAGGTGATCGACACGGCAGTGGCGACCGATCCGCACACGCTGACGATCAAGCTCAAGAACCCGTCCGCGCCATTCCTGTCGACGCTGGCGCTGCCGAACGCGTCAGTCATCTCGAAGAAAGGCATGGAATCTCTGGGCGCAGATGCCTATGCGGAAAAGCCGATCGCATCCGGCGCCTTCGTGATCGACGAATGGCGGCGCGGTGACCGCGTCATCCTCAAAAAGAACCCGAATTTCTGGGAAGCCGACCGCGTCAAACTCGACGGCGTCGAATGGATCTCGGTGCCCGACGACAACACGCGAATGCTGAACGTTCAGGCCGGCGAACTGGATGCGGCGATTTTCGTTCCCTTCTCCCGCGTCGAGGAACTGAAGAAGGATCCAAATCTCAAAGTCGGCATCGACGCTTCGACCCGCGAGGACCATCTGCTGATCAATCACGCGCATGGCGCGCTCGGCAAGAAGGAAGTCCGCCAGGCGCTGGATCTTGCCATCGACAAGAAGGCGATCGTCGACACCGTCACCTTCGGCCAGGGCACTGTGGCCAATTCCTACATTCCAAAGGGCGCGCTCTATTATTACGCCGACAATCTGCAGCGACCCTATGATCCCGCGAAGGCCAAGGAAATGCTGGCGGCCGCCGGCGCATCCGACCTGACGCTGAATTACGTGGTTCGCGCCGGCGACGAGGTGGACGAGCAGACGGCCGTCTTGGTCCAACAGCAGCTGCAGAAGGCCGGCATCACCGCCAATTTGCAGAAGGTCGATCCGAGCCAGGAATGGGATATGCTGGTTGCCGGCGACTATGACATCTCGGTCAACTACTGGACGAACGACATCCTCGATCCGGACCAGAAGACCACCTTCGTGCTCGGCCACGATTCCAACAACAACTATTTGACCAACTACAAGAACGAGGCGGTGAAGGAGTTGGTGGCGAAAGCCCGTCTCGAGCTCGACCCCAAAAAGCGTGAAGCCATGTATGTCGATCTGCAGAAGATGGCCAAGGACGACGTCAACTGGATCGACCTTTATTACAGCCCCTACATCAACGTCTCGCGCAAGAATATCGACAATTTCTACCAGAACCCGCTCGGCCGGTTCTTCCTGGAGGATACGGTCAAGAACTGAGTCCGGGCAGCATGCAAATGCTCCGTCGCCGTAAGGCGGCGGAGTTCCACTTCTTGCTGCGACACGTCGCTGGGGCCGCTTGCTTATTCGGCGGCCGCGAGCTTGTCCTGCGTCTTCGTGTCGAAGTCGCTGGCGTCGTGACGCTCGTGCAATTGGCTCGAAGGGTCGCCGGAGAGGCGGTTGACCATCCGGCCGCGCTGTACGGCCGGCCGGCTGTGGATGGTATCGGCCCAGCGCTGGACGTTCTTATAGTCCTCGACCTGCAGGAATTCGGCCGCGCCGTAGGTCCAGCCCTTGACCAGCCCGCCATACCACGGCCAGACGGCAATATCGGCGATCGTATATTCGCCACCTGCCAGATACTCGCTTTCGGCGAGGCGGCGATCGAGCACGTCGAGCTGGCGTTTCACCTCCATGGCGAAGCGGTCGATCGCATATTCGATCTTCGTCGGCGCATAGGCGTAGAAATGGCCGAAGCCGCCGCCGAGATAGGGTGCGCTTCCCATCTGCCAGAACAGCCATGACAGGCATTCGGCGCGGGCGGCCGGCTCTGTCGGCAGGAAAGCGCCGAATTTCTCAGCGAGATAGGTAAGGATGGCACCGGACTCGAAGACGCGGATCGGCTTTTCGCCGCTGCGGTCCATCAGCGCAGGGATCTTCGAGTTGGGGTTGATCTTGACGAAATCGCTGCCGAACTGGTCGCCATCGCCGATCCGGATCAGCCAGGCGTCATATTCGGCACCGCTATGGCCAAGGGCCAGCAACTCCTCGAGCATGATGGTGACCTTCTGGCCGTTCGGCGTTCCGAGCGAATAAAGCTGCAGCGGATGACGGCCGATCGGAAGCTCCTTCTCATGTGTCGGCCCTGCTATCGGGCGATTGATGCTGGCGAACTGGCCGCCATTCGCCTTGTTCCAGGCCCAGACTTTCGGGGGTGCGTAATCGGAAGAACCGCTCATCTTTCAAACTCCTGGCATTGATCGGACAGAGCGCGGCGGCAATCGGCTGGCCACCGCATTTTTCCTGACATAGCAGAGGCGATGCGGTTTGTCAGAGGTGTCGGGGCGGCTTCACACAATCGTCAGAATATTAGCAAATGCAGGAGAAAGGCCGCATCAGAGCTCCGCGTCGACAAGACGCCTGCCCGTCGCGGCCTGAACGCCGTAGATGAGCTTCTCGCCGGGATCGGCCGTGCCGGGGCGCAGCGTTACGTTCAGGCCGCCCCCTCGCCTTCATGATTGACCGCCGTCCTGGTGCCGGAGGAGAACATGATCAGCGCGAAGAGCGGTTCGGTGCCGAGGGCGCGCGCCCAGTGGCGGACATTGCGGGGAATGCGGATGGCGTCGCCGGCTTCGAGCCGGTAAAGTGCATCGCCGAGCTTGTGCTCGCAATGGCCGGAAATGACGTAGAGGATCTCCTCGCAATCGGGATGGGAATGCAGCTGGTTGCGCTCGCCGGGATTGATGCGGCAGGTGCCGAAGGTCATCTCGGCGCCCGGTGTGCCGTCGCCGGTGATCTTCCAGTTGAGTTCGCCCCAGGTGGTCGGCATGAATTCGCCGCCGGCTTTCCTGAAAATCACATCTGTCTCGGTCAAGGCTGTCTTTCCCCCATTCAGAGATTGGTGGTGACGCCGGCATCCGCGCGTCTAAAAAAGTCGAAGAGCTTCATGATCTCGCGGGCGATTTCCAGCGTGCCCCGGCTGATTGATGTGCCGGCGAGGATCGCATCCGTCAAATGCAGGATCTCGGGCACATAGCCGAGATAGAAGAGATTGTTGTTGTAGAGCTGGCCGAGCGAATGCTCCGGCTCGTAGATGAGCGCGGCATTCTCGTCCGGCTGGATGAAGCTTGCGGCGCGGCCATAGGACGGCAGATCCGCCCTGCGGAAATAGGTCAGCCGGCTGCCGTTTTCGACGATCGCATTGGCGCCTTCGCCGATGATCTCGACCCGCTCGAAGCTGCTGCCGCCGGATTGGCCGGCGGCAAGGTGCAGTGTGCCGATCGCGCCGGAGCGGAAGCGCAGGCTGGTGACGGTCGCCCCCGACAGCGCCTCCCATTCATAGCTCGCGCGTTCGATCTCGCCGCCGAGGAAATTAAGGATCGCGCCGGGATGATAGATGTGATCGAGGAAGCTCTGCATCTTGACGAGATCGGTGCGGTCCTCGGGTCTCGGCAGGCTCTGGGGATAACGGACATTGATCGAGGTCAGCCGGCCGAAGCCGGGCGAGCCGATCAAATCCTTCAGCTTCTCGATCGTCGGGAAGAAGGTCTTCTTGAGACCGGTCATCACCATGCGGCCGGCTGCAGCACTTGCCGCCTGCAGCCTTTCGATGTCTTCCATAGTCGCGGCGGTCGGTTTTTCCATCCAGACATGCGCGCCCGCGGCGAGCGCGTCGAGCGCCAGATCCGTTGCCTGCACCCGGCCGTCGGGATGGTAGGCGGTGACGAGAAAGACCAGCTCCGGCTTTTCCTGCTCCAGCATGTCGCGGTGATCGGTATAGGCCTTGCCGGCGCCGAAAAGCTTGGCGAATTTTTCGGCGCGACCGAGATCGAGATCGCAGATGCCGGCGATCTCGACCGGCGCATACCGCAGCGCCGGGTAGATATTGCGGTAGGCATGGCCGCCGGCGCCGATAAAGCAGGCTTTGATGCGGTGGTCGAATTCGAAATTGTAGCGGATTTCCCGCTGGACGTGATGCGACATGGTCAGCCCTTGATTGCCCCCTGGGTCAGCCCCTCGGTGAAACGGCGCTGCATCAGGATGTAGAGAAGAATGATCGGCAGGAATGAAATGACCGTCCCGGAGAAGACCAGACGGTAGTCGGAGGCATAGGTGCTGGCGAAACGCACCAGCCCGAGCGGCAGGGTCTGCACTTCGGGGCTGATCAGCACGATCAGCGGCAGAAAGAAATCGTTCCAGGTGGAGAGCGCGCTGATGATGACGAGCGCCTGCACCGCCGGCGTCGAGATCGGCAGGAAAACCTTGGTGAGGATCTGGAGATGCGAGGCGCCGTCGATCTTGGCGGCCTCAATCAGATCATCCGGCACGCCGATGAAGAAACTTCGCATCAGGAAGATGCCGAAGGGAATGCCGTTGCTGACCTGCACTAGGACGATGCCAGTCAGCGTGTTGACGAGGTCGAGCCCGAAGAGCACCTGGTAAAGCGGAATGACGATCGCCTGGACCGGCACGGTGAGGCCGAGAATGAAGGCGTAGAACAGCCATTCGCGGCCGGGAAAGCGGATCTTGGCCAGCGCATAGCCGGCAGGGGCGCAGGTGATCAGCGACAGGGTGACGACGCCGACGAGGTTGATGAGGCTGTTGCCGACGAGATCGCCAAAACCGCCGATCTGCCAGGCATCCAGATAGTTCCGCCACATCAGGTCGGCGGGCCAGGTGAAGGGATCGGCCTGGCCGATCTCGGCTTCGGTCTTGAAGCTGGAGATCAGCAGCCAGACGAAGGGGGCGAGGATCAGGATCAAGACAGGCATCAGCGCCAGCGCCACCGGCCATTCGCGATTGCGCCTACTCATTGCGCAAGCCTCGCGCGCCAGCGGTTGAAGACGATGGTGATGACGATTGCCAGCAGGCTGAGCAGGATGCAGAGCACCGCCGCCAGCCCGTGATCCTGGGACTGGAAGGCGAGCCGGTAGATATAGGTTGTGATCAGTTCGCTCTGGTAGAAGGGGCCGCCATTGGTCATGACGAAGACCGTCGCAAAGCCCTTCAGGCCATTGATCATCGCCAGCGAGACGACGAACGTCATGACCTCGCGAAGCCCCGGTAGCGTCACATAAATCAGCTTCTGGAAGCCGTTGGCGCCGTCCACTTCCGCCGCGTCGTAAAGCGAGCGGTCGATATTCTGCAGGCCGGCGATGAAGAGCAGCATATAGAGGCCGAAGCCCTGCCACGAGCTTGCGACATTGACGGAAAACAGCACCAGGGCCGGATCGGAAAGCCAGCCCTGCGTGAAGGCACCGAGCCCGATCCGCGTCAGGGCCGTATTCAGCAGGCCGAAAAACGGATCGTAGATATTGGCCCAGATGACGCCGACCACGGCCAGCGACACCAGATGCGGCAGGAAGAAGGCGGTGCGGAAGAAGACCTGGGTGAAACGCAGCCTGCTGACGGCGAGGGCCAGCAGAAGGCCGAGCCCGCCTGCCATCACCACGTGATAGGCCAGCCAGAGAAAGGTATGGGCGAGGCTCTTCCAGACGATCGGATCATGCGCCGCCTTCGCATAATTGCCGAAGCCGACGAAGCTCGCGGAGGTGTTGAAGCCGGCCGAGCTGTTGAAACTCAGCCAGAAAGTCGCGGCGATCGGCAGCAGGGTGAAGACGGCGTAAAGCGCGAGCGCCGGCGCCATCAGCCAGAATGCGGTGCCGGCATCCCGATCGGCTGAGCCGGACCCGGCCGCCCGGGGTTTGGACATATGGGCGAATGTTCCGCCCGTATGTCCTGCCGCGGCAGGGGTAGTGCTGAGAGAAGCCACGACCTTGCTGCCTGATGTTTCGGGGATGGCCACTATTTCGCCTCTGCCATCTTCGCCTGGATCTGCTTCATGCCGTCTTCACCGCCGATCTGGCCGGAGATCAGGCCCTGGATGACCTGGAAATAGGTGTCGAGCACCGGCCCGGGCAGATAGACGCTCGGATTATAGCCGACGCCGCCGGCCGCGGCCGCGAAGATATCCTTGAGCACCGGGGTCGGAGGTTCGAGGCCAGGGATTTCGCGTGGATAGATCATCGTGCTCGCCGGGTCCTGCGCGCGTTTTTTCATCACCGCATCCGACAGCATGAAGTCGATCCATTTCATCGCGAGTTCCGGCTGCCTCGAATTGACGGGGATCAGCCAGCTCCAGCCGACGCCGCCGGTCGGAATCGCTGCGCCCTTGATGTCGGACGGCATCGGCGCATAACCGGCATTCTTGAGGTCATAACCAGCCTTGCGGGCATTGGCGGTGAACCAGGGGCCGGCAACGAACATGGCGGCGCGCTTGTTGAACCAGAGCCGCGAGGCGCCGTCGAGATCGAGACCGGCCATTTCCTTCTTGATGTCGCCTGCCTCGACCAGCTTCTGCAGCCGGATGGCGCCGGCGGCGACGGACGGGTCGTCCCACGCAATTTCGCGACGCAGCGCCTTGCCGATCACCTCCTTACCGCTCGCCGACTGCAGCAGGTTGCCGAAGAGATGACCGGCGCTGCCCGTCGTGCGCGGACCGATGGCGATCGGCTGCAGGCCGGTCTCCTCGATCGATTTCATCAGCGCTTCGAATTCGCTCCAGGTGGCTGGGATCTTCCAGCCGGCCTGCGCGAAAATGTCCTTGTGGTACCAGATGCCCAGCGCATCGAGCCCATCGGGAACCTCATAGATCTCGCCGGCGAACTGGCCCTTCAGCTCGGTGTAGAGCCAGGGATAGATCTTGTCCTTCCAGCCGCGCTTTTCATATTGCTCGGTGAGCGGCATCACCTGCTTGGCGTTCTTGACGACGCTGATGCGGCCGATGCCGGAGTTGGTGAGGATCACGTCCGGTCCGGCATCCGACTGGATCGCCGCCTGCACCGCGCCGTTGCTGATCGTGCCGGTCGGCGGCATGAATTCGACGGTCACACCGGGATTGGCTTTTTCGAAATCGGCCTTGATGCCGTTCCAGAGCTGCGCGACCAGCGGCTCGGTGATCTGCTCAGGCCCCCACATCTTCAGGGTTTCGGCATGTGCCGCCAGCGAGCTTGCGGCGATCATCGCCGCCAGTGCGGTGCTGCGGGCAAGTAATTTCAGCATTGTTCCCTCCTCCGGGCCGCTCCGCGGCCCATGTTTTTCGGTTGCTGAAGGAGACCTCCCTCTCCTTCATGTCCTTCGGCTAACCCTTCTGAAAGCGCGCCATGACGGCCTGCTGGACATCGCTGATATGCGCGTGCATCAGCGCTTTGGCGCGGGCAATGTCGCGCGCCCTGAAAGCCTGCAGGATCTGATCGCGCTCCTCGGCCGCCCTTTCGGCCAGATCGCGGCTCTCATTGGCGATCGAGCGGCAGATCTGGATCTGCAGTGCGAGTCGCGCCAGCGTTTCGATCAGCGGCGCGCTCCCCGAAAGCTCGGCAATGGTCTCGTGGAATTCCTTGTCGCGAATGCCGTAGGTTTCCATGTCGCCGCGGCGCAATGCGGCCACTGCTTCATCCAGGATACGCTCGAAGTTTGCGATATGCCGGTCGCTCATCTCCGGAACGGCGAGCTCGACGGCGAAGCATTCGAGCGTCTTGCGCAAATTATAGAGGTCGTCGATCTCTTTCGGCGTGAAGCTGCGCACGAAAAAACCGCGATAGGGCTTGATCTCGATCAGCCCTTCCTTGGCGAGCGTGCCGATCGCCTCCCGGAATGGCGTGCGACTGACCTGCAGCCGTTCCGTCAGTTCTTTTTCGTCGATCGAGACGCCGCTCGGCAGCTCACCCGAGACGATCAGGCGAACGATTTCCTCGTAGATCCGCTCGCGAAGGGTGAGGTGGCGCGGTGCGTTCATGGTTTCCATTTCCGTCTGGCGTTGATGAATTAAGTATGCAATATTCGAAAGAATATACAATATGAAAAATACATAAACAGGAATTTTATCGAAAGCTCACAGAGAAAGTTTGAAAAAGGAGGAAAAACAATGGGAAAGGTCTATATCGTCGGCACCTGCGACACCAAGAGCGCGGAACTGAATTACGCCAGGGAGGTGGTTCGTGCGGCCGGCGCCGATGCCATCCTGGTCGATGTCGGAACGCTCGGGGATAACGCCGGCGCCGATATCCGGGCGCGGGAAGTGGCCGAATTTCATCCCGAGGGCGCGGCGGCCGTGCTGGGGCAGACCGATCGGGGAACGGCGGTTTCGGCCATGGCCAAGGCGCTGACGGCATTCCTGACATCACGCAGCGACATCGGCGCCGTTCTCGGTCTCGGCGGTACCGGCAATACCGCGCTCGTCACGGAAGCGATGCGCGCACTTCCCATCGGCCTGCCGAAACTGATGGTCTCGACGGTCGCCTCCGGCAATGTCGCGCCCTATGTCGGGCCGAACGATCTGACCATGATGTATTCGGTCGTCGACGTCGCCGGCCTGAATGCGATCTCGCGCAAGGTGATCGGCAATGCGGCGAATGCGGCGGCCGGCATGGCCGGCAATCCCATTCCCGCTTCGAGCGATGATCGGCCGGGCATCGGCATGACCATGTTCGGCGTCACCACGCCTTGCGTCACGCAGATCCGTGAGATGCTCGGCAAGACGCATGAAATCTACGTCTTTCACGCGACCGGCGTCGGCGGGGAGTCGATGGAGAAGCTTGCCGATTCCCGCCTGCTGCAGGGCGTGATCGACGTGACGACGACGGAGGTTCCCGATCTCCTCGTCGGCGGCGTCTTTCCGGCGACCATGGATCGCTTCGGCGCCATCATCCGCACCGGCCTGCCCTATGTCGGCTCGGTCGGCGCCGTCGACATGGTGAATTTCGGCGCGCGGGAAACCGTGCCGGCGCCTTTCCGCGACCGCAGGCTTCATGTCCACAATGCCCAGGTGACGCTGATGCGCACCACGCCAGCGGAAAACAGCCGGATCGGCGCCTTCATCGTCGAGCGGATGAACCGGATGCAGGGGCCGGTCCGTTTCCTGCTGCCGCTCCAGGGCGTTTCGGCCATCGACGCCGCCGGTCAGCCGTTCCACGATCCGCAAGCCGACGCGGCGCTGTTTGCCGCCATCCGCGCCGGCTGGCGCAATGCGGAAAACAGGCGCCTTGTCGAGATAGACGCCCATATCAACAGCCCGGAATTCGCCGCGGCACTCGTTGCCAACTTTCATGACATCCATGCCTCAAGGAGGGAATTTTGACCCGCATCGATAGAAGCGACATTCTGAACAGGCTTCGCCGCAAGATCGCCGAGGGCCGGCCGATCGTCGGCGGCGGCGCCGGCACCGGCCTTTCCGCCAAAAGCGAGGAAGCCGGCGGCATCGACCTGATCGTGATCTACAATTCCGGCCGTTACCGCATGGCCGGACGCGGCTCGCTGGCCGGCCTGCTCGCCTATGGCAATGCCAATGAGATCGTCAGGGAGATGGGCCGCGAGGTTCTGCCGGTCGTGCGCCACACGCCGGTGCTTGCCGGCGTCAACGGCACCGATCCCTTCATGCTGCCCGATCTCTTCCTCGACGAACTGAAGGCGATGGGCTTTGCCGGCATCCAGAACTTTCCCACCGTCGGGCTGATCGACGGCACCTTCCGCGCCAATCTCGAAGAAACCGGCATGGGCTTCGATCTCGAGATCGATATTATCGCCCGCGCGCACGCCAAGGACATGCTGACGACGCCCTATGTCTTCAGCGCCGAGGACGCCATGGCCATGACCCGGGCCGGCGCCGATATCGTCGTCTGCCATCTCGGCCTGACCACAGGCGGCGCGATCGGCGCCGAAACGGCGCTGACGCTCGACGGATGCGTGGAGAAGATCAACGCCTGGACGGACGCCGCCAGATCCGTGCGCGACGACGTCATCGTGCTCTGCCACGGCGGTCCGATCGCCATGCCGGCGGATGCCGCATACGTGCTCGCCCGCTGCAAGGGATGCAACGGCTTTTACGGCGCAAGTTCGATGGAGCGGTTGCCGACCGAAGTCGCGATCAGGGCACAGGTCGAGGATTTCGTAAAGATTTAGGCGCGGCTTGGACCGGCCGTACGCCAGCTGCCGGCGCCCCCAGTGTGGGGCGCCGGCCGCGGGTAAGTGCTACGGCATGACCATCGCACCGGCGGTTTCCGGGGAGGCAAGGATCTCGTCCAGCCGTCTGACCAGCACGCGGCTGCCCTTGACGTCGTCGGCCAGCCTGGAGAAAACATCAGCCATGCCGCGAAAAATCTCCGCTGCCGGATCGTCCTTTCCGAGGAAATCGGCGATCTCCTGCATTTCGGCGACCCAGCGGTAGGCTTTCGGATACATGTCGGGAATGGATTTCGACAGTTTGATGTCGATATCGGGGAGGCTTTCAGAGAGTTCGGCCTTCAGGCTTTCGGCAGCGCCAGAGCGGGATGCGGCCAGCAGCATTGCGGCGCCGAGGCCGATAAAACCCTTGTTGATGCCGGCATAACACATCTTCAGCGCTGAAGCCGCGCCGAGCGGGCCGTCGAGCTTGCAGACCCGCAAGCCGTAATCTTCGAGCAGCCTGCTTCGCTCCGCGCTATCGCCGCTGATATAGATGGCCGGCCCTGATTTGCCGGGAACCGGCGGCCCGCCGATGATAGCGCCGTCGAGAACCTCTACCCGGCTGCCATCGAACCGCGCCGCCAGCGCCTGCATGGTTTTCGGTGCGATCGCATTGAGGTCGATAAAGGGCGGCGGTGCCGGCATCCCCGACGATATCTCCGCGACCAATTCGGCGACGCTGATCGCTTCCACCGGCGGAACGATCGACAGGATCAGCTCGGCCTCCGCCAGCGCCCGGCGTCCGACCGGCACCATGCCGGCTGTCTTGGCGCGCGCAATCGTCTGATCGCTTCTACCGTCGAGATGGGTCAGCACCGTGGCGCCATGGTCGATCAGCCGTCTGGCGACAGCGCTTCCCATTGCGCCCGCTCCGATGATTGCGAAATTCGGCATGTGAAACCTCTATGGTGTGACGACATCGCATGAGAGCTACCGCCGATCGGGCCGCCGTCAACTGCGACAAGGCGGCAGGATGCTCGTGTCGAAAGCGGGCGACGGCTTTCCCGTGCACGCCGCCGCTTCACTGACGGACTTGATTTTGGTCAAAGCAGGCGTCGTCGATCTAGGTAAGATCACGGCAATGGCTGGCATTCGAGGATATTGATTTCAATGTATCGCACGATCATCTGCGGCATCGGCATGGGTTCGAGGCGGACGGCAAACCGCTTGCTGCGCCGGGCTGCGGCGCTTGTGGACGAAGGCGGAACCATCCTCGTCATGCATGTCATCGAGAATGTCCCGCAGCGTCGTCTGACCGGCATTCCCGAGGAATCGGCAACGGCCGCCATCGTCGACGCCGAAAAGAAGCTCGTGTCGCTCTGCAAGGAGTTGGGAATCCCTGTGATGATCGAGGTTCGCATCGGCGTTGCCGCTTCCCTGCTGGTGTCGGCCGCAAGGAAGAGAGCGGCCGATCTCATTCTGCTGTCATCCCACGTGCCCGATATCACCGACTACGTCTTCTCCTCGATCGTCGAGAAGGTCGTGCGTCATGCCGGATGCTCGGTTCTCGTCGATCGGCGTTTTGACGACGCGCATGAGGGCTCCGCGCCCCAAACCGAAGACGCCGTTCCGCTCTGAGCTCTGGCAAGTTCCCGCCGATCACGGGATCACCGGCTTGAGGTGCCCCGTGGGTTGCCCCTCCCCGGCGGCGGCCCGACAACCTATATCAGTGCCAAGCCAACCAGCAGCATGGACTGCCCGACCGGAGATATGCATGAGCCAGGATCCCTATGAGCTTCTGGGCGTGAAGCGGGATGCGACGCAGAAGGATATTCAGAGTGCGTTCCGCAAGCTCGCCAAGAAACTTCACCCCGACCTTAACCCCGGCGACAAAAAGGCAGAGGACCGGTTCAAAGATATTTCGACCGCTTACGAGATTTTGAGCGACGAACAGAAGCGGAGACGTTTCGACCGCGGCGAGATCGATATGACGGGCGCCGAGCGGGCGCAGCGCAGCTATTACCGCGACTATGCCTCGACGAGCGGTGCCAATGATCCCTACCGCAACAATTCCGGCTTTGCCGATTTCGCCGACATCGACAATACCTTTGCCAATTTCTTTTCGCGCCGCGCAGGCGGCGGCAGGACGCGCAGCCAAGGCCAGGATCGGCGTTTCTCCATGGAGGTCGATTTTCTCGAGGCCGTCAACGGCACCAGGACCGAGATCAAGCTGCCGGATGGGCCGCAGCTCGATGTGCAGATCCCGCCCGGAACCCGCGACGGCCAGACTTTGCGGCTGCGTGGCAAAGGTGAACCGGGCATTGGCGGCGGGCCGCCGGGCGATGCCCTGATCGAAATCCGTGTGGCCCCCCACCGCTTTTTCACGCGCGACGGCGACGACATCCGCCTGGAACTGCCAATCTCGCTTGGCGAGGCGGTGCTCGGCGGCAAGGTCCGCGTGCCGACACCTTCGGGACCTGTCAACGTGACGCTGCCTGCGCACTCGAATACGGGCAAGGTCCTGCGCCTCAGGGGCAAGGGCGTTCCAAAACGCGGCGGCGGACACGGCGACGTCTATGTCTCCTTGAAGATCGTGCTGCCCGATAATCCAGACGAACGGCTGGCCTCCCTGGTGAAGGAATGGGCGGCGGCAAATCCATACGATCCGAGGAAGAATATGGAGGCCTGATCATGGATGATCATGAGTTCCGTCTTTGCCTGAAAATCGATGTCGTCCAGCTCGACTTCTGGGTCGAACGGGGCTGGTTGATCCCGGAGATGTCAGGCGAAGGGCGGCAGTTTGGCGAGGCCGATGTCGCCCGCGGCCGGCTCATCCTCGATCTCATGGGCAATATGGGTGTCAACGAAGCCGGCGTCGATGTCGTCATGGATCTGGTCGACCAGCTTCACGGAATCAGGGGAACGATGGGCAAGCTGGTGACGGCCATCGGCCGGCAGGACCGGCAGGTTCAGCAGCGGCTCATCGAGAGCCTCAAGGATATCGACCGCTTTTGAGGAACCGGCCGCATGCGGCGGATATCCTCACGTGGTGAACCAGTAGCGGACGATGTGGAAGAACAGCGGTGCGGCGAAGGTGATGGAATCCAGCCGGTCGAGCACGCCGCCATGGCCTTCGATCACATAGCCCCAGTCCTTGGCGTTGAGATCGCGCTTGATCGCCGAGAGCACGAAGCCACCGAAGAAGCCGGCAACGACGATGACCGTGCTGACGGCTGCCGCCTGCAGGGGTGAGAAAGGCGTCAGCCGATAGAGCAGCGTTCCGACAAGGATCGCCGAGGCGCCGCCGCCGATGAGGCCCTCGAGCGTCTTCGACGGGCTGATGTTCGGGGAGAAACGATGTTTTCCCAGAAGCTTGCCCCAGACATACTGGAAGACGTCGCTGAGCTGCACGACGATAACGAGATAGACAAGAAGAAGCGCCGGCGGCGTGCCGGTCTCAAGCATCAGGAGCGCGGGCGCATGGCTGATCGAATAGACCGTCAGCATCAAGCCCCATTGCACCCTGGCGGTTCGCGCCAGGAATTCCTTGACGTCGCCCGTGAGCGTCGCCACTGCCGGCAGGATCAGGAAGGCATAGACCGGAATGAAGATCGCAAAGAGGCCGTACCATAACGTTCCGAGCAGCACATAGTGCAGCGGCAGGACGACGAAGAAGGACAGGAACAGCGCCAGGTGATCGCCGCGCCGTGACGGCGTCAGCGTCCAGAATTCGCGCAGCGCCATGAAGGACAGGAATGCGAACAGGATGACCACCGCCGTATCGCCGAGCAGGATCGCGCCGCCGAACACCGCGACCATGATCCACCAGGAGCGAATGCGGGCGTTGAGGTTCTGGACGGTGGCGACGGAGCCGGGCTCGGTCGCCCGCCGCTGCAGCATGAAGCCGATGGCGGAGGCGACGGCGAGCAGGCCGAGGATCGCGGCAAGGACGATGGAGAAAAGGCTGGTCATGCGGTGCGCCCTCCATCTGCCAGCTCGATGACCGCGGCGCGGGCCCGCGCCAGGAATGCGTCCTTGCCTTCGCCGGGTTCGACACGCAGCGGCTTGCCGAAGCGCGCCGTGCAGGTGATCGGCACGATCAGTATGCTTCCCTTCGGCAGGATGCGCTGCAGATTGTCGAGATGGATCGGTACGAGATCGACATCGGGGAAGCGGCAGGCAAGGCGATAGATGCCGCTGCGGAATGGAGCGATCTCCTCGGTGGCGCTTCTCGTGCCTTCTGGAAAAATCAGGATCGAACGCCCTTCCTCGAGCAGGCGCTCGAGCGGCTCCAGCGGGTTGCTGTCCGGCAGAGGCTTGCGGTCTATCAGAACGGCGCGCAGGCCTTTCTCCGCGATGAAACGGCGGAGGGCGCTGGTTCCCCAATAGTCGCGCGCCGCTACCGGATGGGTCAGCCGCCGCACCTGATACGGCAGGGCGGCCATGACGGCGACCGTATCGACATGGCTGTTGTGATTGGCGAAATAGATGCGGCGGCGCGTATCGGGCGTGCAGCCCCGCCACTCGCTTCGGGCGCCGACCATGATACGGACGAACAACACAAGGAGGCGACGGACAAGCGCGGTCATAGTCTCTCCAGCGAATGGGAAAGCGTTATCGCACGGGTGATGCAGGTGACAAGGCTGCCGGCCGCGATGATGATGGAGGGGGTGATCGGATGTGAGGTGAACAGGATGAGCGCCGCGCCGATGCCGGCAAACAGGATCGAGAGAAGCGAAATGCTGTTCAGCGTGACGCCGGCGCGCGCCAGCCACGCACTCAGGCCGATCGCCCAGGACGACGACCGGCTCGCGATCGGCCGCCGCGAGACGTCCTGTTCTTCACCCATTTTCTTGTTTCCCCAACCCGACAGTTCTCTGCATATCCTGCAAATATCGTCGCGCCAAGCCCTGCAGGTCCGGTCCGAGCTCCCCTTGCGCCGAAGCGAAGGACGCGTTTGTTGGGATGGAAATTCACAACCAGGAGGCGCGGCGGGATCGAGGTGCAGGCTGCCACGCCACGTTTCTTTCCGCCATGTCGCGACGCCCTGCAGGCACGTAAAAATTCGGCGGGTGAGGAAGGAGCCTAAAGGGGTCGATCAGCCTGATTTTTAAGCCTGTTCTCTCCTTGACACCTTTTTAGGCGCTACTATGATTTTTGAACCAGATGGTAAAAAAAGGGAACAATCGATGACCAAAGACATCCTGATTTCACGCCGGGCAGTGATCGCATCGGGCATTGCGCTCGGAGTGAGCAGCTTCGCCCCGCTCGCAAGGGCTGCCCCACTGAAAGTTGCCGGCATTCATGCGTCGCCGGTTGAAAACGCCTGGAATTCCTGTCTTCACAAGGCCCTTCAGGATGCTGCCAAGGAAGGCGTCATCGAATATGTCTTTTCCGAAGGTGTCTCCGGCACCGATTATCCGCGCGCCATGCGCGAATATGCCGAACAGGGCAACAAGCTGATCATCGGCGAAGCCTATGCGGTCGAGAAGGAGGCCCGGCAGGTCGCGGCCGACTATCCTGATACGGCTTTCGTGCTGGGTTCGAGCGGCGAGCAGGCCGGCGACAATTTCGGCGTCTTCGGCACGTGGAATCATGACGGCGCCTATCTGGCCGGCATGCTTGCGGGCAAGATGACCAAGTCGAACGTCGTCGGTTCGGTCGGCGCCATTCCGATCCCCGAGGTCAACATGCTGATCAACGCCTTTGCCGCGGGCGTCAAGGCTGTCAATCCCGACGCAAAGCACTTGGTCTCGTTCATCGGTACCTTCTTCGACCCGCCGAAGGCCCGCGAGGCCGGCCTCGCCCAGATCGACGCCGGCGCCGATATCCTGTTCGGCGAGCGCATCGGCACGGCCGATGCCGCCAAGGAACGCGGCATCAAATCGGTCGGCTCGCTGGTCGACTACACGCCGCGTTATCCCGATACGGTCTTCGCCAACGCCATGTGGTATTTCCGCCCGATCCTGAATGCCGCGATCGCCGATGTCGCTGCCGGCAAACCGGTCGGCCGGAACTACACGTCCTACGGCCTGATGAAGGAAGGCGGCAGCGATATCGTCTTCGTCAAGGGCGTTGCGCCTGCCGAGGCTGAGGCCGCTATGGAAACCAAGCGAGCGGAGATCAAGGCCGGCACCTTCGAAGTGCCCAAGATGATGGACGAGCCGAAGTAGTTCGGTTGATGCGGGGCGACGCGACGGAACTGGCGGCAGCGATCAGGCATGGCAACCTGAGCGCTGCAGAAGCGATGCAGATCTCCCTCGAGGCCGCCGCGCGGCATGAGCCGCTCGGCGCAATCGCCTATCTCGACGGCGCCATGGGCCTCGCCGCGGCGCAGGCCTGCGACAGGGAGCGGCAGAGCGCGCCCGAGCATTTCTCGGCGCGACCCTTCGCCGGCGTGCCGACCTTGGCGAAGGATCTTGGCGGTCCCTTCCGCGGACTGCCGGCAACAGCCGGTTCCCGCCTCTTCGAGAGAAAAGGCGGCGGAGTCGACTCCGATCTCGCTTCGCGGTTCCTCGAGGCCGGCTTCTGTCTGTTCGGCCTGACGACGAGCCCGGAATTCGGCCTTTCGCTCGCCAGCGAACCGGCAATCGGGCCTGTCTGTCGCAATCCGCTCGATCCCACGCGCACCGCCGGCGGCTCGTCAGGCGGTGCGGCGGCAGCGGTTGCCGCCGGGATCGTCGCGATTGCCCATGCCACCGATGCCGGCGGCTCGATCCGCGTGCCTGCCGCCTGTTGCGGTCTCGTCGGAATGAAGCCGACCCGTGGCGCCATCCCCGGCGGACCTTCTTTCGGCAATCACCTTGCCGGAATCGCGAGCGAACTTGCGGTCTGCCGGTCGGTGCGGGATACGGCGCTGATTTTTGATCGGCTGAGCGGCAATGCACGCGGACCCGTTCCGGATCCCTCTCCCGCCGATGTCGACACCGGCCGTTTGCGGATCGGCTTGTTGACCGACACCGGACAGGCCTATCCGACCGAGGATCGCCGCCTTGCAGCCGTTGCGGACGCCGCACGTGTGCTCGAAAAGGACGGTCACATCATCGTTCCCTTGGCCTCGGCCGATTTGGAATGGAGCGTTTCTGCCAGCAGCCGTGCCTTTGCCGATATCGTTTCCGTCAACCTCGCCGCGCTCATCGAGGCGGCAGCCCTTGAGGAAAGCAGGGCCGAGCCCCTCACGCAGGCTTTCGCGATACGCGGACGAGCGCTCAAGGCCACCGAACTCTGGAAAACGCTGAACGATGCAGTGCTGGTAAGCCATGCGGTCTGGGGGCTGTTCGACAAGGTCGATTGCATCCTGATGCCGATGCTTGCCTCTGCGCCCCTTGCGACCGGCTCGTTTCCGACCGATCATGCCGACACCGATCTGCATCTGGAGCGAATGACTGCGTTTGCGCCGCTTGCCTGCCTTGCCAATGTTTCGGGTTTTCCTGCTTTGACGCTGCCGTTCGGACAGGATCAGCACGCCATGCCGCTGCCGGTGCAGCTCATGATGCCGATGGGTCACGAGCCGCGGCTTCTGTCGCTGGCGGCACGCCTTGAGGCCGAAGGGCGATGGCAGCACCGCTTTCCGGTGGCGGGGTTGCCGTCATGACCGGGCCTGTTCTGGAAATTGCCGGCGTCAGCAAACGCTTCGGCGCCAACCTTGCCAATGACGATATTTCCATGACGCTGGCCAGGGGCGAGGTCGTCGCCCTGCTCGGCGAGAACGGCGCGGGCAAGACCACGCTGATGAGCATCCTTTTTGGCCACTACATGCCGGATGCCGGCCGAATTTTGATCGACGGCGCCGAGCTGCCGCAGGGCAAGCCGCGCGCGGCAATCCGCGCCGGCGTCGGCATGGTGCATCAGCATTTCTCGCTCGCGCCCAATCTGACCGTCCTGGAAAATGTCATGACCGGCACGGAAGGCCTTTGGTCCTGGCGATCGGCAACATCGGCGGCGCGCAAGAAGCTCCTGGCGATTTCGGAGCGCTTCGGTCTCCAGGTCGATCCGGATGCCCGCCTTGGCGACCTTTCGGTCGGCGAGCAGCAAAGAGTGGAAATCCTCAAGGCGCTCTACAACGATGCCCGCATCCTGATCCTCGATGAGCCGACGGCGGTGCTGACCAACATCGAAGCCGAGCGGCTGTTCACGACCCTGAAGGAAATGGCCCGCCAGGGCCTGTCGCTGATCTTCATCTCGCATAAGCTCGACGAGGTGATGGCGGCGGCAGACCGCATCGTCGTGCTGCGCGCTGGCAGGATGGTCGCCGAGCGCAGGGCGTCGGAAACGAACAAGGCGGAACTCGCCGAGCTGATGGTCGGGCACCGCGTAACGCGGCCCGTTCGCGAACCGTCGACACCCGGTCACGTTGCACTCGAGGCTTCGGGCGTGACCGTGCGAAGCGGCGGCATCGATCGTCTGAAATCGATCAGCTTCCGGCTGCATCAGGGAGAGATCCTCGGCATTATCGGCGTTTCCGGCAACGGCCAGGCGGCGTTGGCGCATCTTCTCTCCGGTACGCTGGCGCGCAGCAGCGGCGACCTCAGGCTGTTCGGCGAAGTGGTCGGCAATCTTGGCGTCGCCGACGTCGTCGACGCCGGCATCGGCCGCATTCCCGAGGACCGCAACCATGAGGGCGTGATCGGGGAAATGGCGATCTGGGAAAACGCCGTGCTGGAGCGGATCGCCTCGCCGGCATTCTCGCGCCATGGTCTCGTCAACCGCAAGGCCAGCATAACCTTCGCGCGCGCGATCATCGACGGCTTCGACGTTCGCGGCGGCGGCCCGGCGATCCGCACACGGCTGCTGTCCGGCGGCAATATGCAAAAGCTCATTCTCGGGCGCAGTCTCTATCGGCGGCCGCGCATCCTGATTGCCGCCCAGCCTGCCCGCGGCCTCGACGAAGGGGCCGTGGCCGCTGTGCATGCGCGCCTGCTGGAAGCCCGCGGGCAGGGGACTGCGGTGCTGCTGATCTCGGAGGATCTTGACGAGGTGATCGCGCTCGCAGACCGCATACAGGCGATCGTCGGCGGCCGGCTGTCGCCGCCCGTCGATGCCGATGGCGCCGACGCCCGCAGGCTGGGGCTGATGATGGCCGGCGAATGGCAAGAGACCCGCGAGGCCGATCATGCGATTTGAGCGCCGCGAGCACCGCCCGCTTTACCTGCTGATCGCCACACCCGTCATCGCCATCATCGCGGCTCTGGCGCTGGCCGGCATCTTGATCTCGATCGCCGGCGCACCTGTTCTGGACGCCTATTGGCGCATCCTGACCGGCGCCTTCGGCTCGCGGCTTTCGGCGACCGAAACGCTGACGCGGGCAACGCCACTGATGCTGACCGGACTTGCCGCCGCCGTCGCTTTCCGCGCGCGGCTCTGGAATATCGGCGCCGAGGGCCAGTTTTATCTCGGCGCCATCGCCGTTGCGGCGGCAAGCTCGAAACTGCTGGGCAATCTTCCCGCACCCCTTCTCATTCCGCTGCTGCTGCTTATCGGCGCCATCGCCGGCATGGTGCTGATTTTGATCCCGCTGTGGCTGAGGTTGCGCTTTTCCGTCGATGAGGTCGTCACCAGCCTGCTGATGAATTTCATTGCCGTGCTTTTCGTCTCGATGCTCATAGACGGCGTTCTCAAGGATCCGCTCGCCTTCGGCTGGCCGCAGTCGCAATCCGTCAGCGATCACGCCATGCTGCCGAAGCTGATCGCCCGCTCGCGCCTGCATATCGGTTTGGCGATTGCGATCGCCCTGGCGGTCGCCGTCCACTTCGTCCAGTCCCGCACGGTGTTCGGCATGCAGTCCCGCGCAGCAGGCCTCAGTCCCGCCGGCGCGGTCTTCGCAGGCGTGCCGCTCGGCAGGACGCTGGTAAAGGTCGCCTGTGTTTCGGGCGGGCTTGCGGGCCTCGCCGGCGCGATCGAGGTGATGGGCGTCAAGGGTTATGTGACGACGGACCTGTCACCCGGTTTCGGCTATGCCGGTATCGTCGTCGCCATGCTCGCCAATCTCAATCCGCTCGGCGTCGTCTTCGCTGCCATATTTACGGCCACGATGTTCGTCGGCGCGGACGGCATGAGCCGGGGTCTCGGCATCCCGACCTATATTGCCGACGTTACGGTGGCGCTGTCGCTGCTGACGATGCTGATCGCATTGTTCTTCACCCAATACAGGATAAGGCGATGACGCAATTGTTCGATATCATCGCTTCCGCCGGGCTCTGGGCGGCAATCCTGCGGATCGCCACGCCGCTGATTTTCGGCACGCTCGGCGCCCTGCTCTGCGAACGGGCCGGCGTGCTCAATCTCGGTATCGAAGGCATCATGACCTTCGGCGCGATGATCGGCTGGCTTTCCGTCTATCACGGCGTCGATCTGTGGACCGGCCTGCTGATCGCCGCGGTCGCCGGCGGCATCTTCGGCCTGCTGCATGCGTCGCTGACGGTGACGCTCGGCCTGTCCCAGCACGTCTCCGGCCTCGGCGTCACCCTCTTTGCCTCCAGTTTCAGCTATTATGTCTTCCGGCTGATCGTGCCGCTTGCCAATACGCCGCCGACCATCGTGCCGTTCCAGCCGATCGCCATTCCCGGCCTCTCGACGCTGCCATTCATCGGCCCGGCCTTCTTCACGCAGACGGCGCCGACCTATCTTGCGATCCTTATCGCCCTCTTGATGGCCTACATCATCTTCCGAACTCCCGTGGGGCTCGCAATCCGGATGACCGGTGAAAATCCGCATGCAGCGGAAGCCCAGGGCGTCAATCCGATGAAGGTGCGATACGGTGCAGTCATCATCGGCAGCGCGCTGATGGGAATGGGCGGCGCTTTCCTGACATTGTCGGCGTTCAACAGCTTCTTCCCGACCATGGTGCAGGGGCGCGGCTGGATTTGCATCGCGCTTGTCGTGTTCGCCTCCTGGCGGCCGGGCCGCGCGCTGTTCGGGGCCCTGCTCTTCGCCTTCTTCGATGCCTTTCAGCTTCGGCTGCAAACGGCGTTAAGCGGACTCGTACCCTATCAGCTCTTCCTGATGACGCCCTATATCCTTTCCATTGCGGCTCTCGCCATCATGGCCCGCCGCGCCCGCGTCCCGCAGGCGCTGATGCAGCCCTATCGTCGCGGTGAACGGTGAAGCCGCCTTTTCCAACGAGGTTCCGATGTTCGATCTAATCGTCAGAAACGCAAATCTCCCTGATGGCCGAACCGGCATCGACATCGGCATTGAGGGCGACAGGATCATTGCCGTCGAGCGCAATCTGCAGGCGCAGGCGCCGGAGGAAATCGACGCAACCGGCAGGCTGGTCAGCCCGCCTTTCGTCGATCCGCATTTTCACATGGACGCCACGCTATCGCTCGGCCTGCCGCGGATGAACGTGTCGGGTACGCTGCTCGAAGGTATCGCGCTCTGGGGAGAGCTGCGCCCGATCGTGACGAAGGAGGAATTGGTCGACCGCGCGCTGCGCTATTGCGATCTCGCGGTCACGCAAGGCCTGCTTTTCATCCGCAGCCATGTCGATACGAGTGATCCCAGACTGGTGACCGTCGAGGCGATGATCGAAGTCCGCGAAAGGGTCGCGCCCTATATCGATCTGCAACTGGTCGCCTTTCCCCAGGACGGCTATTACCGCTCGCCGGGCGCGATCGACGCGCTCAACCGGGCGCTCGATATGGGCGTCGATATCGTCGGTGGCATTCCTCACTTCGAACGGACGATGGGCGACGGCACGGCGTCGGTCGAGGCGCTCTGCCGCATCGCCGCCGATCGCGGCCTGCCGGTCGACATGCATTGCGACGAAACCGACGATCCACTCTCGCGCCATATCGAGACGCTGGCTGCGCAAACCATCCGCTTCGGCCTGCAAGGACGTGTCGCCGGCTCGCATCTGACCTCGATGCATTCGATGGACAATTATTATGTTTCCAAGCTCATCCCGCTGATGGCGGAGGCGGAGATCAACGTGATCCCCAATCCGCTGATCAACATCATGCTGCAGGGCCGGCACGACACCTATCCGAAACGCCGCGGCATGACCCGCGTCCGCGAG
Organism: Rhizobium sp. M1; assembly: GCF_002531805.1. Taxonomy (NCBI): domain Bacteria; kingdom Pseudomonadati; phylum Pseudomonadota; class Alphaproteobacteria; order Hyphomicrobiales; family Rhizobiaceae; genus Rhizobium; species Rhizobium sp. M1. Next base: position 75,476 of record NZ_NWSW01000023.1, on the reverse strand, counting down.
CTGATGGATGCCGGGCTGAACGTCTCCTTCGGGCACGATTGCGTCATGGATCCGTGGTATTCGATGGGGTCCGGCGACATGCTGGAGGTCGGCCACATGGCGATCCATGTCGCGCAGATGGCCGGCATCGACGACAAGAAAAGGATCTTCGACGCGCTGACCGTCAATTCGGCGAGGACGATGGAGATTGCGGCCTATGGCCTGGAGAAGGGATGCAATGCCGACCTCGTCATCCTTCAGGCAAGCGACACGCTGGAAGCGTTGCGGCTGAAGCCGAACCGGCTGGCGGTGATCCGCCGCGGCAAGGTCATCGCCCGCTCGGCGCCGCGCATCGGCGAGCTTTTCCTGGAGGGGCGCCCGACGCGGATCGACGGCGGTCGGGATTACACGCCGCGTCATTGAGATGCGACGGGTTTCCGGCTTCCCGGAGCAGTTTCAATTTGAGCCAAAATAAAAGGGGTCGCGACGCAGCGACCCTTTCAATTCGCTCCGGCCTGAAAATTATTTCTTCGAAGCCTCATAGAGCGCCCTGGTGTCGGCGTTCATCGGATAGAGGCCGGGCAGCGGCACGCCTTCATCGATCCTGCTCATGATCCAGGCTTCCATGCGCTCCTGTTCCGGCGCTTCATCGAGCACGGTGTCGAGCAGATCGGCCGGGATCAACACCGCGCCGTCCTGGTCGACGACGATGATGTCATCGGGGAAGACCGCGACGCCGCCGCAACCGATCGGCTGCTGCCAGGCGACGAATGTGAGGCCGGCGACCGAAGGGGGAGCTGCGACGCCGCGGCACCAGACCGGCAGGTGGCTGTCGAGCACGCCGGCGAGGTCGCGCACGACGCCGTCGGTGACGAGGGCCGCGACACCGCGCTTCTGCATGCGGGCGCAGAGGATATCGCCGAAAATGCCGGCGTCGGTGACACCCATCGCATCGACGACCGCAACGCAACCTTCAGGCATCGCCTCGATTGCGGCACGTGTCGAGATCGGCGAGGCCCAGGAGGCGGGTGTTGCCAGATCTTCACGGGCTGGAACGAAACGCAGGGTGAAGGCCGGGCCGACGATGCGCGGCTGGCCGGGCTTCAACGGAACGGCGCCGCGAATCCAGACGTTCCGCAGTCCCTTCTTCAGAAGAACGGTCGTCAGGGTCGCCGTCGAGACGGTCTTGAGGGTTGCTATCGCTTGAGCGTCGAGGGTCATGGTATCGTTTCCAATCGGGGTTCGTTCAGATGCTCTGGATCATGCCGCCGTCGACGCGGATCACCGATCCGGTGAGATAGGAAGCAGGTTCGCTCGCCAGGAAGGCGACGACATTGCCGTATTCTTCCGGCCGACCATAACGGCCGAGCGGAATGCCGCCGGTGCTCTCAGTGATGACGTCATCAATGGATCGGTTTTCGCGCTTGGCCTTCTGCTCATCGAGGAAGGTGATGCGGCCGGTGGCAATGCGGCCCGGCAGGACGATGTTGACGGTGATGCCGTCGCGGCCGACCTCGCGCGCCAAGGTTTTCGACCATCCCACCAGCGACAGGCGCAGCGCGTTCGAGATGCCGAGATTGGGGATCGGCGCGACCACGCCCGACGAAGTCGAGGTGACGATGCGCCCCCATTTGCGCGCCCGCATCCCGGGCAGGACACGATCGGCTATCGAGATGACGGAGAGCACCATGCTCTGGAAATACCGGTTTCAGATATCAGCGCCCTGGCCGGAGACCGTGGTCGGCGGCGGGCCGCCGGTATTGTTGATGAGGATATCGACCGGTCCGAAGTCACGTTCGATTGCGGCGACCTGCGCGTCGATCGAGGCGAGATCGGCAAGGTCCCATTGCAACGCCAACGCCTTGCCGCCTTCGGATTCGATTGCGGCTGCGGTCTTTTGCGCGGCGGCGAGATCGATATCCGCAGCGGTAATTCTGGCGCCTTCGCGCGCAAGCCTGGCGGCGATCGCGCTGCCCAATCCGCCGCCGGCGCCAAGCACAAGAGCCGTCTTGTCCGTGAGGCCCAAATCCATATCGCTCGTCTCCTCATATGGTCGAGCCATCTTTCGGAGCATCGGACTGTAAATAAAATATCGCTTTTGCTTTATTCAGGAGATAGAAAAACTATCGATGGACACGCGTTTTCTCGAAACATTCATTGTCGTTGCCGAACGGCACTCGCTGGCGCAGGCGGCCCAGCGGCTGAACCTGACGCCGGCCGCCGTCGCCCAGCGCATCCGTGCGTTGGAGACCGAATTGGGGGTGCGGCTGCTGGTGCGCTCCGGCCGCGTCATGCGGCCGACCGAGGCGGGTTTTGCCATTCTCGAACGCTGCAGGGACCTGGTGCGCGATACACGCGACCTGAAAGCGATGGCCGGTACCGCGACGATCTCGGGCGAGATGCGGCTCGGCGCGATCAACACGGCTCTGACGGGTCTTGTCCCCGACATTCTCCACCGCCTTGCCCAGGATTTTCCGCTGATCGAGATCTTCATCCGGCCGGGGGCTTCGATGGATCTCTATACCGAGGTTCTGAACGGCGCGTTGGATGCGGCCTTCATCATCGAACCGCGATTTCCGATGCAGAAGACGCTGACCTTCAATACGCTGCGCCAGGAACCGCTCGTGCTGATCGGGCCGCGAGGCTTCGAGCGGGCCGATCCGCTCGAGCTGCTGAGGACCCAACCCTTCATCCGCTACGATCGCAACCAATGGGGCGGCCATATCGCCGACGAATATCTGCGCGAGATCGGCATTCGCCCCATCGAGCGTTATGAACTCGACGCGCTCGAGGCGATCGCGGTGATGGTCAATCGCGGTCTCGGGATCTCGATCGTGCCGGATTGGGCGCCGCCGTGGCCGGCCGGGCTCGATATCGTCAAGCTGCCCCTGCCGCGTGCGTCGGCAATGCGCACGGTCGGCATTGTCGCGCCGCGTTCGTCGCCGCGGGCAAACCTCATCGCCGCACTTCTGCAAACCAGCCGCGCGGCGATGGAGGCCTGATGGCTCAGGCGATCTTCTGACGGACCGGTAGCTTCCAGCCGGGCCGGACGAAGTGGCAGGTATAGCCGTTCGGGATGCGCTCCAGATAATCCTGGTGCTCGGGCTCGGCCTCCCAGAAATCGCTCACCGGCACGACTTCGGTGACGACCTTGCCGGGCCACAGGCCGGATGCGTCGACATCGGCGATCGTATCCTTGGCGACACGCTCCTGCTCGGGGCTGGTATAGAAGATCGCCGAGCGATAGCTCGTGCCGACGTCGTTGCCCTGGCGGTTGCGCGTGCTCGGGTCATGGATCTGGAAGAAGAATTCGAGGATGTCGCGATAGCTGATCTTGGCCGGATCGAAGATGATCTCGATGGCTTCGGCATGGGTCCCGTGGTTGCGGTAGGTCGCATTCGGCACCTCGCCGCCGGTATAGCCGACGCGGGTCGAAATCACACCGTTCAATCGGCGGACCAGGTCCTGCATGCCCCAGAAGCAGCCGCCGGCGAGCACTGCACGTTCTTCGGTCATTGGATGTCTCCTTGTTTGCCCAGAAATAGTGTCTCGCGTCGCCGATTTCCATACGGCGCAATGAGACGCGGCCTCGCTATCGTCCCCAAGGGAAGATGATGCTGAGGTCAATCAGGCTTTGATACGGAAGCCTTCCTTGAGCCAGGGATGCAGCGCCTTGCTGGCGGCGAGGATATCGCCCCGCCCGCTGACTTCGGCGCCGGAAAAACGGGTGACGATGCCGCCCGCCTCTTCGACCATCAGCGCCGAGGCACCGAAGTCATGGATCGAAAGCCCGTCCTCGAAAAAACCGTCCAGCCGGCCGCAGGCGACATAGGCGATCGACAGTGCCGCCGAGCCGAGGCGGCGCACGCCGGCCGTATTGGCCATCAGACGCTTGATGGCGTCGAAATAGGTTTCCTCGGCGACCGCCTTGACCTGGCCGGGGATCGGCAGGCCGGCGCCGATAAGCACGTTCTCGATGTCGGCGACATCGGCGCAGCGGATAGGCTCACCGTTGAGATAGGCGCCGCCGCCGGCCTCGGCGCTGAACAATTCGTCCTGCATGGCGTCATAAACGACGCCGGCGACCAGCCTGCCGCCTTCGGCGATGGCGATCGTCATGCCGAAATGCGGAACACCCCAGGCGTAATTGGTGGTGCCGTCGATCGGGTCGATGTAGATGATCGGCGTGTCCGGCCCGCCCGTGCGGTTGCCGACGGCCTCTTCGCCCTGGATGGCATAATCCGGAAAGGCCTTCGTCATTTCCTCGACGATGATCCGCTCGACGGCGACATCGATTTCGGTCTGGTAATCGCGTGGCGCCTTGGCCAGGATTTCTGCCGATGTCCGCCGCCGCAGCGAGGCTCGGGCCGTTTCTCCCGCCTTCAGGACCGTTTCGGCAAGCACGACGAGGCGGGGCGACGCGGTCGGCGAAAGACGCGCTGATATCGGGAAGGATGCCATGAGAAGATCCGGATGCTGCAGATGAAACGCAAGTGACTCATGCGAAAGCACTCCCTTCGCAGAGGCCGATGATGGTTTTATGAAGCTGACTGTCGCCCCTGTCCACCGGTTGTTATATCAGGCGGTCCGTCGATGCATCGAAGAGATGGATCTGAGCCGGGTCGACCGAAAGGCCGATCATGTCTCCTGTTTTCACCCTGTCACGGCGCGTCTCGACGATCGTCAGTTCCGGCTCGGTCGCCGCGACTATGAAGGTCGAGGAGCCGGTCGATTCGACGAAGGCAATCGGCACGTCGAAACTACCCTGCCCGAGAGCGACAACCTCGATATGTTCAGGCCGGACACCTGCGATGAGTTTGCGTCCGGGCTCGATGGCGCGGTTGATGGCAAGTCTCTGCTTCACGGCGCCGAAATCCAGGATCAGGCTCTTGCCGTCTTCCGCGACGATCGCCGGAATGAAATTCATCGCAGGAGAACCGATGAAGCCGGCAACGAACCGGTTTGCCGGCCGGTCGTAGAGATCGAGCGGTGCGCCCTGCTGTTCGATGATGCCGTCGCGCATCACCACCACATGGTCGGCCATCGTCATCGCTTCGACCTGATCGTGGGTGACATAGACGAAGGTTGCGTTCAGCCGGTCGTGCAGCGATCGGATTTCCTTGCGCATATGGACACGCAGCGCCGCATCGAGGTTGGACAGCGGCTCGTCGAACAGGAAGGCTTTGGGATGGCGGATGATGGCGCGGCTCATGGCGACGCGCTGGCGCTGGCCGCCGGAAAGTTCGCGCGGATAACGCTTGAGGAGATGCGAAAGACCGGTTGTCGCCGCCACCTCCTCTGCCGCCTTCTTGGCTTCCGCCTTGGCGATGCCGCGAATGCGCAGGCTGTAGGTCAGGTTTTCCTCGACCGTCATATGCGGATAGAGTGCATAAGACTGGAACACCATGGCGACGTCGCGCTTGCGCGGCGGCACGCCGTTCATCAGCTCGCCGGCGATCCGGAGGTCGCCGGTCGAAATGCTTTCAAGACCGGCAAGCGAGCGCAGCAATGTGGACTTGCCGCAGCCCGAAGGGCCGACGAGCGCGACGAAAGTACCCTTGGCGATCGACAGGTCGATGTTCTTCAGGGCGTGGAAGGCGCCGTAATATTTGTTGACGCCTCTGAGCTCGATCTGTGTGGTCATTTGAGGGCTCCAGAGGTGAGGCCGGATACGATGCGGCGCTGCAAGAGAACGAAGATGGCAAGGATCGGCGTCACATACATCGTCGCGTAGGCCATGATGTTGTTCCACTCGTTGGTGTTCGGCCCCATGAAGGAGTTGAGACCGACGCTTGCCGGCTGAAGGTCGACCGCCTGGATCATCGACTTCGAATAGACGAATTCGCCGAAGGCCTGCATGAAGATCAGGATGGCGCTGACGAGGATGCCGTTGCGGGCGAGCGGCAGCACGATGTTGAAGAAGGCGCCGACGCGCGAATTGCCGTCGACGAGGGCCGCCTCTTCCAGTTCCTGGGGAACGCTCATGAAGGTGGCGCGCACCAGGATGACGAAGAAGGGCATGCTCTTGGCCGCGACCGCGATGATGACGGCAAGCCTGGGATAAGAGAGCATGCCGATCTGCGAGAATCCGACGAAGATCGGCGTGATCATCAGCGAGGCTGGCAGGACCTGCAGCATCAGGATCAGGAACAGGCCGATATCCACCCAGACGTTGCGGTATCTGGCGAGCACATAGGCGCAGCCGACGCCGAGCAGCGTGATCAGCGCTACCGAGCCCAGCGCGATGACCAGCGAATTCCAGAGATAGCGGCCCATGCCGCGGCTTTCCCAGACATAGGTGTAGGTGCTCCATTGGGGTGCTGCTGGCCAGAAACTCGGCGGCGTGGCGAACATCTCCGAGCCGCTTTTCAGCGCGGTGATGTACATCCAGTAGAGCGGGAAGAGATAGATCGCCGCCATGACGATCGATATTGCCAGCATCAGCCGGTCGCGGTTCGTGGTCGTGCTCATCCGCGCACCTCATGACGTGTGGAGCGGACATAGACGACGGAGGCGAACATGACGAAGACGATCATGATGACGGAGATCGTCGCCCCCTTGGCGAAGTCATATTGGCGGAAGGAGAGGTCCCAGGCCCAGTACTGCGTGACATTGGACGAATTGTTCGGCCCGCCCGAGGTGATCGCGGCGAAAAGGTCGAACTGCTGCAGGGTGAAGATCAGCCCGAGCGCGATGATCGCGCCGATCGTCGAGCGCATCATCGGCAGCGTGATCGTCCAGAAGCGCTGCCAGACATTGGCGCCGTCGAGTTCGGCCGCTTCGTAGAGATCGGCGGGAATGCCGGCGAGGCCGACGGACAGCAGGATCATGTTGAAGGAGGTGCCGAGCCAGATATTGGCGATGATGACGGCATAGAGCGAATAATGCGGATCGGAGCGCCAGAAGATGTTGCCGGAGATGATGCCGCTTTCCCTGAGGATGAAGTTCAGCACGCCGAAATCGCCGGACAGAATCCAGTTCCAGATGGCGCCGACGACGAGGCCGGGCATCACCCAGGAGACGAGGAACAGACCGCGCATCCATGAGGCGCCGGGGAAATTGACCCAGAAGAACAGCGCCAGGCCGAAGCCGATCAGGAACTGGCCGGCGATGGAGCCGGTGACGAAGATGACGGTGTTATAGAGGATCGGCAGGGTTTCCGGCTGCGCGAAGAGGTCGGTATAATTCTTGAAGCCGACGAAAGGACGCGAGAAGGTTCCGAGGCTGAACATGTCGACCTCCTGGAAACTCATCACCACATTGTAGATGAGCGGCAGCCCCGCCATCAGGAACAGAAAGCCGAGCGGGAAAGCGACGAGCACGATATCGAAACCGCGGCCATCCCTGACGCTCATCAGGATCCTTTTCATGCGTCCTCCGATGCTCCGATCGGGGCCGCCTGGCGCATGATGCGGAAGACGGCCCCTGCCGGGAGGAAATGGTTGAGTTTCCCCTTCTCCCCCGCGGGGAGAAGGTGCCCGATAGGGCGGATGAGGGGGCGGCGAACTCGGCGTTTGCTGTTCTTCACTTGCGTTCAGAACGTTCGTCGCTTGTGCTCCTCACCCCCCTCATCTGCCCTTCGGGCATCTTCTCCCCGCCGGGGAGAAGAGGGAGCAAGCTTCACCCAAGTACAGCCTTGATCTTGTCCGCGGCCTGGTCGAGCGCGTCCTTCGGGCTCATCTGGCCGGTCAGTGCCGCCTGGATGGCGTCCTGGATCGCCTTGGAGATCTTCGGCCATTGCGGATGGGGGCCGCGCGGCTTGGCGTATTTCAGCTGTTCGAGGAAGACCTTGAGGGCGGCGTCCTTCAGCGGCTGGCCGCTTTCGGGGATGGAGATGTCGGAGCGGGCCGGAAGCTGGCCGAAATTCTTGAACATCTTGTCGTCCTGCGAGGCGAAATATTCGAGCGCCTTGAAGGCTTCGGCCGGATGTTTGCTGCTGGCGAAGATCGCCCAGTTGAAGTCGCCCATGGCCGACGACCGTTCAGCCCCTTCCTTGGGAACCGGAAGCAGGGTGACGCCCCAGTCGAATTTCGCTTCCTGCGTCATGCGGTCGAGTTCCCAGGGACCGGAGATCGCCATGGCCGCGTTGCCGGAGTTGAACGTGCCGGTCGAATCCCACTGGCCGCGCGTCAGCGTGTCGGGCGAAGCAAGCTTCTCGTCCATGATCGTCTTCCAGATCCCGAGCGCCTTCACCGCGCCGTCGGCATTGATATGCTCGTAGCTGCCGCCGCCCATCTGGGCCCAGGGGAGGAACTGGAAGGTGCCCTCCTCATTGGCCTTGGCCGAGAAAGCGAGACCGTAGATGTTCTTGGCGGGGTCGGTCAGCTTGCGCGCATCCTCGACCAGCTCGTCCCAGGTCTGCGGCGGCTTCGCCGGATCGAGGCCCTTCGCCTTGAACATGTCCTTGTTGTAGTAGAGCGCGATCGTGTTCGTCGCCTTCGGCACGCCGTAATATTTGCCGTCCCATTCGACCGATTTCAGTGGGCCGGGGAAATAATTGTCCGGCTTGATGACGGTCGACTTGGCGATCATGTCGGTAAGATCGAGGAAGGCGCCGCGCGACGAGAACATCGCATGCTCCGGATTGTCGACGGCGATGATGTCGGGCGCCTGGCCGGTGGCATAGGCGCGCATCGCCTCGGTGACGACGTCGTCGAACTGGATCAGCCGGTATTCGATCTTGATGCCGTTGTTCTGGGCGTTGAACTCCTTGACGAGGTTCGGCGCCGGCTGGGTGTCCTTATCAAGCGACCAGAGTGTCAGCGTGACGTCCTCGGCCTTGGCCGAAAGGCCGAACAGCGAAACGCCTGCAAGCGCCAGAGCGCCGAGAATTGCATATTTGCGGATAGCCATGGTTCTCCTCCTTTGTGGTTATCCCCGTTGCCGGCAATTCCTCCTTGCCGGCAACGATGTCATCAGGCCGGATCGACGACGAATTCGCCGCCCCGGGCATGCTTGAGGTGGTTCAGTGCATAGACCTGGCCGGTCATTTCCAGTTCGTCGCGGTAGACCGGGTCGTGCCAGCCTTCGATGTCGATCGAGCCGGACCAGCCGGCAAGCCGCAACTCGGAAATGATGTCGGTCCAGTTGCTGTCGCCGAAGCCCGGCGTGCGCATGAAGACGAATTTCTCCTTGCCGAAGATGCCGTGTTCCTTGATGACCTCCCAGCGGATGGTCGCGTCCTTGCCATGGATGTGGAAGATTTTATGCGCCCATTTGCGGATCTGCGGCATGGGGTCGATCAGATAGACCATCTGATGGCATGGTTCCCATTCCAGCCCGATATGGTCGTCCGGCGTCTCGTTGAAGATCAGCTCCCAGGCATCCGGATTATGGGCGATGTTCCAGTCGCCGCTTTCCCAGTTGCCGTCCATGGCGCAATTCTCGAAGGCGATCCTGATGCCCTTGTCGGCGGCACGCTTGGCGAGTTCGCTCCAGATCTGCTTGTAGCGCGGCAGGCTGTCGGTCAGCGGCTTGCCGCGGATGCGGCCGGTGAAACCGGCAACGCAGGTCGCACCGAAATGATGGGCATTGTCGATGCAGTCTTTCCAGCCCTGCAGGGTCTCGAGGTCGATTGCGCTCTCTTCCAGCGGATTGCCGAACATGCCGAGCGTCGAGATGGTGATGTCGCGATCACCGATCGCGTCGAGGCAGCGTTTGCCGAGCTCGGCGAGGTCCTGGCCCTTGGTCGTCTGCCAGAAGAAGGGCTCGAAGCTCTCGAAGCCGAGATCGGCAATCTGGCCGATGCGCTGGGCGGCATCGCCCTTGTTGCCGCTGACCATGGTGCCGATGCGAATGGATTTTGCAGGGTTGCTCACGTCACGTCTTCCTATGCTGAAATTTCGATGCGCCGGCCGGTCTTGGCGCTTTCGATGGCGCCGAAGACCATGGCGAGGCTTCTGATATTGTCGGAATTGACCGTTTCGGGCTGCTTGCCGCTGCGGATCGCCGCAATGAAATCGGCGATGATGCTGGCGTGGCCATGGGTTTCGGCATCGTGTTCCGGACCGGGAACGTTTACGGAGGCAGCTCCGCGCAGAAGGCCGGGCTCCTCGCCGGCAACAGTCGCCTTGAAACTCTCCTCGCCATCCCAGGTCAGCATCCCCTTCGAGCCGACGAGACGCCACTGGCTTTCCCAGCTGGTACGTTCGCCCTCGGCACACCAGGAGCCGCGATAGGTGAAGACGATGTCGTCGGAAAATTCGAAGATGGCATTGGCCGAGGCGCCGTGCCGGTACCACGAGCCCGCAGGATTGCGCTCGACGCAATAGACGGCGAGCGGCTTCCTGTCGGCGACGTAACGCGCGGCATCGAAGGTGTGGATCGCCATGTCGAGAAGCAGCACATTGTCCATCTCCTCGCGGAAACCGCCGAAATGCGGCGCAAGGAAGAAGTCGCAATGAATGGCGGTGAGATCGCCGATCGCGCCACTGTCGACGAAACGGCGCAGGCGCCGGATGCCGGAGATGAAGCGGCGGTTCTGGATGACGGCATGGAGGCGGCCGGTTTCGGCGGCAAGATCGATCAGCGCGGCGCCCTCGGCGAGCGAGGCGGCCATCGGCTTTTCGCTGAGCACATGGCAGCCGGCCTTGAGTGCCGTCGACACGACATCGTAACGGGCGGCCGGAATGACGATGTCGAAGACCAGGTCGGCCTTCGTCGCCGCGATGACGTCGGAGAGATCCGAACCGATGACGGCGCTGTCGAGGCCGAACTCGGCGGCGAGCTGTTCCGCCGTCTCGCGGTTGAGGTCGACGAGGCCGACGATGGTGATGGAGTCGGCGAGATCGGGGTTGGACGCGATGGCGCGCAACCAACCTTTGGACATAGCTCCGCACCCGCACAGAATGGCACTGAATTTCACGATTTCCTCCAGGGAATGGCGCCAACTCTCCTCGTGACACGCACTCCGTAAACGTTTACGACTGTAGGCGAAAACATTTTGCGGTGTCAATAGAGGCCAACTGCGAAATTACGGCCCAGGAGGGAATCGCAGCCGATGAAGGGAATCCGCCAGCTTGCCGAACACCTGGCTATCTCGATCGGCACGGTGTCCCGTGCCCTGAACGGCAGGCCGGATGTCAATGAGGAAACGCGCCGTCGGGTGCTGGCGGCGGCCGAGGCGCTCGGCTACGTCGCCAATCAGTCGGGGCGCAGCCTGAGACAAGGAGAGACGAAGGTTATCGGCCTGATGATCGAATCCAGCGCGGAGGCGGTCGAAAACGCTGACAACTTCTTCCTCGGCGTCACCAGCGGCCTGCAGCATGTCTTTACCCGCCACAAGCTTGACCTTCTTATGCTGCCCTGCCCGAGCGATGAAGACCCGTGCGAATATCTAAAGCGCATGGTAGCGCGGCGTGTCGTCGATGCGATGATCATCTCCAATATGCAGCGCGTCGATCGCCGTGTCGATCTTCTGTCGCGGGCAAGGATCCCGTTCATCGCCGTCGGGCGCAGCCTTTCGGCCGGCAACTTCCCCTGGATCGACCTCGATTTCGAAGGCGTCGCCGAGCGCGCCGTCGAACGGCTGGTCGCGCGCGGCCACCGCCGGATCGCGATCACGGCGCCCTCAAGCGAGGTCAACCTCGGCTACGTCTTTGTCGAGAGCTATCGCCGCGCGCTCGAGCAGCACGGCCTTCCCTTCGACCCGTCGCTCGTCATCCGCGTCAAATCGAGCGAACAAGGCGGCTATCAGGCGGCCCATGAGCTGCTGCTGCTTGAGGACCGGCCGACGGCGGTGATCCTGATCTACGAGCTGATGGCGATCGGCCTCTACCGCCGCCTGATGGAATCGGGCGTCCTGCCCGGCCGCGATCTTGCGGTGATCGGCTTCCGCGATGCCCCGCGCGCCCGCTTTCTGCAGCCCTCGCTCAGCTGCTTCCGCATGTCGCTCTACGATCTCGGCGTTGCACTCGGCGAAATGCTGCTCGCCCGCATGCCTGCCTATCGAGACTTCTATTCCGATGCCGGTGGCAACATAATCTGGCCACTCGAACTGGTGGCAGGAGAAAGCGACGCGTTTCAGCTGGCGGAGGCCTGAAGGTTGCCGGCTTCGGCCTCCCCTGCGAGCACGGCAGAGGATATAATGGCTGGGTGACAAAAAATGTCTCGCGGAGCCCGATCATTCGAATTTAATCTCTATGCCAACCGGTATTTCGGGCCGAATATGGTAGCCGGTTTCGATCGATCAGGAGGGGTCATGACGGTGTCATCTATCTCGCGGCGCACGCTGATGAAGGGCGCTGCTCTGCTGCTTGCCTCGACGGCGCTCGCCCGCCAGACGCTGGCGCAGACAGCACCTGGCGGCGGGAGACTGGTCGTTGCGGCCGATTCCGAGCCCAAGAACCTCAACCCTGCCATCGTCGCTTCGAACGGTGTCTTTTTCATCGCCAGCAAGGTGATCGAACCACTGGCCGAAGCCTCGTTCGATGGCAAGGACGGGCTTGCGCCGCGCCTTGCCACCTCCTGGGAAGGCTCGGCCGACGGCCTTTCCGTCACCTTCAAGCTGCGCGACGGCGTCACCTGGCATGACGGCAAGCCGTTCACCTCGGTCGATGTCGCCTTCTCCGCCCTTAACATCTGGAAGCCGCTGCAGAATCTCGGCCGCCTGGTCTTCGCCAATCTCGAAACCGTCGATACGCCCGACGACTACACTGCCATCTTCCGCTTCTCCAAGCCGACGCCGTTCCAGCTCATCCGCAATGCCCTGCCCGTCGTCACCAGCGTCGTCGCCAAACACATCTTCGACGGCAGCGATATCGCCACCAATCCGGCCAACAACACGCTCATCGGCACCGGCCCGTTCAAGTTCGCCGAACACAAGCCCGGCGAATACTACCGGCTGACGCGCAATGAGACTTATTGGGGCAAGGACCAGCCGAAACTCGACGAGATCGTCTTCCGCGTGCTGCCCGACCGCGCCTCGGCCGGCGCGGCGCTCGAAGCCGACGAAATTCAGCTTGCCGCCTTCTCGGCGGTGCCGCTTGCCGATCTCGACCGCATCTCCAAGGTCGACGGCATCAAGGTGATTTCGAAGGGCTACGAGGCCTTGACCTACCAGCTTGTCGTCGAGATCAATCACCGCCGCAAGGAGCTCGCCGACCTCAGGGTCCGCCAGGCGATCGCGCACGCCATCGACAAGAAATTTGTGGTCGACACGATCTTCCTCGGTTATGCCGCCGCCGCCACAGGTCCGGTGCCGAAGAATGCGCCGGAATTTTATACGTCCGATGTCGCGACCTATGATTTCAATCCGGCGGCCGCCAACGATATTCTCGACAAGGCGGGCTATGCCCAGGGGGCGGACGGCAACCGCTTCAAGCTGAAGCTCCGCCCCGCGCCCTATTTCAACGAGACCCGCCAGTTCGGCGATTACCTTCGCCAGGCGCTTGCCGCGATCGGCATCGATGCCGAGATCGTCAATGCCGATGCGGCCGCGCACCAGAAGGCTGTTTACACCGACCACGATTTCGACCTCGCCGTCGCCCCGCCGGTGTTCCGCGGCGATCCGGCGATCTCCACCACCATTCTCGTTCAGTCCGGTACGCCTGACGGCGTTCCCTTCTCCAACCAGGGCGGCTATGCCAATCCTGAGCTCGACAAGATCATCAAGCAGGCCTCCGAAACCGTCGACACAGCGGCGCGCACCGATCTCTACCGCAAGTTCCAGCAGCTCGTCGTCGCCGATCTGCCGCTGATCAACGTTGCGGAATGGGGCTTCATCACCGTCGCCCGCGACACCGTCCTCAACGTTGCGGACAATCCGCGCTGGGCCGTCTCGAACTGGGGCGATACCGCTTTGCAATCGTGATAGAGCAATTTCAGTAAAAGTGTGCCGCGGTTTTGCGTTCGGAATTGCGTAAAAACAAAGAGATAAATCGGCGGCAATTTTCTTCCGGAGGCCTTATCCGGCGTGAAACGCGCAATCCTCCTCCTGCGGCGTAGGGCGATCAGCAGCCTTCCAGTGCTGCTGATCGTGGTGATCTTCACCTTTTTCCTGCTCGAATCCGCCTCGGGCGATGCCGTCGATGCCTATCTGGGCGCGATCGGCGGCGGCGATGCGGCACTCAGGCAGGCGCTGCGCGAAAGCTACGGCCTCGACCGGTCCGTGCTGGCACGGCTCTGGCTCTATCTTTCCTCGCTGGCGCGGCTTGATCTCGGCTGGTCGGTCGCCTTCGACCGGCCGGTCGGCGCGCTCATCGCTGAACGCCTGCCCAATACGCTGCTGTTGATGGGCAGCGCGACGGCGCTTTCTTTCGGCCTTGGTTCCGCGCTCGGCATCCTCGCCGGGGCGCGGCCGGGAAGCTTGCGCGACCGGCTGCTGTCGATCGGCTCGCTGATCGTCTATGCCATTCCGAGCTTCTGGCTCGGCCTGGTTCTGAGCATTGCCTTTTCGGTGAAGCTGCGCTGGTTTCCGATCGCCGGCATCGAGACGATCGCTTCGGGCAAGACCGGGTTTTCCCGCGCCGTCGACATATCAGATCATCTGGTCCTGCCGGTCGGCGCCCTTGCCCTGATCTATCTCGCCTTGTTCCTGCGGGTGATGCGGGCCGGCATGGCTGAGGCCTGGAAATTGGATTTCGTCCTTTTCGCCCGCGCCAAGGGCCTGTCGCGCAGCCGCATCGTGCTGCGCCATGTGGCGCGCAATGCGGCGCTGCCGCTCGTCACCATGCTTGGGCTGCAATCGGCGGCCATGCTCGGCGGCAGCGTGGTCATCGAGAGCGTCTTTGCGATCCCCGGTTTCGGGCGCCTGGCACAGGAGGCGGTCAACGGCCGCGACGCGCCGCTGTTGATGGGCATCGTCGTCACCAGTGCCGTTCTCGTCATTTCGGTCAATTTCTTCGTCGATCTTATCTATGCCGCGCTCGACCCGCGCATCGGCGCTTCGGAGGGCGGCGCATGAGCCGTCTCCAGCGTCTGCTCGGCACGTGGGAAGGCATGGCCGGATTTGCAATCCTGGCCATCCTGCTGTCGGTCGGGCTGCTTGCCCCGATCATTTCGCCCGGCGATCCGCTGAGGATCGCCGGGCGGGCGCTGCTTGCGCCCTTCACCGACCCGGCCTTTCCACTTGGCACGGATCGCCTCGGACGTGATGTGCTCGCCGGCCTGCTCTACGGCGCGCGAACCTCGCTTGCCGTCGGCCTCGCGGCAGCTTTTTCGGCCATGGTCCTCGGTGTCTGCGTCGGCATGGCGGCCGGATTTTCCGGCGGGTTCGTCGACGAGGCGTTGATGCGCGTGGTCGATGCCTTCCAGATCGTGCCGGGCTTCCTGCTTGCCCTCGCCTTCGTCAGCACCATCGGGGTGTCGACCCCGATCGTCGTGCTTGCCATCGCGCTTGGCGCCTGGGCCGATCCGGCGCGGCTGACGCGAGCCCAGGTGCTGGCGATCCGCGAGCAGGATTACGTCGCCTCGGCAAGGGTGATCGGCATGCATCCGGCGGAAATCGCCTTTCGCGAGATCCTGCCGAACGCCCTGCCGCCGGTGCTGGCGCTTTCCGCGACCATCGTCGCCGGCGCGATCCTCACCGAGGCGGCGCTTTCCTTTCTTGGCCTCGGCAATCCGAATATCGCCACCTGGGGTTCGATGATCGCCGAGGGCCGCAGCGTGCTGCGCTCGGCCGCCTATCTCTCCGTCCTGCCGGGCGCGGCACTTGCCGTGACCGTGCTCGGCGTTCATCTTTTCAGCGAGGGTCTCGGCAAGGCGCTTGGCGATGACGGCGGGAGGGCGGCGTGAGCGACATCTTCTGCAGCCTCCGGCAGCTTTCGGTCACCTATCGGCGCGGCAGGAACAATGCTGCGGCGCTCGACCGTGTCGATCTCGATATCGCCGCCGGCGAAAGGCTGGCGATCATCGGTGAAAGCGGCTCCGGCAAGAGCACGCTCGCCCGGGCGCTCGCCGGTCTTTTGCCCGAGGGAACGAAAGTCACCGGCGAGATGCTCTGGCCCGCCCTCGGCCACCCGCCCCGCCCGGGCCGCGATTTCGGCTTCGTCTTCCAGGATCCGGGCACGAGCCTCAATCCCGTCCTGACGGTCGGCGAGCAGATCGCCGAGGGCGCCAGGCGCCATCTCGGGCTCGGCTGGAAACAGGCCTCTATCCGAGCCGAGGAACTCCTTGGACGAGTGCGAATACCGCAGCCGGACAAGGCGCTGCGGGCCTTTCCGCATCAGCTTTCCGGCGGCCAGCGCCAGCGCGTGGCGATCGCGGCAGCGATCGCTGGCAAGCCCGCGCTGCTGATCGCCGACGAGGCGACGAGCGCCCTCGACGTCGTGGTCCAGGCCGAGATCGTCCGCCTGCTCGACGGGCTGGTGCGCGAGGACGGCATGACGCTGCTTTTCATCACCCATGACATCGCACTCGCCTCCGGCTTCGTCGATCGGATCGCCGTCTTCCGCGATGCGCGCCTCGTCGAGGCAGGTCCCGTGCGTTCGGTGCTTTCGGCGCCCGTGAGCAACTATACCGCCGCTCTCATCGCCAGCCATCGCGACCTCGCAACGCCACCCCTGATCGAAGAGCTGGCGCCATGAATCCTCTGCTGTCCATAGAAAACATCTCGAAGGGCTTTTCTTCCGCGGGCCGCCGGGTTGCCGCGCTCGACAATGTTTCGCTGACGATCGCAGCCGGGGAAACGCTCGGTCTGGTCGGCGCCTCCGGCAGCGGAAAATCGACGCTGTCGCGTATCCTGCTGCGGCTTCTCTCCTGTGATGCCGGTGCCATCCGTTTCGAGGAAGAGGATTGGCTGACGCTGAGAGGTGCTGCGCTGCGCCGCAGGCGGGCGCGCATGCAGATGGTGTTCCAGGATCCGCTGGCGGCCTTCAACCCGCTGGCGACGGTCGGTTCGGTGCTCGACGACCCCTTGCGCATCCACGGCGTCGTGTCGAAAGACCAGCGTGCCGGCGAGATCGCCATGCTCCTCGAACACGTCGGCCTGCCTGCCGATTATGCCCGCCGGCCGGTCCGCGCGCTCTCCGGCGGCCAGCGCCAGCGTGTGGCGATTGCCCGGGCGATCGCCACACGGCCGTCGCTGCTGGTGCTCGACGAGGCGGTCTCGGCGCTTGACGTCACCGTGCGCGGCAGGATCCTCGAACTTTTAGTCGAGCTGCAGAAGGAGCACGGCATTGCCTGTCTGTTCATTTCGCACGATCTTGCCGTGGTGCGCGCCGTTTCCCACCGCATCGCCGTCATGGACGGCGGCCGGATCGTCGAGACCGGTCCGGCTGCGGCGGTTGTCGCCGCACCGCAATCGGCTGCCGGCCGCGCGCTTGTGGCAGCCGTTCCTCGTCTTGTGACCGAACCGTTGTGAAGGAGGCGCCCATGTTCGATCTCGGTTGGAATCCCCTGCTCGGCGCGCCTTTATACCCCGCGGAGCGCTACGCCATGCTCGCTGACAGAATCGGCCGCATTCTGCGCTGCCGGGGTGACGTCGTGCTGGTGCAGGCAGAGGCGGTGGTGGCGCTGGAAGCCGTGGGGATCAGTCTCGCGCGTCCCGGCCTTTCGGCCCTCAACCTCGTCACCAGCCCCTATGGCGGCTGGTTCGGGCAATGGCTGCGGCGAGGCGGCGCAACCGTTCGGAATCTCGTCGCCGAGCCGGGCTTGCCGATCGAGATCGACGCCGTCGCCAAAGCCCTCTATGCAGGCCCTCATATCGATGTGCTCGCCGTGGTTCACGCGGAATCTGCGAGCGGCATTCTCAACCCGCTGCCGGAGATACTCGCGCTTGCGCGCGCCCGCGGCATCGTCACCGTCGTCGATGCGGTCGCCTCGGTCGGCGGGCATCGGCTCGAGGTCGACGATCTCGGCATCGACATCGCGGTGATCGGCCCGCAAAAGGCGCTCGGCGGTCCGGCGGGTGTCTCTGCGCTCTCCGTCAGTCAGCGTGCCTGGGATCTCGTTCTCAAGGCCGGCGCGCCGCGCGACTCGATCCTGTCGCTGGCCGATCTGAAGCGCTGGATCGACGACGGCCGGCGCATCCTGCCCGGAACCCCGGCGCCGCTGGAATTCTTTGCGCTGGAGGCGGCCCTCGACCGCATTGAGGCCGAGGGCCTGGAGAATGTCATTGCCCGCCATGCGCTGGCGGCATCGGCGACGTGGGCCGGGCTCGCCGCACTCGGCGCCCCGGCCTGGGTGCCGGCGGCAAAAGCGTCGAACCTGGTGACGGCGGTGCCGTTGCCGGAGGCACTGGAACCGGCTTCGGTGATCGCGGCCGCGGGGCGGCTGGGGGTCGACCTGACGGAAGCCGTGGGAACCGCGCCCGCCCGCCTCGTGCGGCTGAACCACACAGGCCCGCGCGCCGCATTCCAGACAGTGCTCTCGAATGTCGTGGGCTACGGCGCAGCCCTTAGGCAGACCGGCCGTCCCGCCGATATCGCCGCCGCTGCAGAGGCGATAGCCGCAGCCTACAGTCGCTGAATGTTATGTTCGGGTCTTGATAATCGCGGCTCGGCAAGGCAGGAGAGTGGCATCGCGGAGACCGGATGCAGATGTCGAAATTGCTGGATGCGCAGGGCCTGGAGATTTTGCACGAGGGGCATCGCACCCGTCTGAAATGGCACCGGCTGCGCAAACGTTTTGCCGATCCGCTGTTCTCCGCCGAAGTGATGGCGGAGGGATTTGCCGCAGGCGCATCGATGGAACTTGATCTGCGCGTGCGCGCCGACGGCGGTTTCGTCGTGCTGCACGACGAGGACCTCGAAGGGGAAACGACCGGTCATGGACCGATCGCCGAAAAGAGCCTCAGCGACCTCCGCGATATCAGGATGCAGGGGGGCGACCGGCCGCTGATCCTCAGCGAAGACCTCGCCGCCATGTTGCAAGCGGCCCACCCGGCCGCACTGCTGCAATTCGACATGAAGGACGACTACGAGGCGATCGGCGCGCAGGGCATCGCGCATCTCTCCGCGCATTTCCAGGAGATCGCCGCCTCGGTGATCGTCAGCGCCGGCAGTCTCGACCTCATCGTCGCGGTCAAGGAGAAGCTTCCCCATCTCCTGCGCGGCATCGATCCCACGGACAAGCTCTACGGGATCAGGAAGGCCGGCGGCTGGAAGGCTGTCGAGATCGAATTGCGCGCCGATTTGCGCGGTCCGACCGAACCGGACACGGTCTATCTTCACTGGCCGCTGATCCTCGATGCCGCCAATGAGGGTCTCGACATGATCGCGCTCTGCCAGGATGAAGGCAAACGCGTCGACGCCTGGACCTTTACCTTGAAGCATCCAGAGGCCGGTTTCAGCGAAGCGGAATGGCGGAACTTCCAGGCGCTGATGGCCCTGAAGCCGGATCAGATCACCACCGACGAGGCGCCGGCGACCGAACGCGCCTGGAGGCTCCGCATGGCGGGTTGACCGCGGGCGTCGACGCATGGCGCCGAAGGTGTAAGCGGCTTGCGGCCCCCTATTTCCCGGTTTGCCGGATGTTTTGTACAATTTGCATCATTTTAAACTTCTGAGTTTATTCATACCCGACAGTCAAATGTTGGTGTTCGATATGCAGGTTGTTGATACTGTAACAATTCCGCAACAAGCAGATTCCGGCTTACAGGAAGCATGGCGCCTCGGGTGTACAGGCCGTTCGGTTGAGGCACTCATGCTGGCCGGCAAAATTCTTGCCGAAGCCACGGCGCGGGGCGACAGCCGGCTCGCCGCACAATGCGACACGGATATTGCCTGGTATTGTTTTCAAACCGGCAAGGCCGAACTTGGCCTGACGCATGTCCGGCGGGCGGTCGACTTCTGGAAATTGACCGGAGAGCCCAGAGAAGAAGCCTATGCCCGGGCCTATTTCGGATGGTTGCTTCTGGAATTGGGCTTGCCGGAGGAAGCGATCGAAGAAGCGACCCGCGCGCTGGATCTCGCCGACAAGGCCGCGGACCTCAAAGCCCAAAGCCTCGCCACCAACGTCATCGGCATTATCTTCTGGTACAACAAGCAGCCTGACCGGGCCATCCTGATGAGCGAACGGTCTGTCGAACTTGCCAGGATGATCGGCAACAAGACCTATGAATGCTGGTGGCTCATCAATCTCGGCGGCGCCCATTCGGAAGGCGGCTATATCGCGCAGGCGCTCGGCAAGCCGGAGGAAGGCCGCCGGATGCTGGTGCAAGCGCTGGAACTGACCGATCAGGCGCTCGATATAGCCACCGAGATCGGCGACAGCTGGGCGGCTCGTATCTGTCTCGGCAACAAAGCCGATTACCACAGCCATCTCGGCGAGCACGAGAAGGCGCTCCAGTGCATGCTCCGCTATCAGCTGTTTCAGGAAAACAGCTATGTCAGGGACAGGCAGCAATATCTCTACACCTTGGGCCAGATCTACAACAATTACGGAAAATTCGAGGAGGCCCGATCGCTTCTCCTCGAGGCAGTCGACCTGATCGGCGACGGCGGCAGTTTCGATTCCTATATCCAGATCTATTTTTACCTGTCGCAGGCGCATGAAGGGCTGGGGCAGTTCGATCTGGCGCTGGAGGCACACAAGAAATACCATCAGGCCTATTTGCAGAATAGCGCCGAGAGAACCCAGCAGCGCGCGCGTCTGGCGGAAATCTACTACGAAACCAAGCGGCTCAAGGAAGTCGCCGACACCCAGTCGAAGCGTGCCGAAACGCTGGAAGCCTCCTATCAGAAACTGCAGGAGGAGACCGATATTCTCGCCAGCGCCGTTTATCTGGATGCGCTCACCGGGCTCTATAACCGCAAATATCTCGACAGCCGTTTCAAGGAACTGACCGCCGAGAAGCGTCCATATTCGATCGCGATGCTGGATGTCGATCACTTCAAGGCGATCAACGACAACTTCTCTCACATGATCGGCGACCAGGTTCTCAGCGCCATTGGAACCATATTGCGCAGCCAGCTGCGGGTTACCGATCAGGCAATTCGCTTTGGCGGCGAGGAATTCGTCGTCCTGCTCTCAGGCGCTCCCCGAGGGGCCGCCGATGTCTGCGAAAGGCTGCGTTCGGCCGTTGAAAACTGGGATTGGTCGGAGATCTGCAACGGGTTGCACGTGACGATCAGCATAGGCGTCGCCGGTACCCTCTCCGCCAAATCTCCGAACACCATTCTGGAGATCGCCGATCAAAATCTCTATGCGGCCAAAAAGAGCGGTCGCAATCGTGTTGTTTCGTAACGGGTGTTCCGCAGCCATCGGGCAAAGCCGCAATCAGGCGGTCAGTCCCTCGATGTCGAGGATGAAGGCGAATTCGCCGGCAAGCCCCGGCGCGTGAGCGATGACCGGCCCGCCATCCGCAAGCAGCTTGTCGATCGGCGGCATCGCCACCACAGCGCCGGCCTCTTCGGCGATCAGCGCGCCGGCAAGCATGTCCCAGGCATTGAGATGGCGTTCGTAATAGAGGTCGGCGGCACCCTCGGCGACGCGAACCAGGTCGATGGCAGCCGCGCCCATGCGGCGATAGTCGATGCCGCGTTCGTGCAGCCGCCGGGAGAGTGCGAGATAGTCGTCGAAACTCGTTTTGCGGGAATGGCCGAGGATGACCAGCGCATTGGCCGGATCGTCGGTTGCGGCGGCATGAATGGCAAGCCCATCCTTGAAGGCGCCGCCGCCGCGCACAGCATGGACGACCTTGTCCTCGGCAGCGTCGTAAACCACGCCGATCTCGATCCTGCCGCCGGCGACGAAAGCG
Organism: Rhizobium sp. M1; assembly: GCF_002531805.1. Lineage (NCBI taxonomy): Bacteria > Pseudomonadati > Pseudomonadota > Alphaproteobacteria > Hyphomicrobiales > Rhizobiaceae > Rhizobium > Rhizobium sp. M1. The sequence continues at coordinate 53,860 of NZ_NWSW01000023.1, read as the reverse complement.
ATCGAGACGCCCCAATGACGGAAGCCCCTGATATAATTGGTCGTGCCGTCGATCGGATCGACGACCCAGGCGCCGACCCCGTCCGACAGTCCGCCGCTTTCCTCTCCCATGAACGTATCGTCCGGAAAGCGCGAGAGGAGCCCGTCGCGGATCGCCTGTTCGGCCCTCTTGTCGGCGACAGTGACGAAATCCTGCAATCCCTTGTTTTCGACGGCGAGGATGCCGGGGTCAGAGTCGCGCCGAAACCGGGCCGCTTCCCGTCCGGTCTCGAGGGCAACGGCGATCGCGACCTCCGCCCGGGCCCGGATGGCAGCGGCATCGAATGCGGAATTCATCAAGCGGTCCTTCTTCTTATCAGTGTCACCGGTGTAAATTCGACGCGCGCCGTCAGGTCCGGCTCGGCTATCCGGCTCATCAGCAGATCGACGGTCTGTTCGGCCTGGATATCGCAAGGCTGGCGGATCGTCGTTAGCTCATAGGCGGTCCAGCTCGCCTGCGGAATATCGTCATGGCCGATGATGGAGAGTGGCGGCGCGTCGTCGCGGCCGCGGCCCCGCATGATGCGGTCGAGGACGCCGCAGGCCATGTAGTCGTTGGCGCAGAACAAGCCGTCAATGCCGGATGCGGCAAGTTCGCCGGCCGCGTCATAGCCGCTGCGATAATCGTTGATCCTGATCTGCAGAACCTGCGGCTCGGCGCCGAGCTGCTTGCAGCGGGCAATGAAGGCCTCGCTGCGTCGCCGCGCCGTATAGGATATCGCGGGTGCGGCCATCACGGCGGGCTTTCGCACGCCGCTTTCGATCAAGTGGGTGGCGGCGAGATGGCCGGCCATGCGGTCGTCCGAGATGATGCGATCGACAAAAGGAATGTCGTTGCCCTTGTTGATCAGCACGATCGGCACGCCTTCGGCCGCACATTGCTCGCAGATCGTGGTCGGCGGTGCGTCCGAGGTGACGATGACGCCGGAGACGGCGTAATGCAGCAGCTGGCCGATGACCGTCGACGTATCCGCCTCCTGCGAGGTCGGCAGCAGGATCGGACGGAAATTGCGGGCAAGCAGCACTCTCGACAGATGCTCGATCTGCAATGTGCGGAACGGATTGTCGAGGCCGGCGGCGACGACGCCGACGAGATCGGAGCGTTTGTTGGTGAGGCTTCGGGCAAGGTAGTTCACCCGGTAGCCGAGCTCCTTGGCGGCCTGATAGACCTTTTCCCGGGTCTTCGGTGAGACGCTGGCGTCTGGTGTGAAGGCACGTGAGACGGCCGCGCGCGAGACGCCGGCCACCCGCGCCACGTCGAAGGAGGTTACCTTGCGCGGTCCCTTATCCCTGTCTGGCAACTGCTTTTTCCCTCTCTGCCGACGGCCGCATCAGATCGGGCAGATCCGTGCAGATGCCGAGAACCGGAAGCTTCATGATATCGTCGAGAATGGCCGGCCGCTCCTCGTGCCAGAGCACGATCTCGCGGCCCGCCTCAAAGGCACGCTGCATCAGCGCGTCGCTTACCAGGTCCTGCGGCCGCGCGCCTGCCCTCTCCCAGCAGAGATGCAGAATATCGGCGCCGGCCTCGTCGCCCAGCGCATGCGGATCATGGCCGACGCGGATCAGCACCGAAAGCGGGAAATCGCAGCCCGCGTCCCTGAGTTCGCGCACCTGCGCCGTATCGAAGGAGCCGAGGCAGGCAAAACGCTGGTTCATCTCGGCAAGGTGGCGCCAGCAGCGCAGGCCGGTCCCGGACGCCTTCAGCTCGACATAGAGACCGGTTCCGGTCTCCCGGGCGAGAGCGGCGACTTCCGAAAAACGCGGCACGTCGACGCCGTCAAGGGCGGCGAGCTCGGCAGCCGTCATTTCGGAAATGCGTCGGTCGATGCCGAAGACGCGCTCGAGATGGTCGTCATGCGAGACGACGACCACGCCGTCGCCGGTCAGCTGCGTGTCGAGCTCCCACATCTCGGCGCCGAGTTCGGCGGCGCGGCGGAAGGCGGCGAGCGTGTTCTCGCGTTCATGGCCGCTGGCGCCGCGATGGCCGATGCAGAAGGGAAGCCGGCCCTTGGCCGCTGGCCAGCCATAGCGCTCGAAAAAAGCCGAAAAATCGCGAGTCATCAAATCCTCCTGCCATTTTCGTCGAAGACGAACACGCCACGGCTGTCGATCGCCCAGGTGACATGGTCGCCGACATGGATATCGTTGCGCACCGGCTGAATCGAACGCAACAGCGGGCCACCTGCAAGAGCCACGTCGTAGAGGTTTTCGCGGCCCTGTGTCTCGGCGAAGGTGATCTTGCCGGTGACGGGGGTATCACCCGCCGGTGTGAAATGCTCGGGCCTGACGCCAAGCATCAGCTTGCTGCCCTCGGCGGCGCCGACAGTGCCTGGCAGCGGCACGCGGATCTCGCTCTCGGGGATGATGAAGGCACCTTTGTCCATGACGCCGCGCAGGAAGGTGATCGGCGGATTGCCGAGGAAGCCGGCGACGAAAGCGGTTTTCGGGTCATTGTACATTTCGGCCGGCGTGGCGATCTGGACGATCTCGCCCTCCTTCATGATGGCGATGCGGTCGCACATGCTCATCGCCTCCACCTGGTCATGGGTGACGAGAATGGCGGTGATGCCGGTCTCGCGCTGCAGCCGGCGGATTTCCGAGCGCATTTCGAGGCGCAGCTTGGCGTCGAGATTGGCGAGCGGTTCGTCGAGCAGCAGCACATCAGGCTTGCGGATCAGGGCGCGGGCCAGCGCCACGCGCTGCTGCTGGCCGCCGGAAAGCTGCGCCGGTCGGCGTTCCATGAGATTGTCGATGTGGACAAGCCCGGAAATGCGATCGACCTCCTTGCGAATGTCTGAGACAGGCACGCCCTTCACCTTCAGGGGAAAAGCGATGTTTTCGGCGACCGTCATATGCGGGTAGAGCGCATAGGACTGGAAGACGACGCCGACATTGCGGGCCTGGCTCGGCAGGTCGGTGACGTCGCGGTCGCCGAAGAGGATGCGTCCGCTGGTCGGCCGGTGGATGCCGCAGACCGCGAAAAGCGTCGTCGATTTGCCGCAGCCGGAAGGCCCGAGCAGCGCCAGCATCTCGCCGTCGCGGACTTCGAGCTGCATGTTCTCGATGACCTTGGTGGAGCCGAAGCTCTTCGAAAAATTGTCGAGGAGGATGCGCATCAGCCTTTGCTCCCGCCGCCGTAGATGTTCATCAGATATTTGTTGAAGAGCGCGTAAGCGATCAGCACCGGAATGAGGTAGAAGAGGCCGACCGCCTTGAACATATTGAAATCGTAATTGTTGTCGTCGGCGAGGAAGCCGGCGAGATAGACCGACAGCACCTGCACGTCATTGCCCGGCGCCAGCACCTGCGGCAGGATGAATTCGCCCCAGCCGGCGAGGAAGGAAAACAGGCCGAGCGCCATGATGCCGGGCTTGACCTGCGGCAGCACGAGGCTGCGCCAGACCCGGAAGCGCGAGGCGCCGTCGACGACGCCGGCCATTTCGATTTCCCAGGGCACGGTGTCGTAGAAGCCCTTCATCAGCCAGATGCCGAGCGGCAGGTCGATCGCCGCCTTCACCAGGATGACGCCGACCAGCGAATTGTAGAGGCCGATCATCTGCAGCACGATGAAGATAGCGATGATCAGCGTCACCGACGGGAAGGCATGCAGCACCATGACGCCGGCAAGGAAGAAACCGCGCGCCGGCACGTTCAGCCGCGACAGCACGTAGCCCGCCATCGACGAGACGATGAGCACGAGGCTGGTGGTGCAGGCCGAAAACAGCAGCGTATTCACCGTCACCTGCCAGATATTCGCCTTGCCCGCCGTCGTCTGCCACAGGAAACGCCAGTGATTGAGCGTCAGGCCGGAGGGCAGCAGCGCATCCGGCTGCTTCACCGTCACCGTGTCGAGGAAGAGATAGACATACATCAGCAGCAGCGGCAGGCTGACGACGGTGAGCGCCGTTATGACGGGCCAGCTGCGATAATTTGCCGAGGGCTGCGATTGTTCGGCCATGGTCAGTCCTCGATCAGGGGCTTGGCGACAAGCGTGCCGTAGTTGAAGACGCGCAGATAAAGGAGCGACAGCATCACGCCGATGACGACGAGCACCAGCGCCATGGCCGCGCCCAGCCCGTATTCGAGATTGCCGGCATAATTCCTGAGCGCGGTGTGATAGGCGGAGAGCGCCCAGACCTCGGTCGCGTTGCCCGGTCCGCCATTGGTGGCGAGCAGGATTTCATTGAAAGAGGCGAGCAGCGACAGCGTCTGGTAGCAGGTGACGAAGAGGATCGGCCAGCGCATCTGCGGCAGGATGATGTAGCGGATCTGCTGCCAGCGCGAGGCGCCGTCGACCTCGCTGGCATAGAACTGGCTCTTCGGAATGGCCTTCATTGCCGAGGAGAACACCAGCATGCCCATCGAGGCGCCGATGAAGCCGTTGATCAGCACGACGAAGAACCAGGCATTATAAGCGTTGTCGAGCAGGTAGTTCTTCGGCGGATAGCCGAACTTGCCCATCAGGATCGAAATGAAACCGGTATCCCAGGCGAGCCATTTCCACAGCATGACGTAGATGACGACGGGGGTGATGCGCGGCAGAAGCCAGATACCGCGAAAGATCGAGGCCGGCGTCGGCGGCATATAATGCGTCCAGATGGCGAGCAGCAGGGCATAGCCGACATTGAAGAGCGTCAGCACCAGCGCGACGTAGAGCGCAGTGTTGAAGAGCACCCGCGCCATATCAGGCGAGGTGGCGATGCGGGAGAAATTGTCTGATGTCCAGGTCCAGCCGGTATAGGTGGCCTCGGCCACCGTTTCCTTCTGTTCCTGAGTCAGCTTGAGACCGAGGGTGTCCAGCGCCGAAAACAGCTGTTCCTTGCTGTCGAAGCGGGTGTTGACGACGGAGCGGTTGAACTGTTCGGAGATCTGTTTGACCGCGCGCGTCGAAGGCCGGTCGGCGAGATCCTTGATCATACGCTCGGCTTCGCGGCGCGTCGGGAAGACCTCGCCGGCATGTTTGGCGCGCAGCTCCGCGGCGATACCAGGCGCAAGGCCGAGACCCTCGACGGCCTTGAGGCCCGCCTCGTCGATCGCGTAGCGCGGTTCGGCCATCTCGGCGGCGATGTCGGGCATGGCCGACTTCAGTGCGATCAGGGAATTGGGTGCGATCTGATAGACGCCGCCGGAAATGCCGGTTGCGGTCGTCATATTGGTCATCGAGAAGACCGCCGTCAGAACCACCGGCATCAGGAAGAACAGGACGATCATGATCGCCGCAGGCGCGATCATCACCAGTCCAAGCCCTCTGGACGATTTCATGGAAGCCTCCTCGCGGGACGGACCGGGCAGCGGGGTCGCCGCTGCCCGGAAGAGTGCTTCGACTTTAGCGGATGACGATCTTGTCGCCGAGCGTGCTCTTCAGCTCGTTCTCGGCATCGCCGATGGCGGCGTCGACGGTCTTGGCGCCGGTCCAGGATGCCTCGAGGTTCTTCCACATGATGTTCCAATATTTGCCGAAATCGGAATTGTTCGGCATCGCATTGGCATGCGGCAGCAGGCGCTCGGTGGCTTCGCGAGCCCAGCGGTCGTCCGCATAGAAGTCCACTTCGGCTTCGGCTTTGGAGATGCCGAGATGGGCGGATTTGATCGCATGCAGCGCGTTGATGCGCGGTTCGGAGGCGATCGTGATCAGCTGAGCGGCGATCTGTGTATCTTCATCGCTGTGTCCTGCGGTCAGCATGTAGACGAGCGGATGCGTCAGCGTGTTGGCCTTGCCGCCCTCGCCGGCCGGGATCAGCGTGAAGACGATGTTGTCGAAGAAATCCTTCAGGCCTTCCTGGTTGACGAGGCGGGCATAATGCCAGGTGCCGGCGTCCCAGATGCCGGCCTTGCCGGTGGCGACTTCCTTCCACCACTGATCACCCGGCATGCCGATATGGTTCTTCTTGGTGACGCCCGTTTTCACGGCATCGGAGATGAACTGATAGGTGCGGGTCATGGCCGCCTTGTCGAAAACGAGCTTGCCGTTTTCTTCCATCGTGCCGCCGAAGCTCGTGTAGAACTGCCAGTAGTCAGGGCCGTTGCTGGGGCGCGGATAGAAGCCGTAGCCGGGCTGGACGAGACCCTTGTCCTGCATCTTCTTGGCGTCTTCGAGCAGGTTCTTCATGGCGTACTTGCCGTCCTGAACGTTCTGCGGCAATGCATCGAGATCGGCGTCGCTATAGCCGATCGCCTTCATGTAAGGCCTCCAGAAGAACATCGGGCGGGATTCTGCATCCTGCGGAATGCCGTATACGGTGCCGTTGTAGGAGGCGATCTGCATCAGGTTTTCGTAGATGCCGTTGAGCGGCCAGGCGTCGAGATCAACGTGATCCTCGATCGGAACGATAAGGCCGGCCTGTGACCAGGGCGCGATATCTTCATGACCGCTGGCGACGATGTTCGGGGCGGTCTTGGCTTCCGCGGCAAGCGTCAGCGCCTGCTTGAAATCGTCCCAGCCGGAATAGGGCTTCTTCTCGATGGTGATCTTCAGGTCTTCACCCTTGAGCGCGGCTTCGCGCTGCAGCTGCTGGGCTGCGATCTCGATGGCGTCGAGGCGATAGGTGTCGTTCGGGCCGGTGCCGCCGGCCCAGACGCTGATGGTAACGTCCTTGGCAAGCGCAAAGGCGGAGGTCGAGGCCAGGATGGCGGCCGCGATCGTAAGGGATTTCAACGTCGGCAAAATGGTCATTTTCTTCGTCTCCCTGGAAGAGCAGTGTGAAGCCTCTTGGCGGGTCAGCACTGTCGCTTGACGGCCGTTCCGAAACCCCACGAAAACGTGACATGTCCCGCTCTATGGGCTCAACGTAACGGCCGAATGACAAAATTGAGCACGTGTGCAAAATTATTATGACGATGTCCGAAAGACTTGCAAGCGACGGTTTTCAGCGGGCATGTTTTGCGCTTCAAATTGCGCTTATGCTGGGCTAGCATCACGACATGAGCCTTGAATCCGTCCGCGCCTTCCTCCGTGCGCATGCCCCCGATATCGACATCATCGAAACCGCCGAGAGTTCCTCGACGGTTGCCCTTGCCGCCGAGGCCCATGGCATCGAGCCCGCCCAGATCGCCAAGACGATCTGCCTGCGCGTCGGCGAGCAGATGATGTTGGTTGTCGCCGGCGGGACGGCCCGCCTCGACAATCGCAAGTTCAAGGACACGTTCGGGGCCAAGGGGCGCATGCTCGATGCCGAAGAGGTCGTGGCGGTCACCAGCCATCCGGTTGGCGGTGTCTGCCCCTTCGGCCTGCCCTCGCCGCTGCCGATCTATTGCGATATTTCGCTCAAACGCTTCGACGAAGTCGTCCCGGCGGCCGGCTCGACCAATTCGGCCGTGCGCATCGCCACAGGGCGGCTGGCGGAGTTGACCGGGGCCAGCTGGGTCGATGTCTGCCAGTAAAGCAGCGGAAGAACTTCACACGCGGGAAAGAATACCTATATGACATCTCGATATGCCGCGATGTGCATGACAGGAGATTAGGAATGCCGAGTGCCGTTTCGCGTTTTGCCAAGGTCGCGGCCATTGCCGTACTGACGAGCGCTACCGTTTTTGCTTCGCTCGGGGATGCCGAGGCGCGCCGCGCCGGCGGCGGTTTCGGAAGCCGCGGCACGCGCACCTTCCAGGCTCCGCCTGTCACTCAAACTGCGCCTGCTCCGGCCGCGCCGATCGAACGGTCGATGACGCCACGCCCGCAGATGACGGCGCCCGCTGCCGCGCAACAGCCCTTCGGCGCCCAGCGCCCGGGCCTCTTCGGCGGTTTCGGCCGGTCGATGATCGGCGGCCTGATCGCCGGCGGCCTTCTCGGCATGCTGCTCGGCCACGGTTTCGGCGGCGGCTTCGGCTTCCTCGGCATGCTGCTGCAGATCGCGCTGATCGGCGGCGCCGTCATGCTGGCGATGCGTTATTTCGCCAATCGCCGCCAGCCCTCCTACGGGGTGAGCGGCCAGAGCCGCTCCTATAATATGTCGCCCACCAACAATTCGTCCTTCCAGATCCCGGCGATCGGCTCGGGCGCTTCTTTCGGCCAATCGTCGCGCGGCAACCGCCCGAGCGACGAGATCGGGCTAGCACAGGCCGATCTCGATCAGTTCGAGGAATTGCTGACCAGCATTCAGACCGCTTACGGCGCTGAGGATTATGGCACGCTGCGCCGGCTGACGACGCCCGAGGCCATGTCCTATCTTGCCGAGGAACTCGGGGAAAACGCCACCAACGGCGTGCGCAACCGCGTCTCCGACGTCAAGCTGCTGCAGGGCGATATTGCCGAGGCCTGGCGCGAAGACGGCCAGGAATATGCGACGCTCGCCATGCGTTACTCGTCGATCGACGCCATGGTCGAACGCGACAGCGGCCGTGTCGTTTCCGGCGACGACCGCCGTCCGAGCGAAAGCACCGAGGTGTGGACCTTCGTGCGCAAATCGGGCGCTGACTGGAAGCTCGCCGCGATCCAGGGCACCGAGCAGCGCGCCGCCTGAGGCGGCGCGCTTACCCTGGCTTAATTCACCGCGACCGGTTTGGAGCGCATGCGGGAGACCGTCTCGCGTTCCGCCCTTTTGCAGCGCATCGGCGGCAAGCCGCGATCCATCAGGTCCATATCTTCCAGCACCATATCGCCCATCTTCTTGAAGGCGCTGTCGAGGGCGCCGGCCCGATGCGCCGAGCGGATGAAGCCTTTCAGGCTGCGCACCGGATGATCGGGCGGCAGCGGCTCTTGCGGATAGACGTCGCTCGCCGCGACGATATGGCCTGACGAGACGGCCGCCATCAGCGCATCGAAATCGACGACATCGGCGCGGCTGAGCAGGATGAAGGCCGCACCCTTGCGCATGCCGGCGAAGGCCTCGGCGCCGAGAAATCCCTTGTTTTCGCTGGTGATTGCGGCGACGACGAAGACAAAATCGCTCTTCGTCAGAACATCCTCCAGGCTTGCCGGTTCGACGCCGTTTTCCTCGAGGATCGATTGGGGCAGCCAGGGATCGAACACCCTGATGCGCGCCCTGAAGCCGGACAGCACCCGGCGCAGCGCCCTGCCGAGATCGCCGAAGCCGATAATGCCGATCTCGGAACCGGCGACGAGCCGCGCGCTCGCATTGCCCTCCCCGCCCCAGAGTTCGTTGCCTTCGCGAAAGGCGACATCCGCATCGACGATGCCGCGCGCCAAGGCCAGGGCGAAGCCGAGACCGATTTCGGCGACCGGTTCGGCAAAGACCTGGCCTGTGGTCACGACATGAATGCCGCGCTCAAAGAGCACCTCATAGGGCATGTTGTTCAAGAGATTGCTTTCGACATTGAGGATCGAGCGCAAGGCCGGCATTCTGGCCAGCGTTTCAGCTGAAAGCGGCGGCTGGCCGATGATGTATCGGGTCCTGCCGAGGATATCGTCGCCAAGTTCGGCGATATTTTCCGGGTCGGCTTCGACGATTTCGTATTTCGCGTGCAGTTCGGCGCGCGCCCCATCGCTGAAGATCAGATCGAGCGTGCGGGGCTCGGGCGCGCTGATTACCAGCGGCCGTTCGATTATGCTCATGCGCGTCCTCCTCCGTGGCGGCGGTTGGGGCCGCCTTAGCCGGATGATTGATAGCTGCTGCGCGAAGCCCTTTCCAGTTGGTGAAGAGGAATATGAACGGGCGCGTCGAAACGCGCCGGCCTTGCGCAGTCTGGCGTCAGAAGAAAGCAATCGAAAGCGGCATTTGCCTATCGGATAAGCAATTGAATTGGTTGGCATTTGCTGGTTTTTCGTTGACGATGCAATTTCCTTGAACTAGCGTGATGCGCGCGACTTTGAACCATGCCGATGTTCGGCGGCCGCAGGAATTTGCAATTTCACGAGGGAATCGAGCAATGAAATCAGCACTCAAGAGCGTCCTTGTTGCTTTGGCTGCCGTAGCGCTTCCGGCCGTCGCCTCGGCCCATCCGGCCATCGGCGAAGCTGCCGGCTTCAGCCATGGCTTTGCTCACCCGATGTCCGGCATTGATCATATGCTTGCAATGGTGATGGTCGGGGTTTTTGCCTTTCAGCTTGGCGGCCGCGCCACCTGGCTCGTGCCGACGACCTTCGTCCTGGTGATGGCGCTCGGCGGCGCCCTCGGGGTGGCCGGCATCAATGTTCCCTTCGTTGAAACCGGCATTGCGCTTTCGGTCGTCATCCTCGGTGCCATCGTGGCGCTCAACGTCAAGGCACCGCTGGCCGTAGCGGCTGGTCTCATCGGTCTCTTCGCCATCTTCCACGGTCATGCGCACGGCGCCGAAATGCCGGAAAATGCCGCCGGCGCCGCCTATGCCGCCGGTTTCATGGTCGCGACCGCACTGCTGCACGCCGCCGGCCTCGCCCTCGGCTACGCCGTCGGGCGTGCCGGCGAACGTCAAGGCATCCTGGTGACGCGCACGGCCGGCAGCATTGCCGCCCTTGCCGGCGTCGGCATCCTGTCCGGCCTGATCTGAGCCTGGCACCATTCGAGCCGCTTCCGATATCGCAGTCACCAAACGCCCGGTAGCGCCTTGCCGGGCGTTTTTGCGTCATCTCCGCAAATTGCTGCGGATTTGATTTAAGTCAAATCCGGCTGTGGCGCCCCAGGCTATATCTGACGCACGATCAACGGACGGACATCCAAATTGACGCAGGGCCGCCTTGCAGATTGTCGGCTGGGTCCGAAAGTCTGTATAGTGATTTCAGAAATTTCTGAAATCACAGACGCAACGGAAACGACCATGAACCTTCCGCCTCTTGTCCAGTCCTTCGTTCTCCATTTCGGCGAAATGGGTTCCCGCTGGGGAATCAACCGCACGGTCGGCCAGATCTATGCCCTGCTCTTCGTCTCCCCTGCGCCGCTCTGTGCGGAAGAGATCGCCGATTCCCTTAGCATCTCGCGTTCCAACGTCTCGATGAGCCTGCGCGAGTTGCAGGCCTGGAACCTTGTTCTTCTCAAGCACAAGCCGGATGATCGCCGCGATTTCTTCATCACGCCGGATGATGTCTGGCAGATATTGCGGACGCTCGCCGAGGAACGAAAGAAGCGCGAGGTCGACCCGACGCTGTCTGTTCTGCGCGAGATCCTGATGCAGCGCCCCGCCAGCGAGGCCGAACGGCACGCGCAACAGCGCATGGGCGAGATGCACACGCTGATCGAACAGCTGACGCATTGGTACGAAGACGTAAAACAACTTGAGACCGAGAGGCTCGCGACGCTACTCTCGCTCGGCGCGAAAGTGACAAAGCTTTTGGAGGCCAAGGACCGGGTCATCTCGCTCGGCCGCAGCCGCCGGCCGAATCCTGCGAACAAGAGTTAGCGCCATGGGCAGTGCTTTCTTCGACGCGACAATAGAACCAGAAGTGCGGTCACGGGATGACTACGCCGTCTTGCCGGGCGACGGCGCGGCGAAGGGCCGGCTGCGCAGGGCGGCTATGCTGCAGGCGCTGGCCGCCGCCATCTGGATCCCGCAGGCCGGGTTGCTGGCTCTCTCCGTCGGCCGCATCGCCGATGGCGGCGGATTGCATGACGTTCTCTGGCCGGCTTTCGGCATCCTCCTCCTCGGATTGGCGAGAAGCTGTCTCGATGCGGCTGGCGGCCGCCTCGCCTTTCATGCCGCCCGCGCCGAGCTTAGCCGCAAACGCCGGATCGCCGTCTCGGCCCTTTCCATGTCGTCCCCGGTCGATCGCGGCCGGCCGGCATCCGGCAAAGCTGCAAGCGTTATCGGCGAGCAGGCCGAACTCATCGTTCCCTATCTCGCCCGTTTCCAGCCTGCGCGTATGAAGGCCAGCCTCGTGCCGCTCGTCATCCTGGCCTTTATCCTTCCGGTCTCCTGGATCGCCGCACTGGTTCTGCTGTTTGCCGCGCCGCTGATCCCTATTTTCATGGCGCTGATCGGCTGGCGTGCCCAGGCGGCCAGCGAAAGACAGCTTGTCGCGACCGGTGGCCTCAATGGCTTCCTGCTCGATCGCCTGCGTGGGCTGGCGACGATCCGTGCGCTCGACGCGGTCGATGCAACAGCGCTCAGGCTGCGCCAGGAGGCGGAATCGCTGCGTAAGCGCACCATGGCGGTGCTGAAAATCGCCTTTCTCTCCTCGGCCGTACTCGAACTCTTCGCCGCACTCGGCGTGGCGATGGTCGCCGTCTATATCGGGTTCAGCCTGCTCGGCGAGATCCGCTTCGGCACATGGTCTGGCCGGCTCGACCTGACCGAGGGCCTGTTCATCCTGCTGCTTGCGCCTGCTTTCTTCGAGCCGCTGCGCGAACTCTCTGCCGTCTGGCATGACCGGGCGGCGGGCGAAGCGGCGCTGAAAGCGCTGGACTCCCTTGCCGGCGGCGGCCTACCCATTCAGGGATTAGGCGAAGCGAAGGCCTCTGCCGCCGACGAGGTGCCTGCCATCCGCCTTGAAAATCTCGCCTTTCGCTATGGCACCGACGAACCGCTGATCCTCGACGGTTTCAACCTCGAGATAGCCGGCGGCGAACATCTGGCGCTGCTTGGCGCCAGCGGCTCCGGCAAATCGACGCTTCTTTCGCTGATTGCGGGACTGGTGCCTTGCGCGGGCGGGCACATCGTCATCGGCGGCGTCGAGCTTGGGGATGAGACGGCGGCTGCTCTGCGCTGCGGCATGGCCTGGATCGGCCAGAAACCGCATATCTTCGCCGGCACCATCAACGGCAATATTTCGCTCGGCAGACCCGGCATCACGCGCAGCGAGGTGGCGAATGCGCTTGATGCAGCGAGACTTGGGAAGGTGGCCGATGCCTATGGCAGCCAGCCGCTCGGCGAAGCCGGTATTGGGCTTTCCGGCGGCGAGGCGCTGCGGCTTGCGATCGCGCGCGCGGCCTGCAATCCGCATCTCAAGATCATCCTGGCTGACGAGCCGACCGCGCATCTCGATGCTGCGACCGCCGCCGAGGTGACGGAAAGCCTGCTTTCGCTTTCCAAGGGGCGCACATTGATCGTCGCGACCCACGATCCGCTGCTTGCCGCCCGCATGCATCGCTGCATGCGCGTCGACGCCGATCTCATCATCCGGGAGGCAGCCGAATGAGCACATTTGTTGCAGACCTCAAGCCGATCCTGCGGCTCTTCCTTGCCGAGCGCCGGCGCGCACTGCTGTTTGGCGCAGGACTCTCGGCAGCGACGGTAACGGCGGGTATCGCGCTGCTCGGCCTGTCCGGCTGGTTCATCACCGCCACCGCGCTCGCCGGTCTTTCGGCGGCGGTCGCGATGACCTTCGACGTCTTTGCGCCGGCGGCCGGCATCCGCCTGCTGGCCATCGTCCGCACCGCGGCGCGTTACGGTGAAAGGCTTTCGACCCATGACGCAACGCTTGGAGTGCTGGCAGCCCTTCGCGAAAGGCTGTTTCGCGGCTTTGCCGAGCCGGGCGCTGCCCGCGCTTTGCTGCATCGCCCTGCCCGGCTGCTCTTCCGGCTGACGGCCGACATCGATGCGCTCGACTCCCTCTATCTCCGTATTCTCGTGCCGGCTGTCGTGGCGATCGGAGCGGCATTGGCCGCAAGCGGGGTGCTCGGCCTGATGCATCCTGTGTTCGGTCTGTGTTTTGGCCTCTTTCTGGCCAGCGCCGGCCTGGGCCTGCCTTTGATCGCCGGCCGCATAGCGCGCAAACATGCCCGCAGGCGCGCCCATGGCATCGAGGCGCTGCGGTCGCGGACGATCGATCTCGTCGCCGGCCAGACCGACCTGCTGATGGCCGGCCGGCTCGATGGGCAGAGAAGCGCGATCATCGCCGCTGATGGCTATGCCGCCCGTGCCGACGATCGGCTGAACCGCGTCGAAACCGGCCTGACATTCGGCTTCGGTCTCGTCTCCACCCTGCTGCTGACCGCATCGCTGCTCGCCGTCGCCGCTTTGGCGGAGACGAAGGCAATCACCGCGCCTGTCGCAGCCCTCGGCCTGCTCATCGCCTTCGCGGCGGTCGAGCCCTTCGCGGCGCTGCGGCGCGGCGCCTTGGAACTCGGCCGGACGCTGCTGGCGGCGAGACGTATCTCGCCAAGGCTTGCTGTCGCGGCAATAACCGAACCATTGGCGCTGCCGATGCCGGGATATGCCTTTTCACTGGCTGGTGCGTCCGCCTTCCATGAAAATTCCGTGGTGCCTGCGCTTGAGAGCATCGACCTCGCGCTTCGGCAGGGCGAACGGCTGGCCGTCATCGGCGCCAGCGGCGCCGGCAAGTCGAGCCTGCTTGCTCTGCTTTCCGGCGAGCTGCCGGCGAGGTCGGGAAGCGTCGCCGCAGTGACGGCGACCCCGCTGACGCAGCGGACGGAACTCTTCGAGGATAGTCTGCGCGGCAATCTGCTGCTGGCGAATCCTGATGCGCGCGAGGCCCGTCTTCGTGAAGCGCTCGCCGCCGCCGGTCTGCTTGCAGACGTCGAGGCGATGCCGCGGGGGATCGACACACGGCTCGGCGAAGGCGGGCTCGGCCTGTCCGGCGGCCAGTCGCGCCGGCTGGCGCTTGCGCGGCTCTTCCTGCGCGACACGCCGCTCTGGCTGCTCGACGAGCCGACCGAGGGCCTCGACGGCGCCACCGCCCGCGATGTGCTTCAGCGCCTGTCGGCGATGGCGGCAGGCCGCTCGCTGGTGATCGCGACTCACATCCGTCGCGAGGCTGTTATCGCCGATCGCATCGCCGTCATCGAAGGTGGACGCATCTTAGAAATTTCGTGCCGTGGAGAAGCGGCGTTCGAAAAGGCGCTCGACCGGCTTCGGCCGGATTGAGTGAGATCGCATGCCCTCAAGCGCCGGCCGGCGTTGAGGAACGCTCCGTACCCCGTGGGACCGTGGGAGAAAGACAATGGAACTAGACATCGTCGCGTTATCGCGCTTCCAATTCGCGCTGACGGCGCTTTACCACTTCCTGTTCGTGCCATTGACGCTCGGCCTGTCCGTGCTCTTGGCGATCATGGAAACCGTCTATGTCATGACCGGCCGCCAGATCTGGCGGCAGATGACGAAATTCTGGGGCACGCTGTTCGGCATCAATTTCGTGCTCGGCGTTGCCACCGGCATCGTCATGGAATTTCAGTTCGGCATGAACTGGAGCTATTACAGCTATTATGTCGGCGACATCTTCGGCGCGCCGCTGGCGATCGAAGGCCTGATGGCCTTCTTCCTCGAGGCGACCTTCGTCGGTCTGTTCTTCTTCGGCTGGGACAAGCTCTCGAAGGTCGGCCATCTCGTCGCCACCTGGGCGGTGGCGCTCGGTTCGAACTTCTCCGCACTCTGGATCCTCATCGCCAATGGCTGGATGCAGAACCCCGTGGGATCGGCCCTCAATCCGCAGACGATGCGCATGGAGATCACCAGCTTCTTCGACGTGGTGTTCAACCCGGTCGCCCAGGCGAAATTCGTCCATACGGTGTCGGCCGGTTATGTCTGCGCCTCGATCTTCGTGCTCGGCGTCTCGGCCTGGTATGTGCTGAAGGGCCGGCATATCGAGCTTGCCAAACGTTCGATGACGGTCGCCGCCTCCTTCGGTCTCGCTTCGGCGCTCTCGGTGGTCGTGCTCGGTGACGAGAGCGGTTATCTCGCGACCGAGAACCAGAAGATGAAGCTCGCCGCGATCGAAGGCATGTGGAAGACCGAGCCGGCGCCGGCCGCCTTCACCGCCTTCGGCTTCCCCGATCAGCAGGCGCGCGAGACGCATTTTGCCGTGCATATTCCCTGGGTCATGGGCCTGATCGGCACACGGTCGCTGACGACCGAAATACCCGGCATCGACAAGCTCGAACAGCAGGCCGAGGTCCGCATCCGCGACGGCATCAAGGCCTATGACGCGCTGACGCAGATCCGTGCGGCGCCGGCGCAGGATCAGGTGGCCCAGGAGGTTCGCACGTCCTTCGAGGATCTCGGCCATGATCTCGGCTACGCCCTTCTTCTGAAGCGCTACGTCGACGATCCGCGCCAGGCGACCGACGCGCAGATCGCTCAGGCCGCGCGCGACACCATCCCGCATGTGCCGACGCTGTTCTGGTCCTTCCGCATCATGGTCGGCCTCGGCATCTTCTTCATCCTGCTGACCGCCACCTTCTTCTGGCTGTCGGCGCGCCGCCATCTCGACAAGTACCCGCTGCTTCTCAGGATTGCCGTTTTGGCGATCCCGCTGCCCTGGGTCGCCATCGAGCTTGGTTGGGTCGTCGCCGAATTCGGCCGCCAGCCCTGGGTGATCGAAGGCGTGCTGCCGACGGCGGCGGCCGTCTCCAGCCTCGGCGCCGGCACCGTGCTTTTGACCATCATCGGTTTTGCCGCCCTCTACACAGTGCTGATCGTCATCGAGATGAGCCTGATGATCAAAGCGATCAGGCAGGGGCCGGAACCGGATGACGAGCCGGAAGCGGTGCTGATTTCCGAAACCCTCATCCCGGCTGCGGAGTGACTGCCATGATCCTTCACGAACTCCTCGATTATGAAACCCTGCGCCTCATCTGGTGGCTGTTGCTCGGCGTGGTGCTGATCGCCTTTGCGACGACGGGCGGATTCGATCTCGGCGTCGGCACGCTTCTGCCTTTCGTCGCCAGGACCGATACGGAACGGCGCGTGGTGATCAACACGATCGGCGCCACCTGGGAAGGCAACCAGGTCTGGCTGATCCTCGGCGGCGGCGCCATCTTCGCCGCCTGGCCGCCGCTTTACGCGGTCTCCTTCTCGGGCTTCTATCTCGCGATGTTCGCGATCCTTTTCGCGCTCATCCTGCGCCCGGTCGGCTTCAAATACCGGTCGAAGCGCGACAGCGCCCGTTGGCGCACCGGCTGGGACTGGGCGCTTTTCGTCGGCGGCTTCGTGCCGTCGCTGATCTTCGGTGTTGCCGTCGGCAACGTGCTGCAGGGCGTGCCCTTCCGCTTTGCCGACGACATGCGGATTTTCTACGAAGGCTCGTTCTTCGCCTTGCTCAACCCCTTTGCGCTGCTGTGCGGCCTGCTTTCCCTGGCCATGCTGACGATGCACGGTGCGGCCTGGCTGGTGCTGAAGGCGAGCGGTCCGGTTGCAGAGCGGGCCAGAAGCTACGGCAGCATGGCCGCTCTCGCCGCCATCGTGCTGTTTGCCCTCGGCGGCGTCTTCTTGTGGATCGGCGTCGGCGGCTATCGCATCACCAGCGATATCAGCCCGATCGGGCCTTCCAATCCGCTGCTGAAGACGGTGGCGCTGGAGAAAGGCGCGTGGCTTGCCAATTACACCGCCCATGCGTGGATGATCGCCGCACCCGTCCTCGGCTTTGCCGGTGCTGCACTGGCTTTCATCGCCATGCGGGCAAGGCGCGAGGTGATGACGCTGCTCTTCAGCACGGTCGCGATCCTGGGGATCATCTCGACGGTCGGTCTCTCGATGTTCCCGTTCATCCTGCCCTCCTCGCTCGATCCACGCTCGGGCCTGACGGTCTGGGATGCATCCTCCAGCCATATGACGTTGTTCATCATGCTGGTGGTGTCGGCGATATTCCTGCCGATCATCTGTGCCTACACGGCCTGGGTCTACAAGGTTTTGTGGGGCAAGGTCGAAGAGAAATCCGTCACCGACAAAAACAGCCACGCCTACTGAGGGAGACGAAACGATGTGGTATTTCGCATGGATCCTCGGCCTGCCGCTGGCCGCCGCTTTCGCCGTCCTCAACGCCATGTGGTACGAACTGATGGACGATGCCGCCAGAAAGAAGGCGTCCGAAACGCGCAAGTAGTTATGGAAAGGGCGCGGCTTCGAACCGCGCCCTTTCTTCTATTATCAGCCTTCCAGCCATTTCACCTGTTCGGGTGTCAGCTTGATGTCGAGTGCCGAAAGACTGTCTTCCAGTTCGGCGACGGTGCGCGGCCCGATCAGCGGGATGACCGGGAAGGGCTGGGCGATGACATAGGCGAGCGCGATATGGATCGGGTTGCGGCCGAGCTTGTTGGCGAGTTCGATGGCGCGGTCGCGGCGTCCGAAATTGCGCTCGGAATACCAGACGCGCACGATTTCCTCGTCGTCGCGCTTGTCGCGGCCGGCGCGGTCGGTGAAGAAGCCGCGGCCCTGGCTCGACCAGGCAAAGTTCGGGATCTGCTTCTCGTTCAGCCATTTCTTCCATTCGTCATCGGAAGCGGCGACGCAGCCGGCCCAGATCGGATCGAGCATCTCGGCAAGCGAGAAGTTGTTGGAGAGGGCCGCAGGCGCCGCCTTGCCGGTCTTTTCGGCATAGGCGATTGCCTCGTCGAAGCGCGCCCGTGTCCAGTTCGAGCCGCCGAAGATGCCGCGGATGCGGCCGCGTTTGACTTCTGCATCCATGGCATCGACGAACTCGCCGACAGGCACGTCGGTATTGTCGCGATGCATGAAATAGATGTCGACATAGTCGGTCTTCAGCCGGGCGAGAGACTGGTCGAGCTGCTTGGCGACCATATCCGGATAGCAGAGCGGCGAATGGGCGCCCTTGCCGATCAGCACGATCTCCTCGCGCGGCACCTGGCGGCTCGTATGCCAGTCGCCGAAGATCGCCTCCGTCTTGCCGGCGCCATAGACATAGGCGGTATCGAAGGCATTGCCGCCGGCCTCGTAGAAGGCGTCGAGCGTCAGCGAGGCGGCGGCGAAGTTCGGGAAGAATTCGAAGCCGAGCGTCACCACCGAGGCCGGCTTGGAGATGCCGGGGATTTCGCGCCGCGGGATGCTGTTGCCGCGCGTGACCACGCCGCCGGCAATGTTTTTCGTGCGCTTTGCCGCTTTCTCGACGCCGTATTCGAGGCCGACCGAGGCGCGCCACTGGTCGAGCACGCGCAGGTTTGCGATCGAATCCGCCCAGCTCATGCCGGGGGCGCTGAATTCGGTTCTGCCGGCACGGATAGCATCGCCCGCCGCGTCCGCCTCGAAGGAATAGAGCCAGCGATCCTCCCTGACCTCGATCGTCTCCTGTTTGCCGCCCTTGAAGATCTCGATCTTGCCGACGCCGCCCTTGTGACCGGAGGCGAACCAGAAGTCGGCGACCTCGATCCGGCCCTCGGAGCCGATGATGCGCAGCACATTGTCCTGCTGCGCCATGATCGAGCAGGAGACTTCGGCGATGATCTCGTTCGGGAATTTGAGCACCGCCGACGCCCATTCATCGACGCCGCTCTCTCCGAGATGGGCGACGCCCGCAACCTTCTCCGGTTCGAGGAAGGCTTTGCCTTCCGCAGCACCCGCAATCAGCCTCGCCATCGAGACCGGATAACCGCCGACATCGAGAATGCCGCCGCCGGCGGTGTCATTGGCAAACAGCCGGTGTTCCGGCCTGTAGCTGCCCATATTGAAGCCGAAGCTCGAGCGGATGATGCGCAGCGTGCCGATGACGCCGTTCTTGATGAGCTCGACCAGCTTCTCCGTCTGCGGATGTACCCGGTACATGAAGGCCTCGCCGGCAAAGACGCCGGCCTTCTTGGCTTCGTAGTAGACGGCTTCGGCATCATACGCCGAAAGTGCGATCGGCTTTTCCACCAGGATGTGCTTGCCGGCGCGGGCGGCCTTGATCGCCCATTCGGCATGGCCGGTATGGGGCACGGAAATATAGACCGCATCAACCTCGGGGTCGGAAAGCAGCGCCTCGTAACCGTTGACGATGCGGGCGCCGGGGAAGTTTTCGGCAAGTCCAGGCTTGGACGGGTTGCGGGTGGCGATTGCCACCAGTTTGCCGGTACGCGAATGGGCGACGCCATCGGCAAAGGTGCGGGCGATGGTGCCGGGGCCGATAATGCCCCAGCGGATCGGTTGATCGGAAGTCATGGAAACCTCTTTCGTCTTTCTGCCTTGGGATTGCGACAGAGCATGATGCCGAAAAGTGTGAGCGGTTTTCGGACGACATCATGCTCTAACTCTTTAATTTAGAACAGGATTCAGATTTTAGGCCGGCCCGGCCTGAAATCATCCTGTTCTAGCGGAGCCGGGTGCCGGCGCCGTCAAAAAGGAATGTGCGGCTTGCGGGAAGGCCGACGGTCAGCGTCTCGCGATTGCCGGCGACGCGTGATTCCGGCCGCTCGATGATCAGCTGCTCGCTGCCGATGGCGGCATAGATGTAACTGGTGTTGCCGAGATGTTCGGCGACGTCGACCGCGACGGTGAGATCGGCATCGCCCGCGCCGGCATCGACGAAATGTTCGGGCCGGATGCCGAGCGTCACCTTCGTGCCGGCTTCGATGGGTTCGGTGACGGGCAGCGGCAAGCGCATATTATCATCGCTTTCCAGCGCGATGACCGCCCTGCCCGGTTGCGTTTCGACCACCATCGCGTTCAGGAAATTCATCTTCGGCGAGCCGACGAAGCCGGCGACGAACTGGTTGGCGGGATCGTCGTAGAGATCGAGCGGTGCGCCGATCTGCTCGATATTGCCGGCGCGCAGCACGACGATCCTGTCGGCGAGCGTCATCGCTTCCGTCTGGTCGTGGGTGACGTAGATCATCGTTGTGCCGAGCTGTTTGTGCAGCCTCGAGATTTCGACGCGCATCTGCACGCGCAGTTCCGCGTCGAGGTTCGACAGCGGCTCGTCGAACAGGAAGACTTCCGGTTCGCGGACGATGGCGCGGCCGATTGCGACGCGCTGCCGCTGGCCGCCGGAAAGCTGCTTCGGCCGCCGCTTCATCAGCTCGGTGATCTGCAGGATTTCGGCGACATGGCGCACGCGCCGCTCGGTATCGGCCTTCGGATTGCCGTTCATCCGCAGGCCGAAGCTCAGATTTTCCTCGACCGTCAGGTGCGGATAGAGCGCATAGGACTGGAAGACCATGGCGATGCCGCGATCGGCCGGCTCGACGTCGTTGACGACCCTGCCGCCGATCTGAAGTTCGCCCGAGGTGATATCCTCAAGACCGGCGATCATCCTGAGCAGCGTGGACTTGCCGCAGCCGGACGGGCCGACGAAGACGACGAACTCGCCATCCTTCACCTCCAGATTGGCGCCGTGGATGATCTCGAAGCCGCCGAAGCGCTTGACGATATTGCTGAGTGAAAGCTCTGCCATGCAGCCTCCCGATTACTTGATTGCGCCGGCCGCGATGCCGGCGATGAAATGGCGCTGAAGAGCCACGAAGATGACGAGGATCGGCGCCGTCAGCAGCACCGCGCCGGCCATGATGCCGCCCCAGGAGACCTTGGTGAGGCCGATTAGCGTTCCCAATGCCACCGGCGCCGTCATCATGCCTGGCCTGGAATTGATCAGCAGCGGCCAGAGGTAATTGTTCCACGAGTGCAGGAAGAGGATAATCGCCAATGCCGCCATGGTCGGGCGCGCCAGCGGCAAGGCGATCCGCAGGAAGATCTGCCATTCCTTGACGCCTTCGACCCGGGCCGCATCGAAAAGCTCGCCCGGCATCATCGAGAAGGATTGTCGCATGAACAAGACGCCGAGCGAATTGAACAGCGGCGGCACGATCAGTGCCACCCAGGTGTTTGCCAGCTTGAACTCGCGCGCCACCATGATGAATTGCGGGATGACGACCACGGAGAAAGGCAGCGTGATCGTGCCGAGGATGATGGCGATGACGACGGTGCGGCCGACGAAACGATAACGTGCCAGTGCCCAGCCGGCCATCGAAGTCAACAGCACCGAGAGCATCGTATAGATGATCGCGACGCCGACGGAGATCACCATCGCGCCGATGAAATCGGTATCGGCCTGCAGGTTCTGGAAATTTGCGACGAAGTTGGTCGAAGGCCAGAGCACGATCTCGGGGCTGAAGATGCCGTTGTCGGGCATGGTCGAGAAGACGAACATCATCCAGAGCGGAAACAGCCAGATCAGCGCCAGCGGCGCCAGCACCGCGTGCAGCGCAATCTGACGGAGGAGAAGGGATTGCGATTTGGATTTCATTTCGGATCCCTCCCGACCCAGAGATTGAGAAGCGAGATCGCCACCGCAAGGGCAGCCATCGTATAGGCGATCGCCGAGGCATAACCGAAGTTCAGCGCGGTGAAGCCCTGGCGATAAAGGAAGAGGCCGAGTGTTTCCGTGCCGCCGCCGGGGCCGCCGCGATTGGTGATGAGGAAGGGCTCGGTGAAGAGCTGCATGGTGCCGATCACCGAGAGCACCACACAGAAGAGGATGATCGGCTTCAGCAGCGGCAGCGTGATGTGGAAGAATTGCTGTACCTTGCTCACCCGGTCGAGCGTTGCTGCCTCGTAGACATCGTCGGGAATGGCCTGCAGGCCGGCAAGGATGATGATGGCGTTATAGCCCGCCCAGCGCCATGTGACGGCGAGGATGATCACCGCCATCGCCGCATTGGCATTGTCGAACCAGGATATCGGGCTGAAACCGATGGCTGAAATCATCTTGTTGATGACGCCGAAATCCAGGCTGAACATCAGCCGGAACACGGCCGCGTAAGCGACCTCACCGACGACGACGGGGGCAAAGAAGGCGAAACGGAAAAGCGGGCGCGCTTTCAGGAGCGGCGAATTGAGCAGCACGGCCATGACGGTCGCAAGCGCGATCATGACGGGCACCTGGATCACCAGGATGATCAGCGTGTTGTAAAGGGCATTATAGAAGGCGGGGTCATAAAAGAGCCGGCCCCAATTGGCCTGGAAACTGTATTTCCACGGGTTGATGCGGGTGTTCTGAAAGGAAATCAGGAACGAGTCGATGATCGGCCAGACCCAGAAGGTGGCGAAAACAAGCAGATAGGGGGCGAGGAACGCATAGGCGCTCCGGGTTCTGAACGGCATCGAGCCTCCTCCTCACGAACGAATGACCGGCCGCGTTGCAGGCCGGGGGAAAGCCGGGCGCTTCAAGCGCCCGGCATCGTCATTCATTGCGCGATCGGAAGTCCGGTTGCGGAAGCGATCTGCTTGGCGGCATCGTCGAGAGCCGCCTTCGCATCCGGGTAGCCGCCGGCGAAGAATTTCGTCTGCGTCGCCCTGAAGATACCTTCGGCATCGCTCTGGAAGGCGGTGCCGCGGCTCGGCACGATCTTCGGCAGCGTCGCCAGGATATCGGCCCAGACCTTCTGCCCGCCCCAATAGGGCTGCGCCTCGTTGACGAAGGGATCCTTCTCGGCCGAAAGCAGCGACGGCACCAGGCCGAATTCCTTCAGCATGGTCACCTGCCCCTCGTTCGTCCCGAGGGCGTAGTTGACGAATTTCCAGGCCGCTTCCTTGTTTGCCGACGTTGCCGAAATGGCAAGCGACGAACCGCCGAGATTGGCCGCGTGCGGGCCATCGGCCGTCAGGCTCGGCATTCTGTAGACACCCCACTTGCCCTTGAGATCGGGAGAGGTCGAGCGCACGGTGCCCTCATACCAGCCGCCATAGAGCTGGCTTGCCGCCTTGCCGGCGGTGTTGGCCTGGATCTTTTCGTCCCAGTTGGCTGATGTCAGGGTGCCGGCATCCTTCATCTCCTTCACCTTTTGCAGCGAAGCGACGCAGGCCGGCTGGTTGATGGTGATGTTCTGGCCGTCGGTCGAGAAATAGCCGCAGCCCTGCTCGTTGGCGATCATGCGGAACCATTCGCTGTCGCCGTTGAAATCGGCCTGCGCCATGACGACACCGGGATTGGCGGCCGAGATCTTCTTGCCGGCGGCGATGAAATCGTCCCAGGTGCTGATGGTGCTCGGATCGACGCCGGCCTTTTCATAGAGATCGCGGCGGTAGAAGACGGCGACAGGGCCGGAATCCCAGGGCATAGCATAGGCAACATCGCCGACCTCGAGCTCGGTGCGCTTGAAGTCGGGGAACTTCGCCTGAATATCGGCGGTGTAGCCGAGCTCTTTCAGATTGGCGAAGCAATCCGGGAAGCGGCTCCAGAAGATTTCAGCTTCGAAGTTCTCGATGCTGACGATGTCGGGCAAGCCTTCGCCGCCGGCAGCGCAGGCTGCGAGCGTCTTGTCGAAGACCTGGCTGTTGCCGAGATCCTCGACGGTGATCTTGATGTCGGGAAATTGCTTGTTGAAGCCGGGCAGCGTGGATTTCAATGCCGACGCGGCGACATTCCAGCTCCAGATGGTGAGATTGGCCGGTTCCGCAAAAGCAGAGCCGGAAGCAAGCAGTGCGACAGCTGCGGTCGCGGCGAGAAGTTTGAAGCGCATTGAAAATCCTCCCTTTTCAATTGCCGATCTTTCACGAACGCGGTTAGACTATCCGCAAGGGAGCGGCTGTCTCCTAAAAAGGGAATATGGATTTGGCGGAAAGTAAGATCGGCACCAGTGCAATCTACCGGCCCGGCGCCAGCAGCATCGAGGGTTCGCCGACGGCGCTGCAGATGTTTCATGCCCATCCGCTCGTCATGGCCATGCCGCACTGGCATGCGCAGGTCGAGGTCAACTATGTCATGCGCGGCACTGTTCACTATCGGATGAGCGATCACGAATTCCGGCTGAACGCCGGTGAAATGTGCCTCTTCTGGGGTGGCCAGCCGCATCAGATGGACGAATCCTCGGATGATTCGCTCTATGCCGGCGCCCATCTGCCGCTCATCTATTTCTTCCGGCTGCGTCTGCCGATCAGCATTTCCAGCCGACTGATGAAGGGCGAGACGCTGCTGACCTCGGCGACCGATGCCGCCGACAACGAAAATTTCGCTCGCTGGTTCCGCTATGCCAAGTCCGGCGATTCCGCCAAGGCCCAGCACGCCGTTGATGAATTGCTGCTGCGTATCGAGCGCATTGCGCTCGAACCCTATTCGATGACGACGTCGAAGACGGCCGTCAGCCTGGAAGGCGATCAGCCGCATCCGAATTCCTCGCGCAGCGTCGCGCGCATGTGCGATTTCATCGCCGCCAATTTCCTGCAGGACATCGATTCGGTCGACATCGCCCGCGCCGCCGATCTGCACCCGAAATATGCGATGAACCTGTTCAAGCGATCGACCGGCATGACGATCAGCAAATATGTGACGCTGCTCAGGCTGTCGCGCGCCCAGGCGATGCTGATGAGCGAAGGCGCCAATGTGTTGCAGGTGGCGATGGACAGCGGCTTCGGCTCGATTAGCGCCTTCAACAAATCCTTCCGCCATATCGCCGGCATGTCGCCATCGGACTTCCGCCGGGATATCCGGCTGGTGACGACGGTGCCCGCTGGCGCCTTCCAGAACTGACGCGTCGCGATCTTTCAGATTCGCTGCGCGCTTTCTACCGAGCAAAAAACCAGCCTATGGTGACGGCAGGCTGCGCACATTTTTTGCGCAAGTGCATGCACTCTGCGATGTCGCCACGCGCGGCGCCATGATGCCTCCAGTGAAATCAACGATTTGGAACCTGGCACGCGGCTTGCTTCGATATTTGCAGAGTTGGTGGCTAGGGTTCCGGCGTCGCAAGGCGTGACTGGTCCGAGAGCTGCCACCGGCAGGGGAGACATCCTGCCGGGTGCACGGCGGGATAAAAACCCGGGAGACCTCGTAAGCCAAGGGATTGGCGGCACGATGGTCATTGCCGATCCCTTTTGACGAAAAGCAAAGGGGAATTTCAATGCAGACTTTTTCGAAGCTTCTTTCCATCACCGCACTGACGGCATCCTTGGCTCTGGGCCTCGGTTCGACCGCGAAAGCCGAACAGAAGACCGATTTCAAGGTTGCCTGGTCGATTTATGTCGGCTGGATGCCCTGGGGCTATGCCGCCGATCACGGCATCGTCAAGAAATGGGCCGACAAATACGGCATCAAGATCGAGGTGACCCAGTTCAACGACTATGTCGAATCGATGAACCAGTATACGGCCGGCGCCTTCGATGCCGTTACGCTCACCAATATGGACGGCCTCTCAATCCCGGCAGCCGGCGGCGTCGATACGACGGCCGTGATCATTGGCGACTTTTCGAACGGCAATGATGCGGTCATCCTGAAAGACAAGACGAGCCTTGCCGATATCAAGGGTCAGAACGTCAATCTCGTCGAATTTTCCGTCTCCCACTATCTGCTCGCCCGGGCACTCGAAAGCATCAAGATGACCGAGCGCGACGTCAAGGTGGTCAATACCTCCGATGCCGACATGGTCGCTGCCTACCAGACGGCTGACGTGACGGCTGTCGTCACCTGGAATCCGCTGGTCTCGACCATTCTGGAGGATCCCACGGCCAAGAAAGTGTTCGACAGTTCGCAGGTGCCGGGCGAAATCATCGACCTGATGGTCGCCAACACAGGCGTGCTGAAGGACAATCCGAATTTCGGCAAGGCGCTCGCCGGCATCTGGTATGAGACGGCAGCGCTGCTGACATCAGACAGCGCCGACGGCAAGGCCGCACGCGAGGCGATGGGCCAGGCGTCGGGCACGGATCTCAAGGGCTTCGAATCCCAGCTTGCCGCCACCAAGCTGTTTGCCAAGCCGGCTGATGCCGTCGCCTTTACCGCGTCGGGCAGCCTGCCGAAGACGATGGATCTCGTCCGCAACTTCCTGTTCGAAAAGGGTCTGCTCGGCAGCGGTGCGCCGTCGGCGGACGTGATCGGCATCGAAATGCCGGATGGCAAGATTCTCGGCGACAGCGGCAACGTCAAGCTGCGCTTTACCGAGACCTACATGAAAGCAGCCGCCGACGGTTCGCTCTGAGAGTGGCTCGAGCGGCGGCGTGCTTGCCCACGCCGCCATCCTTCATCTGCGGAGCTTCTCTCATGCGTTGGATCAACACGAGACCGAGCCGGGGCTCGCAGCTTGCGTTGACGCTGCTGCCCTTCGTGCTGCTAATCGTCGCCTATGCTTTCGGCTCAGCGGCGCGACTGGCGGAAAACGCCAATGACAAATTGTTGCCGGGCTTCGCAGATTTCGCCGATGCGATCAATCGCCTGGTCTTCGTCGCCGATCCGCGCACCGGCGAATACCTGCTCTGGTCTGATACGGCGGCGAGCCTAGTGCGGCTGTTTGCCGGTCTCGGCATTTCCACTGTCACCGCACTCGTCATTGGCATGCTGATCGGCATGCTGCCGTACCTGCGGGCGCTGCTCTCCCCCTTCGTCGCCGTTGTCTCGATGGTGCCGCCGCTGGCGCTACTACCGATTCTCTTCATCGCCATGGGGCTTGGGGAAGCCTCTAAGATCGCGCTCATCGCCATCGGCGTTGCCCCGACGATGATCCGCGACCTTGCCCTGAAGGCGCTGGAACTGCCGCGCGAACAGATCGTCAAGGCTGAAACGCTCGGCGGCTCTTCCTGGCAGATCGGTCTTCGCGTCGTGCTGCCGCAGATCCTGCCGCGGCTCATCACCTGCCTCAGGCTTCAGCTCGGTCCTGCCTGGCTGTTCCTGATTGCGGCCGAAGCGATCTCGTCGGATTCCGGCCTTGGTTACCGCATCTTCCTCGTGCGCCGCTACCTCTCCATGGACGTGATCTTTCCCTATGTCGTCTGGATCACGCTGCTCGCCGTGGTCATGAATTACATCCTCGATCGCATTCGCATCGCTCTCTTCCCGTGGTCGGAGCTGGAGAAGCAGGCATGAGCGAGCTGGTGATCGAAAGGGTCTGGAAGGAATATGGCGACCAGATCGTGCTTGAGAATGTGTCGCTCACCGTCGCCTCGCGCGCCTTCGTCGCTCTTGTCGGCCCGTCCGGCTGCGGCAAGACGACATTCCTGCGCATGCTGCTTGGCCAGGAACGACCGACGCGGGGCGCCATCCGGCTCGACGGTGAACCGTTGCCGCTCGAGCCGGGGCCGGATCGCGGCGTGGTTTTCCAACGCTACTCCGTCTTCCCGCATCTGACCGTCCTCGGCAATGTGCTGCTCGGCCGCGAATTTTCTGCGGCGCGCTGCAAGGCAAAGCTTTTCGGCGCTGCCCGCCGCAGCGCGGTCGACGAGGCGCGGCGGCTGATCGGCGAAGTCGGCCTTGCCGGCGCCGAGGACAAATATCCGGCACAGCTTTCCGGTGGCATGCAGCAGCGCCTGGCGCTGGCGCAGGCGCTCATCATGAAGCCGAAAGTGCTGCTGCTCGACGAGCCATTCGGGGCGCTCGACCCCGGCATTCGCGCCGAAATCCATACCTTGATGAAACGGCTCTGGCACGAAACGCAGATGACCGTCGTCATGGTGACGCACGACATGCGCGAGGCCTTCACGCTGGCGACGCGGGTCGTCGCCTTCGAGCGGCGGCGTGACCGCCCGGAAGAGAAGGAGCGCTACGGCGCGACCATCACCAAGGACATTTCCATTTGGCCGCCCAGGCTTGCCGGCGCGCCTTCCATCTTCAGCCCCGACCGGGACGGCCCGGTCATTTCTCTGGGCCATCGCCGGGACGACCCGGCTTCCAGTCCGTCAGGAGAAAAACCATGATGCATGTCAGACGCTCGCCCGAGGAAATCGCCGCCAACCGGCAGCGTTACGAGGAACATCAGAAGAAGGGGCTGGAATTCGCGCCGAAGGCTCTGCCGGCGCCGAGCCCCCTGCCCGCCCCCGCCATCGATGCGGCTGCGATCATCCACCAGGAAACCATCCCCGGCGGCTGGTACTGGTCGACAGCGCTGAAGCGCGGCGAAGCGCTCCGCATCGACCAAGGCGACGGCGGATCGACCGTGGCGCTCGTCGCCTGGAACGCCGCTGATACCAGCGAGCGGCTCAATCTCGTCGATACGGTCAAGGTGCAGTGGACGACTGCCCTTGGCAAGGGCCGCGTCATCTTTTCGGATATGGGCCGGGTGATGTTTTCGCTGACCGAAGACAGTTCCGGTGCCCATGATTGCCTGATGGGCGGCTCGACGGCGGCCTCGAACGCCGCAAAATATCCCGGCGTCAAGACCCGCAACACCCGCGACAATCTCGTGCTCGTCGCCGGCAAGCTCGGTCTCACCAGGCGCGACATCCCTGGGATTCTCAATCTTTTCGCTTCCGTCCGCGTCGACGACGAGGGTGGCTTCCACTGGCGCGGCAAACTTTCCAATAGCGGCGATTATGCCGAACTGCGCGCCGAAATGGACATGATCGTGGGCTTTTCCAATTGCCCGCATCCGCTCGATCCAGATCCGGTCTATGCGCCGAAGCCGGTCATCGTGACGCGCTTTCGTGCAGGTGCGCCCGCCGTCGACGACCTCGCGCGCACGGCGACCGCCGAGGCCGTTCGCGGCTTCGAGAACAACGCCGCGATGCTGGCCTGAGGAGGAATGACGATGACCGATTTCATCAAGACGTCAGCTTCACGCAGCCTCGAAAACGCCGTGCAGGATCATTTCATCCCGGCGGAAGCGCCGTGGTCCGGCATCGTGCGCAAGGGTCAGACGATCCGCATCGAAGACAGCTACGGCCAGCAGGCGATCGACACGCTGTTTTATCGCGCCGATGATTTTGGCGAGCGCTATTCCAACCAGGACACGATGCGGGCGCAGGGTGGCGCCTATATCGGCGCCGGCACGAAGATCGTCTCGAACGAGGGCAATGTCATGCTTGTCATGACGGCCGACAGCTGCGGCCGCCATGATACCTCCGCCGGCGCCTGCTCCTGCGAGAGCAACACCGTGCGCTTCGGCCATGGCACGAAATACCTGCATGCCTGCCGCGACAATTTCGTGCTCGAGGTGACCCGGCACGGCATGAGCAAGCGCGACATCGTGCCGAACATCAATTTTTTCATGAATGTTCCGATCAAGCCGAACGGCGAGATGACCATTGTCGACGGCATTTCCGCGCCCGGCGACTATGTCGAACTGGTGGCTGAAATGGACGTGCTCTGCGTCATCTCCAACTGCCCGCAGATCAACAATCCCTGTAACGGCTTCGATCCGACACCGATCCGGGTGCTGATCTGGGACGGCGAGGACTGATCGATGTTCACCAAGGTTCTCATCGCCAATCGCGGCGAAATCGCCGTCCGGGTGATCCGGACATTGAAGAGGATGGGCATCGCCTCGGTTGCCGTCTATTCCGATGCCGATCGCTTCTCGAAGCCGGCGCTGCTCGCCGACGAAGCCGTGCGCCTCGGCCCGGCGCCTGCTGGAGAAAGCTATCTCAACGTCGATGCCGTCATCGCCGCCTGCAAGGCGACCGGTGCCGAGGCCGTGCATCCGGGCTATGGCTTCCTCTCGGAAAATATCGGCTTTGCCGAGCGGCTCGCCGCGGAAGGCATCGCCTTCATCGGTCCGCGGCCGGAGCATCTGTCGGCTTTCGGCCTGAAGCATACGGCGCGTGAATTGGCGAAAGCGAGCGGCGTGCCGCTGCTGCCCGGCACCGATCTGCTGCGGAGTGTCGAAGAGGCGCTCCTGGCCGCCGAGACCATCGGTTTCCCCGTTATGCTGAAAAGCACGGCGGGCGGCGGCGGTATCGGCATGCAGCTCTGCGCCGATGCGGCCGGTCTCAAGGCCTCTTTCGAAAGCGTACAGCGAACGGCGCGCGCCAGCTTCGGCGATGCGCGTGTCTATATCGAGCGTTTCGTTGCCGAAGCCCGCCATGTCGAGGTGCAGATCTTCGGCGACGGCAAGGGCACAGTGATCGCGCTCGGAGAGCGCGACTGCTCGCTGCAAAGGCGAAACCAGAAGGTCGTCGAGGAAACGCCTGCCCCTGGTCTGTCGGCGGAAACACGGGCGCGCCTGCACAAGGCGGCGGTCGATTTGGGAGCTTCGGTCTCCTATGAATCGGCCGGCACCGTCGAATTCATCTATGATCCCCAGCGCGGGGAATTCTATTTCCTCGAGGTCAATACCCGCCTCCAGGTCGAGCATCCCGTCACCGAAGCCGTCTTCGGCATCGATCTCGTCGAGTGGATGATCCGGCAGGCGGCGGGCGAGGACGTGCTGTCGGGCGCGAGCGACCTGACGCCGAAGGGTGCGGCGATCGAAATGCGCATCTATGCCGAGATGCCGCATGCCGATTTCCGCCCGAGCGCCGGCCTGCTGACCGAGGTCGTCTTTCCCAACGATGCCCGTGTCGACGGCTGGATCGAGACGGGAACCGAGGTGACACCCTTCTACGACCCGATGCTTGCCAAGCTGATCGTGGCGGCGGAGGATCGGCCGGCGGCGATCGAGAAGCTGAAGGCAGCGCTTGCCGCGACAGCGATTTCAGGCATCGAAACCAATCTCGATTATCTCCGGGCGATCGCCGCTTCCGAACTGCTTGCCGGCGGTAAGGTGGCGACGACGGCGCTGCGTGACTTCGCCTTCGTTCCGGATATCGTCGAGGTTATCGCACCCGGTGCGCAATCGAGCATTCAGGAGCTGCCGGGCCGGCTCGGCCTGTGGCATGTCGGCGTGCCGCCGAGCGGGCCGATGGACGAGCGCTCCTTCCGCCATGCCAACCGGCTGGTCAGCAATGCCGATGAGACGGCCGCGCTGGAACTGACGGTTTCCGGTCCGACGCTGCGATTTTATGCCGACCAGACGATCGCCCTTGCCGGGGCGCGGATGGCGATGACGTGCGATGGGATCAGGCTTCCCCACGACGAGCCGGTCCTGATCCGGGCCGGTCAGGTGCTGTCGGTCGGTGCGATCGAAGGACCGGGGCAGCGCGCCTATCTTGCCGCTGCCGGCGGTTTTGCCGCGCCCGTCGTGCTCGGCTCGCGGGCGACTTTCGGCCTTGGCCAATTCGGCGGCAACGCCACCGGCACGCTGAAGACGGGGCATGTGCTGCATTTCGCCCGGCAGGCGCCGGTGCAACCGGCCAAACCTGCATCCGAGCCGGCCGCCTTGTCCCGAGAATGGGATGTCGGCGTCGTCTACGGTCCGCATGGCGCACCGGATTTCTTTCAGAATAGCGATATCGAGACGCTGTTCTCCGCAGCTTACGAGGTGCATTTCAACAGCGCCCGCACCGGTGTGCGCCTCATCGGCCCCGCCCCGCTTTGGGCACGCCGCGACGGTGGCGAGGCGGGGCTTCACCCCTCCAACCTGCATGACAATGCCTATGCGATCGGCGCGATCGATTTCACCGGCGATATGCCGATCATTCTCGGGCCCGACGGTCCGAGCCTTGGCGGTTTCGTCTGCCCGGCCGTGATCGCGCGTGACGAGCAATGGAAGATGGGGCAGTTCAAGCCCGGCGACCGTATCCGTTTTCATGCCGTGGCCCGGCCGGAAGACCCGATCGCCGGCCCGGCGGTGCGGCGGGCCGCGGAAGAGACGGGTTCGCCGATCGTCGGCGTCAGCGAGGACGGCCCGGTTTCGGTCGTTTATCGCCGCCAGGGCGACGACAACCTGCTCGTCGAATATGGGCCGATGACGCTCGACATCGCGCTCCGCCTGCGGGTTCATCTGCTGATGCAGGCTGTCGCCGAGGCCCGCTTGCCCGGGATCGTCGACCTCACGCCGGGCATCCGCTCGCTGCAGATCCATTATGACGGCACGCAGCTGACGCGCCGGCGCCTGCTCGGGCTACTCTCTGAGATCGAGACCACGCTGCCGGCGGCACAGGATGTCAAGGTGCCGAGCCGTATCGTGCATCTGCCGCTGTCGTGGAACGATCCGGATGCGGCGCTTGCCATGCGCAAGTATCAGGAACTCGTCCGCCCTAATGCGCCCTGGTGCCCCGATAACATCGAGTTCATTCGCCGCATCAACGGTCTTCCCGACGAACAGGCCGTCCGGAATATTGTCTTCGACGCGAGCTACTTCGTCCTGGGCCTCGGCGATGTCTATCTCGGCGCTCCGGTTGCGACCCCGATTGACCCGCGCCATCGTCTCGTCACGACAAAATACAATCCCGCCCGCACCTGGACGCCGGAAAATGCGGTCGGTATCGGCGGGGCCTATATGTGCATCTACGGCATGGAAGGACCGGGCGGCTATCAGCTCTTCGGTCGCACCATCCAGGTCTGGAACACGTGGCGGGAAACGCCGGCCTTTGCCAGGGGCAAGCCCTGGCTCCTGAACTTCTTCGACCAGATCCGTTTTTTTCCGGTCAGCAACCAGGAGCTGACCGAGGCGCGTGCGGCCTTCCCGCATGGCGGCTATCCTGTCAGGATCGAAGAGACCGAATTCTCCTATGCCGCCTACGACAAGGACATGCAGGCGAACGCAGTATCCGTCGGCCGCTTCAAGGCGACGCAGCAGGCGGCCTTCGATGTAGAGCGTCAGCACTGGAAGGAAGCCGGGCTCGACAGCTTCGTCGCCGATGAAGGCACGGGCGAAAATACGGCCGCGGATGTTCCCGACGGATGCTTCGGCGTTGCCAGCGCTGTGCCCGGCAATATCTGGAAATTGCTGGTCGAACCGGGCGCCCCGGTTGCGGCCGGCGACACGCTTGCCATCATCGAATCGATGAAAATGGAAATCAATGTCACCGCCCATGCGGCAGGCCGTGTCCGCGACCTGCGCGCCGGGCCGGGGAGAAACGTCAAAGCCGGCGATATTATCGTCGTCGTGGAGGAATGCTGACATGCTGCCGACCATTCTCGATCTCTCAAGCCTTCGCGCCGCCTATCAATCCGGCCTGACGCCGCTCGACATCATCGAAGAGGTGATCGCCCGCCGCGCCGCTTCGAAAGATCCGGCAATATTCATCACCCCGGTGCCGGATGAAGAGTTACGCTCTGCCGCCAAAGCGCTGATGGCGCGCGCGCCTGAGGCAAACAGCCTGCCGCTCTGGGGCGTGCCGTTCGCGGTGAAAGACAATATCGATGCCGCCGGCCTGCCGACGACCGCCGCCTGCCCGGCCTATGAATATCGGCCGGACGTCGATTCCACCGTCGTTGCCAGATTGAAGGCAGCCGGCGCCATCGTGATCGGCAAAACCAATCTCGACCAGTTCGCGACCGGCCTCAATGGCACGCGCTCGCCCTATGGGGCGCCACGTTCGGTCTTCGATGCGGCCTATATATCCGGCGGCTCGAGCTCGGGCTCGGCGGTCACGGTCGCCTCCGGCCTCGCCGCCTTCGCGCTCGGCACAGATACGGCGGGCTCCGGCCGCGTGCCGGCCACTTTCAACAATCTGGTCGGCATCAAGCCGACGCCGGGGCTTCTCCCGAATACCGGCACTATTCCGGCCTGCAGGAGCGTCGACTGCATTACAATCTTCGCCCCCACCGTCGGCGACGGCGTCGCGGTCCGAAAGGTCGCCGAGGGATTTGACGCTGCCGATCCTTTCTCGCGTCGGGCCGAGCCGGCGAAGCTGCCGGTGTCGGGGTTGCGGATCGGCGTCCTGACCGCCGGGGAGCGGGAATTCTTCGGCGACAAGGGGGTGGAGGCACTCTACGACCAGGCGATCGAGCGGGCGAGAACACTGGGCGCGACCATTGTCCCCTTCGATTACACGCCCTTCCGCGAGGCCGCCGCCCTCCTTTATGATGGCCCATGGGTCGCCGAACGCCTGGCGGCGGTCGAGGCTTTCCTGGCGACGAACGCAGCCGATTTCGACCCGACAGTACGGGGGATCATCGAAGGCGCCGGGAGCAGCACCGCGGTCGACGCCTTCAATGGCCGATATCGGCTGGAAGAACTGCGCCGGAAGACGGAAATCGAATGGGGAAAGGCCGACGTGCTTCTGCTGCCGACTGCACCGACCACCTACACGGTCGCCGATATGCTCGCCGATCCCGTCGTGCTGAACGGCCGTCTCGGCCGCTATACCAATTTTGTCAACCTGCTTGATTGCGCGGCGATCGCCGTTCCGGCAGGCTTCGCGGAGGGCGGCTTGCCCGGCGGCATTACCGTGATCGCGCCTGCTTTCACGGACGATGCTCTGGCGCCACTTGCCGATGCGCTGCACCGGGCTGCGACATCAGGCATGGGCATCGACCGGCAAGCGGCGATCCCCGAGGCGAGCCGCGTTGCGGCTGCTGATGATGACTTCGTCGAGATTGTCGTGGTTGGTGCGCACCTGACAGGCATGCCGCTCAATCATGAGCTGACCGGCGCCGGCGCGCGGCTGGTCAAGGCCTGCCGCACGACCGGCGAATATCGTCTCTTCGTGCTGCCGGGCACGGTGCCGCCGAAGCCGGGTCTCATCCGCGAACCCGGCTATAGGGGTTCCGGCCTGGAGGTTGAGGTCTGGGCCATGCCTGCCGATGCTTTCGGGTTTTTCGTCCAAAAGATCCCGGCACCGCTCGGTATTGGAAAAGTGGCGCTCGACGACGGCACGAGCGTTTCCGGTTTTCTCTGCGAGGCACACGCGGTGAGCGGCGCCGAGGACATCACGCCGCTCGGCGGCTGGCGAACGTATATTCGCGCCAAATTGGCGAGTTGAGCATGCGGCGAAGAATGACGGCGTTGTTTGCGCGGCGTCTGCATCGTTCCTTAACTCGGAATCGACGCAGCGTTCTTTGGGCGCCTTTTCAGACGCGCAGCGCTGTCGTCGCGCTTCTCCTGAAGGGGCTGGTCGCGCGAACCGAGGCGATCGGCAGGCCGGGCCGCCACTGACGGCTTACCGTTTCTCTGCGAGCTCGATCTGAATGCCGTCGGGATCGCGCAGAAAGGCGACCTTATGCAGAACTTCGGCATTGACCGCCAGCCGCGGCCGCTCCTTGACCTCGACGTCGGCCTGTTCCAGCCGGGCGAATGTCTCATCGACACTTTCGAACAGGAAGGTCAGATGCCGCAGCCCTGCCGTGCCCTCGGGAACGTCAACCGCCCTTGCCGCACCACCGGCCGGCGCGACGATTTCGAGTATGCCGCCGCCGGCATCGAGAAAGGCGATCTGAGAGCCGTCGGCCATCGTCTTGCGCAGGTGCAGGCGCAGGCCGAGCAGGCCGCAGTAAAAATCGATGGCACGATCCATGTCGCTGACCGTCATGCCGATATGTTCGAAGGATTTCAGCATAGGTGCTCCTTTCGTTTGTGGATGAGAACGGATTTCGGCGGCGCCTTGGAATTTTAAGGATGAGCGGGATGGCTGGAGGGCTGCAGACGGGTGGTCGCTTGCGCTCTCTCAATGTCGCCACTAGGTTGTCGTTGAAAGACGGGGCCACCAAAGTCATGCATATTCGAAGGGCGCTACCTGCCGACGCGGAGGAACTGTGCGGTCTCCTGAACGAGATCATCCGGGCCGGCGGAACAACCGCGCTCGAGATGCCGCTGACGGCTGCGGAATTCGCAGACTGGTTCATCGACGGCGAGTTTCCCCTTGTCTGCCATGTCGCCGAGCATGATCGGTCGCTTGTCGGCTTTCAGTCGTTGAGCGTGTACGGCGATCCGCCGAAGGGTTATGCCGATATCGCGACATTTGCCCGTATGAGCCCGAGGATTTCCGGCGTCGGCAGCGCCCTTTTTCCGGCGACGCGGGCAGCAGCCGAAGAGCTCGGGCTCGAATTCATCAATGCGACCATTCGTGCCGACAATGTCGGCGGTCTTGCTTATTACGCAAAGATGGGCTTCGAGCCCTATGACAGGTTGGTCGAGGTCCCGCTGTTGGACGGAACGCCCGTCGAT
The DNA here is from genome assembly GCF_002531805.1 of Rhizobium sp. M1. NCBI lineage: Bacteria > Pseudomonadati > Pseudomonadota > Alphaproteobacteria > Hyphomicrobiales > Rhizobiaceae > Rhizobium > Rhizobium sp. M1. Next base: position 17,661 of record NZ_NWSW01000023.1, on the reverse strand, counting down.
CGGGTCAAGAAGCGTTTCAAGGTGGATGCCAAGCCCAGTCCGGCATCCCCCGTTTGACCGTTCGAAGGCCCCGTCGGAAGGCCTCACGTCCCTAGCCTTTTTTAACGCCCCTCCCCTGCTTTGCTCACAGGCCGGCAGCCGCGCGCTGTTCCTCCGGAAGCCAGGAGCGGTAGAGCGGGTGATCGGCGGCGATCGGCATCGGCGTCGGCTTGCCGGTGCGCTGCGAGAAATAGGCGGCCGTCACCAGTTCCAGCGAATTGCGGGCGTCCTGCAATGTGACCGGCGGGTCCTTGCCCTCGACGATCGCCGTGTGGAAGAGCTCGAACTGGCGGGTATAGCCGTCCTCGCCGGGCACGTAAGCGGCCAGCGCCGCGTCGATCCGCGCCTGATGTTCCTCCGTTCCGGCGGTAAAGACCCAGGGATCGCGGCCCATCGTATAGGGTTCGAGAATGCTTTCGGCGACAAGATCGCTGAAGCAGAAACGCAGCCGCGAGATCTCCTTGCGCGAGCCGAGCGTCATCGACAGCGTCGCCAGAGAACCGTTCTGCATCTTCACCGAAAGCGCTGCCGTATCCTCGACCTCGATCGGGTTGACCAGGGTGGCGCCATAGGAAAACACCTCGGCACAGGGGCCATGCACGTAATTCAGCATGTCATGGGCGTGGATCGCGTGGCCGAGAAGGCCGCCGCCGAGCTCTGTCGCCCATTTGCCGCGCCACGGCACGGCATAATAATCCGGGCCGCGCCACCAATGGGTCTCGATCGTCGTCAGGAACGGCTTGCCGGCCAGGCCGCGTTCGATCAGCAGCTTCAGCTTCTGCAGGCCGGAGCCGTAACGATACTGAAAGATCGGCATCAGCTTCCTGCCGGGGAAGCGGGCGAGGATGCGCTCCATCTCGTCGACCTCGGCGATCGAGCCGAAAAGCGGCTTCTCGCAGATCACGTGCTTGCCGGATTCGATGCCCTTGCGGCAAAGCTCGAAATGCGAGCTCGGCGGCGTCGAAATATCGATGATATCGAGATCGTCGCGGGCAAACAGCGAGTCTGCGTCCTGCGTATATTCGGCGATGGCGAACTCTTCGCAGAGCGCTTTGCCGCGGTCCTCGTCGAGCGAGCAGAGCACGGGAACGTCGAAAAGATCTTTGTTCCAGCCGAAGCCGGTCAGATGCCGCGCGGCAATCCCTGCGCCGATGACGCCGACGCGCAATTTCCTGGTCATGTTTTCCTCCTCAGCGAGCGCCGATACGCGCGGCTTTCGTCTGGGCTTCGAGCGAAAGGCGGCAGACTTCGAACACGTGGTCCTGCGTCATCGCCGTCTGCGTGCGGTTGGCGACATCGGCGGTGAAAGCATCGAAATAATCGAGTTTCTCGCCGCTGCAATCGATATGGGTCATCTCCTTGCCGTTGACGAGGAAGAGATGATCCTTGCCCGGCCGGCCGGCAATATCGATATATTTGCGTAGTTCGATATAACCCTCGGTGCCGAGGATGGTGAGGCGTCCGTCGCCCCAGGTCGGCAGCGCCTCCGGGGTGAACCAGTCGACGCGGACATAACCTGCCGCTCTGTCGGACCGCAGCAGCACTTCGCCGAAATCCTGGAAGGCCGGCTTGTCGGGCATGCCGAAATTGCCGATCGAGCTGGCGATGACCTCGCCCGAGGTCGAGCCGGTATAGAACAGGAACTGGTCGACCTGATGCGAGGCGATGTCGACGATGATACCGCCGAAGGCTTCCGGATCGAAGAACCAATCCGGCCGGGTCGGCAGCTGCAGCCGATGCGGGCCGACGCCGAGCGTCTGGATCACCTTGCCGATCGCGCCGTCGGCGACGAGCTTGCCGGCCTTGACCGCGGAGCGCACGCAGTGGCGCTCGGAAAAGCAGATCGAGAAAATCTTGCCGGTTTCGGCAACGGTGCGCTTAACCTCCTCGAGCTGGGCGAAGGTCGTCACACCAGGCTTATCGGTCATCACGTCCTTGCCCGCTTTCATCGCCCGGATGGCAAGCCCGGCGCGATCGCGCGGGATCGCGGCAATGCAGATGACATCGATCGACGGATCGTCGAACAGCTTCTCCCGATCGATCTGCGGCGCATCGGGATAGGTCTTCTCGAAGGCTTCGCGCAATGCCGGCACCGAGGTCTGCGGGCAATAGCCAACGAACTCGCCGCCAGCGGCAAGCAATCCCTTCACATGATCGAATGTATGCCCATGGTCGATTCCGACGACGGCAAATCTCAACATCGCTGCAATATCCTCCCGGGATTTTCTGAGCGCCGGCTGGCGCCGGCATCCTCCATGTCGGGCAAAACAGATAACGAAACTTGCCTCCTGTCAAGGCGAGATCGAGGCTGAAAGTGCGTATCGATACATGTAAATATCTGAAATTAAATAGATATTTTGTATCTAAATAGTTATTTACTGACTTCCGGCGCCGTTTTGCCGACAAGTCGCTCATTCGATCCGATTGGACGAAAGTCTTTTTCTCCAGCATGTCTTGCCCCGTCTGCGTGAATGTGATCGATTTCCGCCGCCGCCGGGTTGGAGGGCGGCAACGACCTCGAAGATATTCAAAGAGCGCTCCCCGCTTGCCTGTGACGGAGGATCACCATGTCTCATCCCCTTCTCGATGCCGCTGCTTCGGCTGGTCTTTTTGTCGGCCGCATCTGGAGCCCCGAGGCTGCCGGCCCGAGCATCGTAACGCTTCGCGAGGGGATGCTGGTCGACATTACCTCGCGCGACGCGCCGACGCTAAGCGCCCTGCTTGAAAAACAGGATGCTGCCGGCTTCGTCCGCGCCGCAAAGGGCAAGGCGGTCGGTTCCTTGGAGGACGTCGCCGGCAACAGTATGGGAACGCCGGATAAGGCGCGTCCCCATCTGCTGGCGCCCGCCGACCTGCAGGCGGTCAAGGCCTGCGGCGTCACTTTCGCCCAGTCGATGATCGAGCGCGTCATCGAGGAGAAGGCGGCCGGCAATCCGGATCGTGCCGCCGCGATCCGCGAGCGCGTCAGCACGCTGATCGGCGGCAGTCTCACCAATCTCAAGGCCGGTTCGCCGGAGGCCGCCAAGGTCAAGCAGGCCCTGATCGACGAGGGCATGTGGTCGCAATATCTCGAGGTCGGCATCGGTCCCGACGCCGAGGTCTTCACCAAGGCGCCGGTGCTGTCCTCGGTCGGCTGGGGTGCGGATGTCGGCCTGCATCCGATCTCGACCTGGAACAATCCCGAGCCGGAAATCGTGCTGGCGGTTAATAGCCGCGGCGAGATCAAGGGGGCCGCACTCGGCAATGACGTCAATCTGCGTGACGTCGAAGGCCGTTCGGCGCTCTTGCTCGGCAAGGCCAAGGACAACAACGCTTCCTGCGCGATCGGTCCCTTCATCCGCCTGTTCGATGCCGGTTACGGGCTGGATGACGTGCGCAGGGCGGAACTCGACCTCAAGGTCACCGGCCGCGATGGCTTCGTGCTCAACGGCAAAAGTTCAATGTCGCAGATCAGCCGCGATCCGGCCGATCTCGTCAAACAGACGCTTGGCCCCCATCATCAGTATCCCGACGGGTTCATGCTCTTTCTCGGCACGCTGTTTGCCCCGACCCAGGATCGCGACGCGCCGAAGCAGGGGTTCACCCACAAGATCGGCGATGTCGTCGAGATTTCCTCGGCGGGGCTCGGCGCCCTCGTCAACACCGTACGCCTCTCCACCGAATGCCCGCCCTGGACCTTCGGCATTTCGGCGCTGATGAGCAACCTGGCGAAGCGCGGATTGCTGTGACTACTGATTCCGCCGCCTGCCCTGCAGCAGGTCGAGCACGGAGTTTGCCGCCTCGAGGACGTTGGTGCCCGGACCGAACACTGCCGCGACGCCGTGTTCGTGCAGGAACTCATAGTCCTGCCGCGGGATGACGCCGCCGCAGACGACGATGATATCGTCACCGCCCTGTGCTCTCAGCCTGTCGATCAGCTGCGGCAGCAGCGTCCTATGGCCTGCCGCTAAGGACGAGACGCCGACGACATTGACCTTTTCGCCAAGCGCCATTTCGACGGCCTCGTCAGGCGTCTGGAAAAGCGGACCGGCGAGCACATCGAAGCCGATATCGCCGAAAGCTGAGGCGATCACCTTGGCGCCGCGGTCATGCCCATCCTGGCCGAGCTTGGCGACCATGATCTTCGGCCGCTGCCCCATCGTTTCCGTGACCTCCGCCATGCGGGTCTTCAGCACCGCGAGTTCCGGCTCGTTGTCATAGGCCTCGCCATAGACGCCGGTGATGACCTCGGGCGTTGCGGCATGGTCGCCGAAGGCAGCGCGCATGGCATCGGAGATTTCGCCGACGGTGGCACGGGCTCGCGCCGCCTCGATCGCGGCTTCGAGCAGGTTGCCGCGACCGTTGCGTGCGACATCCGCCAGGGCGGCCAGTGTTTCGCGTACGGCGTTGCCATCGCGGCGTCGCTTGGTTTCCTCAAGCCGTTTGATCTGCGCGGTGCGGACCGCGCTGTTGTCGATCTCCAGAATGTCGATCGGCTGTTCGTTGTCGAGCCTGTAGCGGTTAACGCCGACGATGACCTCCTCGCCCTTGTCGACGGCCGCCTGACGGCGCGCCGCCGCCTCCTCGATCAGCCGCTTCGGCAGGCCGTCATTGACGGCTTTCGTCATGCCGCCGAGTGCTTCCACCTCCTCGATCAGCGCCCAGGCCTTGTCGGCAAGCTCCTTCGTCAGGCTCTCGACGTAATAGGAGCCTGCCAGTGGGTCGACGACCTTGGTGACGCCGGTTTCGTGGCTCAGGATGAGCTGGGTGTTGCGGGCGATGCGGGCGGAAAATTCCGTCGGCAGCGCGATCGCCTCGTCGAAGGAATTGGTGTGCAGCGATTGCGTGCCGCCGAGCACGGCCGACATCGCCTCGAAGGCGGTGCGAATGATGTTGTTATAGGGATCCTGCTCCTGCAGTGAGACGCCGGAGGTCTGGCAATGGGTGCGTAGCATCAGCGAGGACGCCTTCTTCGGCTCGAACTCCTCCATGATCCGGCTCCAGAGCAGCCGGGCGGCGCGCAGCTTCGCCGCCTCCATGAAGAAGTTCATGCCGATCGCGAAGAAGAAGGAGAGCCGTCCGGCGAAATCATCGACGTTGAGGCCCTTGGCGATCGCCGCCCTGACATATTCGCGGCCATCGGCCAGTGTGAAGGCGAGCTCCTGCACCAGCGTCGCACCGGCCTCCTGCATGTGATAGCCGGAGATCGAGATCGAGTTGAATTTCGGCATCTCCCTTGCCGTATATTCGATGATGTCGGCAACGATCCGCATCGAAGGTTCCGGCGGATAGATATAGGTGTTGCGGACCATGAACTCCTTGAGGATATCATTCTGGATGGTGCCTGAAAGGTCGGCCCTCGGCACCCCCTGCTCCTCGCCGGCGACGATAAAGGAGGCGAGGATCGGGATGACGGCGCCGTTCATCGTCATCGACACGGACATTTCCCCAAGCGGAATGCCGTCGAACAGGATCTTCATGTCCTCGACGCTGTCGATCGCCACACCCGCCTTGCCGACATCGCCTTCGACGCGGGGATGATCGCTGTCATAACCGCGATGGGTGGCGAGGTCGAAGGCGACCGACAGGCCCTTCTGGCCGGCGGCCAGATTGCGGCGGTAGAAGGCGTTCGATTCTTCTGCCGTCGAGAAGCCGGCATATTGACGGATTGTCCATGGCCGGCCGGCATACATCGTGGCGCGCGGGCCGCGGGTAAACGGCGAAAAACCGGGAAGCGAGCCGAGATGCGCGGCGCCTTCGAGATCCTCGGCCGTATAGAGCGGCTTGACGGCAATGCCTTCCGGCGTCTGCCAGGTCAGCGTTTCCGGCGAAGCACGCAGCTCCTTCTGCGCAAGCTCCGCCCAATCCGACAGCGTCTTCTTCGTCATGCCTTCCTCCGGCTCTTTCATTGCACCTTATCATTTCATAGGCGCGCAATGCGATAAAGCCTTAGGACGTGGAACGCAGCAAAGCATCGATCGCCTGCCACCCATCCGCCACGATTTTGCGGGGCCGACCTATTTGTGGTCAAGCTTGGCGACCAGCCGGTCGCCGAGCCACTGGATGCCGCAGACGAGGACGATGAGGACGGCGACGACCGCGATCATCACATTGGTCTCGAAGCGCTGGTAGCCGTAGCGAATGGCGAGGTCGCCGAGGCCGCCGGCGCCGATCGCGCCCGCCATGGCCGAGGCGCCGATCAGCGTCACCAGCGTGACGGTGAAGCCGGCGACGATGCCGGGCAGCGCTTCGGGCACCAGCACTTCGCGCACGATGGTCCAGCGATTACCGCCCATGGCGCGCACCGCATCGATCAGGCCGCGGTCGACCTCGCGCAGCGACACTTCGGCGATGCGGGCGTAATAGGGCGTGGCGGCGATGGCGAGCGGCACGATGGCCGCCCATGTGCCAAGCGCCGTGCCGACGATCAGTCGCGTCAGCGGGATCAGCGCCACCAGCAGGATGATGAAGGGCACCGAACGGAAGCCGTTGATCACAGCGCCGAGCACACGGTTGATCCAGAGATTTTCAGCAATGCCGCCGCGTGTCGTGACGACGAGGGCAAGGCCGAGCGGCAGACCGGCGACGAGCGAGATCACGCCGGAGGCGACGGTCATCAGGACCGTCTCCCAAAGCGAGCGGATCAGCAGTTCAAACATGATCGGCGTCATAACCAAGCACCTCCACCCGGGCGGACTGGGCCGTCAGAAATTGTTCGACCTTGCCGGCAAGCGCGGGGTCGCGCATGGGAACGGCGATGAAGAACCGCGCCACCGGCTGGTTCTGGATATGGTCGATGCCGCCATGGACGAGGCGGAAGGAATGCGGCAGCGCCGCCGACAGCTCGGCAAACAGCGCGCCTTGCGCTTCAGGCCCGGCCAGATCGACGCTGAGGATCGCCTCGCTGCCAGATGTCGCAGACAGCCGGCCGGCAATATGATCGGGAAGCTGTGGGCGGATGCCGCCGAGCAGGCTCCGGGTGATCGCTTGCTGCGGATCGGCAAAGACCGACCAGACTTGGCCCTCCTCGACGATCCGCCCGGCATCGATGACCGCGACGCGATCGGCAATGCCGCGCACCACTTCCATCTCATGTGTGATCAGCAGAATGGTCAGGCCGAGTTTGCGGTTGATGTCTTTGAGCAAGGACAGGATCGACCGGGTCGTCTCGGGATCCAGCGCCGATGTCGCCTCGTCGGACAGCAGCAGCGCCGGGCGTGCCGCGAGCGCGCGGGCGATGCCGACGCGTTGTTTCTGGCCGCCGGAGAGCGAGGCGGGATAGGCCTTCGCCTTGTCGGCGAGACCGACGAGCTCAAGCAGCTCACGCGCCCGCCGCAGGCGCTCGGCCTTGGCAACGCCTTCGATCTTCAGCGGCAGGGCGACATTGTCTTCGACGGTCTTGGCGGAAAGCAGGTTGAAGTGCTGGAAGATCATGCCGATGCGGCGGCGCAGCGGCTGCAGTTCCTGTTCTTGAAGCCCGGTGATATCGCGGCCTTCAATACGGATTTCGCCGCTGTCGGCGCGCTCCAGGCCGTTCAGGCAGCGGATCAGCGTCGACTTGCCGGCGCCGCTGCGGCCGATGATGCCGAGGATCTCGCCCCTCTTCACGCTCAGCGAAATACCGTCGAGTGCCGCCGTGGCTCCGAACCGCCGCTTCACGTCGACAAGTCTCACCACTTCTTCGGCCGCTGCAGCTTGCGGCTGCGGCTCGATTGTCGTGGCGGAAACAAAGGAATTCATCTGCTTTTTCCTTAAAAACGCCAATGGCGGTCCCGGCAAGGAACGCCCGGACCGCCTTTCGGCAGGCCTTAACCCCGGCCGAGTTTCGGATCAATAGGCGCTGAGACCGGTGCCCTTATAGACCTTGTCGAATTCGGCCTTGACGGTGTCGTTCTGATAAGACGATACAAGCGTCTTGACCCAGTCCGCATCCTTGTTCTCGTCCTTGACGGCGATGAAATTGCGGTACGGATTATCGGCGACCGGCTCCTGCGCGATACGTTCGGCCGGAGAAAGGCCGCTCTTCAAAGCCCAATCGGTATTGACCACACCGGCATCGAGATCTTCGATCGAACGGCCGACGATGCCGGCATCGAGTTCTTTGATCTCGATCTTCTTCGGATTGTCGCTGACGTCGGCGACCGTTGCAAGAATGCCCGTACCGTCCTTCAGCTTGATCAGGCCTTCGCTCTGAAGAACGCGCAACGCCCGGCCTTCATTCGAGGGATCGTTCGGGACGCCGATGACGGCCCCTTCCGGGATTTCGGCGACGGACTTGTATTTCTTGCTGTAGAGGCCGATCGGCCAGACCCCGGTATAGCCGGCGCGGACGATATGATATCCGTGCTGCTGGATCTGGTTATCGAGATAGGGCTGATGCTGGAAGGCGTTGGCGTCGATCTCGCCCTGCTCCAGAGCTTCGTTCGGCTGCGTGTAGTCGTTGAAGACGACGGTTTCGATCTTGAGGCCTTTCTTGGCCGCCTCACTCGTGACGACACGCCAGATGTCCTCCTCTTCGCCAGCCATGATGCCGACCTTGATCGACTTGTCCTCGGCGAAGGAGGGAGCGGGTGCTGCAAAGGTAAAAAGCGCGGCAGCGGAAACGGCGGCGGCGGTAAGAACCGCCCGGCGCGAAAGCTGTAGTCCGTGAAGTTTTTTGTTGTTGGTCATTATTACATCCCGTCTGACTGAATGAGGCCGAACGCCCCGAGCAGGCTGAGCATGGCAAATGCGCGGATCAGGGGCGAAGCACGAAAGTCTGATGTGAAGGAAGAGCCTGAAAAACTCTTGCCCTGCCTTCAATATCGGCAGGATAAATTTCCATCAAATTTATGGATTAATTGCGGCCCTTAAGCATGTCCTAAAGGATGAAGGCGGCGCTTGAGGGGCGCGGTCGCCGAGATCGTGATGGCGTAGCGCCTGTCCAAGTGTGGGGCGACATCAGGGTAAAGCCATGCCAATCCTCCCCGTCCAGATGCGGAGGAAATCTTCGCATTGGTTGCGGACCTAGCCTCAGGCCGGTTTCTGCTTCGGGATACGCGGCAGGAAGATCGTCAGTAGGCCGAGCAGCGGCAGGTAGGAGCAGATGCGGTAGACGAAGTCGATGCCATGCGTATCGGCAAAATCACCGAGCAGCGCCGCACCAAGCCCCCCTGCCCCGAACGCGAAGCCGAAGAAGACGCCGGCAATCAGGCCGACGCGGCCGGGCACCAGCTCCTGAGCAAAGACGACGATCGCCGAAAATGCCGACGCGAAGATCAGGCCGATGACGACGCTGAGCACGCCCGTCCAGAGAAGATTCGCATAGGGCAGCAGCAATGCGAAGGGAATGACGCCGAGGATCGAAAACCAGATGACGAAACGGGCACCGAAGCGATCGCCGATCGGTCCACCGAGGAAAGTGCCGACGGCAACCGAGCCGAGGAACAGGAAGAGCATCAGCTGCGCCTGCTGCACGCTGAGTTCGAATTTGTCGATGACATAGAAGGTGAAGTAGCTGGAAACGCTCGCCATATAGACATTCTTCGTTGCCGTCAGCAGCACGAGGATCAGCAGCGCCCAGACGACCCTGTTCTGCGGCAGCGGCAGCGTTCGACTGACGGCCGGCCTGCTGGCGTTCTGGCGCCTATGGCTCATGTACCAGTTGCCCACCCAACTCAGCACGATCATGCCGACCATGGCGATGGCGGCAAACCAGGAGACGCTGTGCTGGCCGAGGGGCAGCACGATGAAGGCGGCGAGCAGCGGACCGATCGCCTGGCCGGCATTGCCACCGACCTGGAAAAAGGACTGCGCAAAACCGTGACGACCGCCGGAGGCAAGACGGGCAACACGCGAGGATTCCGGGTGGAAGACCGCCGAACCGAAGCCGATCAGGCTTGCTGCCACCAGCAGCAGTGCGAAACTGCCGGCGTTGCCGAGCAGAATAAGGCCGCAAAAGGTGCTCGCCATGCCGACTGGCAGAGAATAGGGCATCGGCCAGCGATCGGTGACGATACCGACCGCCGGCTGCAGCAGAGAGGCGGTAACCTGAAATGTCATGGTAAGAAGGCCGATCTGCACGAAATCCAGATCGTAATTCGCCTTGAACAGCGGATAGAGCGAGGCGAGCAGCGACTGCATGATGTCGTTCAGCATATGGCAGAAGCTGACCGCCATCAGAATAGACATCGTCGTTTTTTCGAAACGGGGCGCGCCTTCGGCAACGGTTGCCATCAATATTCTCCTGAACGGGCACGATGAGTTGCCGTGCTGCGTCGTTTTCGATGGATTTGCGGCGATCGGGGCTGGCAAGACTGTCGAGCGACGGTCGCTGAGAAGCATTTAACCCACGCCTGGCAGCAATCGCCAGCCCGGTTTCTCCGGGATTGGTACGGCTTTTGTTCGATTTGCCTTCCGTCGAGCGAGTTCATGCGCTCGCCCGTCTTTTCGATGGGGGTTTTCATACCACAGTCAGCCGGGATCGTCGCATATGTGGTATGCTATGTGAAAACAACCATGGAAAACCGTTCAGAGGGGCACTACAGCTGCGCCGATTGAAATGCGATCGAGGCTGACAATACGCGATGAATGTCAAGACACCGAATGCCATAGACAGCTATGTCGGAGCGCGCATCAGAACGCGCCGGCAGCTGCTCGGAATGAGCCAGGAGCGGCTTGCCGAGCAGATCGGCGTGACCTTTCAGCAGGTTCAGAAATATGAAAAGGGCATCAACCGCATCGGCGCGAGTCGTTTGCAGCGGATCGCCGAGGTGCTTCACACCTCACCGAGCTTCTTTTTCGAGCAGGGCGACTCCCAGCCGTTGGCGGTGCGGGGGTTGGATGGACCGGACCATGCCGATCCGGTTGCCGAATTCCTGCGAACCAAAGAGGGACTGGTGCTCAATCGCGCCTTTCTGAAGATCGCCGATCCCGAGATTCGTGAATCGATCATCGCACTGGTCACGGCGATGGGGCAGGCAGAAAGCCGTGGTCTGACCGCGGCGGCCTCCGTTGCAGATAGCTCCCGTCCGCTCGGGGAGTAACCGGACTTTTCGTGTGAGTTCAGATCTGCGTCATTTGCCACGCTGCGGCTGACCGACCTCGTCACGTCTTGCTGCCGGCACGCGGCGCTCAATCGTCGCCGACGGCGCCGGGCTTGCGGCCGCGGGCTTGTGTCAAAGGGTTCGTATGCTAGATATGCGATTCCGCTACAATGCCGTTGTTGCAGCTTGGTCTCGTCCGATTCGGCCTGTGAATGCGCGATTGCCGCACCCGCCAGCGACACGCGCGCTTGGGCAAGTGCTTGAAAAAGATTGGACAACCTCTTGATAGGGTCTTGTTAACCCTATTTGCCTTGCCACTCCTCCAGAATCGGCGCTAAATGCGGTTTCAAAGCACGTAGAGCTTTTAAATCGCATTTTCGAGATTTCCATGAATATGGCACCGCAGATAGAAAAAGCAATTTCCGATGTCGACCAACTCATCATCGGTCAGGCGCAGGAACTATCCGACAAGCTGAAGCAGCATCGGCTCGAAATGTTTCCGCCGCGCGCACTGAAGGGGCTCCGGGAATTTCAGCTTGCCGAAGTGGCGCGGTTTCTCGGCGTGACCAGCGGCTATCTTCGCAATCTGTCGCTGGAGGGCAAGGGCGCCCTCCCCCAGGTTACGCCGTCGGGCCGTCGGTCCTACACGGCGGAACAGATGGAAGAGATGCGCGCCTTCCTTGAGCACAATGCGCGCGCCGGAACACATTATGTCCGCCATCGCCGCGGCCATGAACATCTGCAGGTGGTCGCCGTTGTCAACTTCAAGGGCGGCAGCGGCAAGACGACAAGTGCGGCGCATCTTGCCCAGCACCTTGCCCTGACGGGTCACCGCGTCCTTGCCGTCGATCTCGACCCGCAGGCGTCCCTCTCGGCCATTCACGGCTTTCAGCCGGAGTTCGACGTCAACGAGAACGAGACGCTCTACGCCGCCATTCGCTACGACGATCGGCGGCGGCCGTTGCGGGACGTGATCCGCCCGACCAATTTCCCGAACCTTCATTTGGTGCCGGGCAACCTCGAGCTGATGGAATTCGAGCATGACACGCCGCGGGTCCTCGCTCAGGGCAAGGCAGGCGACTATGGACGCGTGTTCTTCGCCCGGCTGGACGAAGCGCTTTCTTCGGTCGCCGACGACTACGACGTCGTCATCATCGACTGCCCTCCCCAGCTCGGCTTTCTGACCATGAGCGCCATTTGCGGCGCGACGGCGGTCCTGATCACCGTTCATCCGCAGATGCTCGATGTCATGTCGATGTGCCAGTTCCTGCAGATGCTTGGTGAAGTGCTGAACACGCTGAAGGGCGCCGGCGGCAACATGAACCTCGACTGGCTGCGTTATCTCGTGACCCGCTACGATCCGCAGGATGGGCCGCAGACACAGATGGTCGCCTTCATGCGGTCGATGTTCAAAAACCACGTGCTCACCAATCCGATGTTGCGCAGCGTGGCGATTTCAGATGCGGCGATGACCAACCAGACACTTTACGAGGTCGAGCGAAGTCAGTTTACCCGGGCGACCTATGACCGCGCCATGGAGGCAATGGACGCGGTCAACACCGAAATTGTCGATCTGATCCACAAGGCGTGGGGGCGGAAATGACCAGGAAGTTTACTGCGGTAAACCGGGGCGGGGAGATGGCTGATGGCGCGTAAAAATCTCCTCTCCGGCCTGATGGACGACTCCAAGAAGTTTACTGCGGTAAACAATGAGGATGAGCCGACCCATCGCGATGAGAGACAGCACATCACCTATAAAGGGATCGGTGCGCTCGGGGCCGTCACCCGCAGCATTGATGCGCTGGCTGCGAAGGCTGATGCAGCCAGGGCGATCGAAGAGCAATTGGCGAGTGGCGAGACGGTGGTCGATCTCGATCCCGCGCTGATCGAAGATTCCTTCGTGACGGATCGGTTGGTCCATACCGACGAGCAGTTCCGCGAACTGGTCGAGGCGATTCGCCTGCGCGGCCAGGATTCGCCAATCCTCGTTCGCCCGCATCCCGAGAAAGACGGCCGATATCAGATCGCCTTCGGGCATCGCCGCGCCCGCGCTGCAAAAGAGCTCGGCCGGCCCGTCCGCGCGGTGGTCAAGAGGCTCGACGATCGCGACCACGTCATTGCTCAGGGACAGGAGAATTCGGCCCGCGCCGATTTGTCCTTCATCGAGAGGACGATGTTCGCCGACCGGCTCGACACGCTGGGCTTCGACCGGGAAACGATCATGTCGGCCCTTAGCGCCGACAAGACCACGGTTTCCAAGATGCTGTCCGTCACCAAACGGATTCCAGCCGAAGTCCTGGCGGCGATCGGCGCGGCCAAGACCACCGGCCGCGACCGCTGGCATGATCTTTCGGTGAAATTCGAGACTGAAAACATCACCGCCCGGGCAATCGAGTTTGCCCGGTCGGCGGAGTTCGAGACGGCGGAGCCGGACGCCCGCTTCGACATGCTCGTTGCCTTCATCAGCAGGAAGCATCAAGTCTCGTCCACTGCCGCGCTTCAGCCGGTGGCTCGCGCTTGGCAGCGCCAGGACGGAGCCGTCAAGGCGAAGATCAAGGATGATGGAAGGCAGTTCACCATCGCGCTGAAGGCGGAAAAGGCATCTGCCTTTGGAGCCTACATCGCCAGCAATCTGGATCGCCTCTACGAGGCGTTCGAGAAGACACAGGATTCGACGAAGAACGGAGATCAATAAGCAAAAGAAAAGGCCCCCGAACGTTGCCGTCGCGGAAGCCCTCTCTGATCTAGACACCCAGAGAATCACATTTCCGCGAATCATAGTCAAGAGTCTTTGGCACCGAATTTGGTGAGCTGCGATCTTTTGCCTTGAAGAAGGCGAAGAAAATGGAAAGCGGAAATGTGACGACGCCCTTCGGGCGGCGGCCGATGACGTTTGGCATGTTGGCAAGCCAGGCGGCGGCTCGGAAAATCGAGCCCGGTCAATCGATCGACAAATGGAAACTCTACCGCGCCCTGTGTGAGGCCAAGCCGCTGCTCGGCATCACCGACCGGGCGCTCGCCATCCTCAACGCCCTGCTGAGCTTTTATCCCAAAGCAGAGCTCTCCGAGGAAAATGGGCTTGTCGTATTCCCGTCCAACGCTCAGCTCTCCCTGCGCGCGCATGGAATGGCGGAGCAGACGATCCGCCGTCACCTGGCGAGCCTGATCGAGGCCGGACTGCTGATCCGCAAGGACAGCCCGAACGGCAAGCGTTATGCCCGTAAGGAGCAGAGCGGGGACATCCGCGAGGCATTCGGTTTCTCATTGGCGCCGCTGCTCGCCCGCGCCGATGAGGTCGAGCGGCTGGCGGCGGAGGTGGCGGCCGAACGATTGCATCTGCAGCGGCTCAGAGAGCGCCTGACGCTATGCCGTCGCGACGTCGCCAAGCTCATCGAGATGGCGCTGGAAGAGGGGGTCGCCGGCGACTGGGGCCGGATCCATCTGCATTTCCGCGATGTCGTCGAGCGACTGCCACGCTCGCCATCCGCCGCACAGATCACTGCAGCGCTCGATGAACTGGAACTGCTGCGCGACGAAATCACCAATCAGTTGGAAATGCAGGAAGAAACACAAAATCAAAGCGGCAATGCCCCACATTATGAGCGGCACATACAGAATTCAAACCCACACTCCATTACTGAACTTGAACCAGGCTTCGAAACGAAGCAGGGCGCAACGGCGGACGATCGATCGGCAGGTCGGGCCGAACCGGCAGCCCGAATGCAGAAAGGGGAAGGGACGAACGGCCATGTCCGGGACGCCAGGTCTGCTTCTGTTGGCAGCGGCGCGCTCAAATCCTTCCCCCTGGGCCTGGTGCTGCAGGCCTGCCCCGAGATCGCGGCCTATGGACCGCAGGGCTCGATTGGCTCCTGGCGCGATCTGATGGCCGCGGCTGTGGTCGTTCGTTCGATGCTCGGTGTCAGTCCGTCGGCCTACGAACAGGCCTGTGAGATCATGGGGCCGGAAAATGCGGCCACCGTCATGGCTTGCGTCCTCGAAAGGGCAGGGCACATCAACTCCGCCGGCGGCTATCTCCGCGACTTGACGCGCCGTGCCGAAAGAGGAGAGTTTGCCATTGGCCCGATGGTGATGGCCCTTGCCCGCACCAATGTGCCGGTGAGAGGCAAGACGGGATGAGATTCCGAGCGGCCTTTGTTGTGCGAATGTATGGTTAACGAAGTGTGACGGAACTAAAGATGGAAATAACTTCTCATTGGCGTCTTCTCCCTTTGAGATCATGAGGTTAGATACTTCCAGTTGGTCGGGGAGGGAGGGAAATGGCCGATGATCCGCCGCGCGTTCCGTTGTGGCTTTTACGTCCCAATTTCAATTGAAGCGCCAAGCTGAAAATCCAGCATTCAATTTTGGCTTAACGGCTTCACATGGGCAGCACACGTGCTTCTCGAAGTCCGGATTCTTTGACGAGATCGATGCGGCCGTCGTGTTTGGCGCTTATATTTGCGCGCGTGGCCGAAATCGTCGATGTAGAAGTTTCATGGCTTAGGAGCGCCGCATGTAACCCTTGAAACTGAGGAACACGCCCAGCGCCCCGGTTGTGAGGGCGGCGACGACAACGGAGGCGCGACCGCTATAAATAGTCGAACCGACCGCAATTGCTATTTGTGGCAAGACGATCCGGATGGCGCCACCGATTGTCATCAACCAGCCCAGTACTGTAATGACGACCCGCCAGTCCATCTGCCACCTGTTGTGCAGGTTGACGATTGCCAGGCCACCGAGCATCGACAGGAAGCCGGACAGGTAGAGTAAGATGCCGGCATGCAGCCCCTCGGCGATTATAGTCCGGTACAGGCCGAGATTGAGCAGCATCCCCAACGCGACGGCGACGAATGTCGGCCCCAGAAGCTTGGCGAGAAATAGCGATCGTTCCAAGAGAGGTCTCCGTTCTGCGCAGATCACTGAGATATAAATGTAGCGCCAGGACCTAAATGCGAGGCCCGCCCGTCGGGTCCAAAGAAGGAGTTGCCGGGAGGCGTCGGGGCGTCAGCGGTTCTCCTAAGCACAGGCGACATATTGGTCTTTTAAACTAAAAGCCAGAGTTCCATGGAGGAAACGACGCCCACTGGAGTTGACGTGAAACACCTTTTTGACGATACGGCGCGGTGGGGCGTATGGCGAAATCCCCACAAGGCGATGGAACAAGTGCGGAGCATGGGTTTGAAACGGGCGGTCGATTTTCTTCTGGCTGTGGTCGCGTCGGTCATCCTGCTGGTTCCGATCCTTGTCGTCGCTCTATGTGTCCGGCTGACCTCGACGGGGCCAATCCTCTACTGGTCAAAACGTGTCGGCCGCTTCAATCAGATCTTCCTGATGCCGAAATTTCGCAGCATGCGTGTCGACACGCCGACGGTTGCCACACATCTGCTCGAGAATCCCGATCGGTTTCTGACACCCATCGGTTCGTTTCTGCGCAAATCGAGCCTCGACGAATTGCCGCAGCTCTGGTGCATTCTGGGCGGCAAAATGAGTTTTGTCGGGCCTCGGCCGGCGCTCTACAACCAATATGATCTGATCGAATTGCGGACAGCCCACGGCGTCGATAAACTCCTGCCCGGATTGACCGGTTGGGCGCAGATCAACGGCCGCGACGAGTTGCCGATTCCTGACAAGGTGAAATTCGATGTCGAATATCTCGAGCGGCGCTCGTTCGGTTTCGACATGCGCATTCTGTTTCTGACCGCCGGCAAGGTGATCGGCCGCAAGGGAATAAGGCATTAAGTTACCAACTTCCGATAGATAAGCGGTGCGGAAGACCTTGATTTCCGATTATTTCAGTTGCGCTCGTTGTAGAAAATGACAAGAAGGTGATTGTCTGATTGATCTGCGAGACGCTGGGAAGCAATGCCTGAAAATACCCCCACTGAGACGCCACGCTCAGCATGGTTCTTAGTGCCGATGCAGGCGCTCGTCGCCCCTTTGCTGGCGATGCCGCGTGCTGCCAAACGCGCGCTCGCCTTGCTGGTGGATTCCAGTCTTTGTGTCCTGACGATCTGGCTGGCCTATTGCTTCCGCTTGAACGAATGGACGGTGCTGACCGGCGTGCAGTGGCTGCCGGTCTTCGTTTCCTTGTGCATGGCCCTTCCCATCTTCATCGTCATGGGCATGTATCGGGCGATCTTTCGTTATGCCAACATGGCCGCTTTCATCGCGGTTCTAAAGGCGATTGCGATCTACGGCGTCGCCTTCATGACGATATTTACGGCGCTGAGCGTCCCGGGCGTTCCGAGAACCGTCGGTATTCTCCAGCCCTTCCTGCTGCTGATCGCGATCGGTCTGTCGCGGTTGGGCATCCGCTATTGGCTCGGCGATACCTATCAGCGGATCCTTCACCAGAATACGCTCGCCAAGGTGCTGATCTACGGGGCAGGGAATGCCGGCCGACAACTCGCCGGCGCGCTGACAAATAGCGCCGAACTCAATGTCGTCGGCTACCTGGATGATGATCCGCGTCTTAAGGGCGGCATCATGGGCGGCTTGCCGATCTACGACCCGTCCGATCTGCCTGTACTCGCCGAGGCTCTTGGCGTGCACAACGTGCTTCTTGCTCTGCCATCCACATCGCGGCAGCGGCGCAACGAAATCCTCGAGCGCATCCGCA